>JALFTO010000199.1 GCA_022779165.1 Lachnospiraceae bacterium
TGAAAAAGGTAAACCAGAAGGGGTAATTCTCGTACATATTCAGGACGCGGGGAATGCCGACTTTTCCTCTGGGTGCTTTTTCCGGCGTCAGAGGTTCATAGTCAAACATTCTCTTTAATTTGTAATCGAACAGGTTCGGTAGGTTGTTCTCGTTTTTCTTCTTGCCCAGACCCCGCTCGCAGCGATTTCCTGATATGTACTGACGTCCGCCCGTAAACTTGTTGATGGTGAGACGGCAGCTGTTGGTGCAGCCGCGGCACTTGGCCATGCTGGTTTCAAATTTCAGTGCATTGATCTTGTCGATCGTGAGCATGCTTGTCTGATAACCGGGTTCTGCCTGATAATGCTCCCTTGCGATCAGGGCAGCGCCGAAAGCACCCATGATACCTGCGATATCAGGGCGGATGGCCTGGCAGCCTGCAATTTTTTCAAAGCTCCTGAGAACGGCGTCATTGTAGAAGGTGCCGCCCTGGACAACGATCTGGGAGCCGAGCTCGGAGGCGTCGGACACTTTGATTACCTTAAACAGGGCGTTTTTAATAACGGAATAGGCGAGTCCGGCCGAGATATCGGAAACTTCCGCACCTTCCTTCTGCGCCTGTTTTACCTTTGAATTCATAAATACGGTACAGCGTGTGCCCAGATCGATCGGATGTTTTGCAAACAGAGCCGCCTGCGCAAAATCCTGTACGCTGTAATTCAGGGATTTTGCGAAGGTTTCGATGAAAGAGCCGCAGCCTGAGGAGCATGCCTCATTGAGCTGCACACTGTCAACCGTCTGGTTTTTGATCTTGATGCATTTCATATCCTGCCCGCCGATATCGAGAATACAGTCCACGGAAGGATTGAAGAAAGCGGCCGCATAGTAGTGCGCCACGGTTTCCACTTCGCCGTCGTCGAGCAGGAAAGCGGCTTTCATCAGCGCTTCACCGTAGCCGGTCGAGCAGGAACGTACAATGTGGGCGTCTGCCGGCAGTTTCCCGTAGATATCCTTCAGTGCGGCGATCGCAGTTTTGAGAGGGCTGCCGTTGTTGTTGCTGTAGAAAGAATAGAGGAGGGAACCGTCCTCGCCAACCAGAGCGATCTTGGTTGTTGTGCTTCCGGCATCGATGCCGAGATAACAGTTGCCGCGGTATGTAGCGAGATCAGCAGTCCCCACTCTGTGAGAGGCGTGCCGTTTTTTGAACTGTTCGTATTCTGCCTCGGAGGCAAAGAGAGGTTCCATTCTCTCTACTTCAAATTCCATCTTGATATTGGAGGAAAGCTTTGTGAGCATTTCTTCCATGGTGTAGAATACGTCATCCTTTGCGTTCAGTGCGGAGCCGATAGCAGCAAAGAGATGCGAATTGTCCGTGTTAATGATATGTTCATCATCCAGTTTGAGGGTGCGGATGAAGGCTGCCTTGAGCTCGGAAAGGAAATGGAGCGGGCCGCCTAAGAATGCCACATGGCCGCGGATCGGCTTGCCGCAGGCAAGACCGCTGATGGTCTGGTTGACCACCGCCTGGAAGATGGATGCGGACAGATCCTCTTTGGTTGCGCCGTCGTTAATGAGCGGCTGGATATCGGATTTGGCAAAGACACCGCATCGCGCAGCGATGGTGTATAACGATTGATAATTTTTGGCATATTCGTTCAGACCGGATGCGTCCGTCTGCAGAAGGGAGGCCATCTGGTCGATAAAGGAACCCGTACCGCCGGCACAGATCCCGTTCATTCGCTGCTCAACGTTGCCGCCCTCAAAATAGATGATCTTGGCATCCTCGCCGCCAAGTTCAATGGCGACATCTGTTTTAGGCGCATAGACTTCCAATGCGCCCGCTACGGCAATGACTTCCTGGACAAACGGAATCTGCAGGTGATTCGCCAGCGTCAGTCCGCCGGAGCCTGTAATGATGGGATGGAGAACTACGTTTCCGAGCTTGTCTGACGCTTCGTGAAGAAGGTCGGAGAGAGTCTCCCTGATATTGGCAAAATGTCTTTTATAATCGGAAAATAAGATTTCATTCGTATTATCTATAATGGCAATTTTTACGGTTGTGGAACCGATATCGATTCCAAGCCTGTAATTGGACTGCGTCATGGTAACCGCCCTTTCTTCTTATTACTAATGTGGTTTCATATAGTGCCTCGAAACTTTTACATTATACGACAGTTTACTATAAAGTGCAATTGCAAAAATGTGGATAAAAAGGCGAATTTCTTAAAATTTTCTGTATCATTTATGACAAAAAAATGAAATGAACGGAAACGACAGCGTTCCCGTTTACTTTTGAAATCCGTCATGCTACAATGTATTCGTGTTTTTTCAAAAAATGTCCCCGGGAAGGGGACAGATGACCGAGGTATCAGAACATGAACTTTTTGAATAAAATGGAACGGAAATTCGGCAGATATGCGATCCAGAATATCTCGCTGATGATGATCATCTGTTATGCGTTCGGATATGCCATTCAGTTTGTGAATGCTTCTTTTCTGGATTATCTGGTGTTGAATCCTTATCATATCCTGCACGGACAGGTGTGGCGTCTGGTTACATGGATCCTGATACCGCCCGGCGGTTTCAGTATCTTTACCATGGTGATGCTGTATGTCTATTATTCTCTGGGAACGCTTCTCGAGCGTACCTGGGGAGCGTTCCGCTATAATGTATATCTGCTCAGCGGCATGGTATTCACCGTCATCGGCAGTTTCCTGCTGTATGGCTATTATTCGCTTGCATACAGCGGTGTGATCGGGATTATGGGTGCGCATGATTTCTTTACGGTACTGTCGAACCAGTCGGTCGGCGGAGCGTTCTACGGTTTCAGTACCATGTATGTCAATCTGTCGATCTTCCTCGCATTTGCGATGACGTTTCCGGATATGCAGATGCTGTTTATGTTCATCATTCCGATCAAGGTGAAGTGGCTTGGAATTATTGATGCCATTTTTGAAGCATATCTGTTTTTGGCGAGCGGGATTGACGGCAAGATCATCATCGGTGCCTCTTTGCTGAATGTCCTTTTGTTCTTCCTGATGACGAGGAATATGACGCGCATGTCGCCGAAGCAGATCAGACGGCGGCAGGAATTCCGCCATGAGGTGCGGCAGAATACGGAGATCACCAGGCACAAATGCGCGATCTGCGGAAGGACGGAGAAGGACGGTGATCTGGAGTTTCGTTTTTGCTCCAAGTGTGAGGGAAATTATGAATACTGCCAGGATCATCTGTTCACGCATGAGCATGTGCGTAGGCATTGAGAGCGGGACGATAGGAAAGCATGTGCGCAGGCATTGAGAATGGGACGCCGGGAAGGCATGACCACAAAGCATTTGAACGGAGAGTAAGAGCAGATGGATAGGGAAGTGTTGTTTGGCAAGACGTTGGAGGCCGTACGGAAGAAGGCAAAGGAACAGGGCAATGTAATCGCAAAGGAGGATGTGGAACTTGCGTTTGCGGAGCTTGATCTGTCTGAGGGTCAGCTTGCACTGGTGTATGAATATCTGAAGAAACATAAGATCGGCATCGGAGAGCCGGTGGACTTGGATGATTATCTGGAGAAAGAGGATATCGATTATCTGGCACTTTATCTGGAGGAATTGAAGGGACTTCCGCAACTGAGCGAAGGGCAGAGGGAGGCAGTCACACTGTCTGCCATGGCGGGAGACATATCGGCAAAGAAGCAGCTCATCAGTCTTCATCTGCTGGATGTGGTGGATGTGGCGAAATTGTATGCCGGTCAGGGTGTGATGATCGAGGATCTGATCGGCGAGGGAAATGTCGCGCTGACCATGGGAGTTGAGATGTTGGGCGCACTCGAGAGACCGGATGAGGTGCGGGGGATGCTCGGCAAGCTGATGATGGATGCCATGGAGGATTACATCGCTGAGCAGACAGATGTGAAAGAGCAGGAGCGAAAGGTCGCGGACAGGGTAAACCGGGTGGCAGATGCGGCAAAGGAACTGTCGGAGGAGTTACTTAAGAAAGTGACGGTGGAGGAACTTGCCGGGGAGTCGGGGCTTTCCGAGGAGGAGATTCGTGACGCTGTCAGGATCAGCGGACAGAAGATAGAGGAGATTGAGGATCCGACACAGTCGTGATCTTAGATCTGAAAGAGGAATTGGCAGACAGGATGGAAAATCAGGATTTTAAGTATGTGATGCAGGATGTCAGCAAGGTGTATATCGGTGCGAAGTTCACGTATCAGGAGATGCTCGACAGAGATGACATCCCCTTCAAGTTCAAGGCAATTTTAAGCCATTATATGTTAAAAGAGGTTTCGGCTGACACGACACCGGAGAATCATTTGTTTTATCTGACGCAGGATTCCCTCTCTTATATGGTGTACAGGCAGCTCGGTGTGCAGTTTAAGATGAACGTGTGGCAGCCGGAGAAGGGACATTACAAGAGCTTTAGTTTTACGGTTGGGGAACTTTATGACAGGCCGGAGGTACTTGCACAGAAGGATACGATCGTGGTGGAAGAGCTCATGATCCCCAAACTTAAGATCATTATGTTTACGGTTTGATGGAAATGTTTGTGCTGCAGCACAATGCTTTTTGGGTTGGAACTACTTTTTTCGTGTGAGAAAAATGATATACTGGACACAGTCAAAGACATCGGAGTCGCGTATCCGGTGTCTTTTCGCTTATTGGAAAAAATTTTCAGGGTCTGTAATGACCGGAAGGAGGAGAACAATATGAATGGAGAAGAGGTAAAGAGCACATCAAAGGAATATGTACTTCAGTCATGGAGCAAACAGAAAGGGTTGAATCCGATCCCGATCGCAAAGGCGGAGGGAATCTATCTGTATGATTTTGACGGCAAACGTTATACGGACATGTCGTCGCAGCTCGTTAACATGAATCTCGGTTTCGGCAATAAGGATATCGCGGATGCCATCAAGGAACAGGTGGATAAATACTGCTATGTGAGTCCGGCATATGGTTCTGAACCCAGAGCAACGCTGGCAAAGATGATCATTGATCTGCTGCCGGATAATTTCGGTAAGATATTCTTTACCAATGCGGGCGCGGACGCCAATGAAAATGCCATCAAGATCGCAAGAATGTACACGGGAAGAAACAAGGTATTCAGCCGTTACAGAAGTTATCACGGATCTTCTTTCGGTGCAGGCAATCTGACGGGAGAACCCAGACGTTATCCGCTGGAGCCCGGCATTCCCGGCTTTATCAAATTCTTTGATCCGTATATCTACAGAGAGCCGATCGAGTTCGAATCCGAGGAGGCGGCTACCAAATATTATCTGGCAAAACTTCGCGAGCAGATCATCTATGAAGGGCCTGACAGAGTGGCAGCCATCGAGATGGAGACGATCACAGGTTCCAACGGCGTCATTATTCCGCCTAAGGGATATCTGCCCGGCGTGCGCAAGATCTGTGATGAATTCGGTATTGTGATGATCTGTGATGAGGTTATGGCAGGCTGGGGCAGAACAGGCAAGATGTTTGCCTTTGAGAACTTTGATGTGAAGCCCGATATCGTGACATTTGCCAAAGGTGTCACCTGCGGATACGTACAGCTCGGCGGTGTGGCTGTCAGCAAAAAGATTGCGGAATACTTTGATGACCATGTGCTTTCCTGCGGCCTGACCTATTCCGGCCATCCGCTTGCATGCGCGGCCGGCGTTGCCTGCGTGAACTACTACGGTAAGGCTAAGATCCTCGACAATGTCAATAAGGTGGGAGCAGTGCTGGCTGAGGAACTGGAGACGATGAAAGAGGCACATCCGTGTGTCGGTGATGTGCGCCACATCGGTCTGTTCTCCTGCGTGGAACTCGTAAAAGATAAGAAGACGAAAGAGGCGCTGGTTCCTTACGGACAGGATCCGGAGGGAATCATGGGCAAGATCATCGGAGAGCTCAAGAGCCGCGGATTTATGACATATTCACACGAAAACATGGTCTTTGTATGTCCGCCTCTGATCATCACGGAAGAGCAACTGAAAGAAGAGCTTGCAAAGCTTGATGAAGTATTGTACATTGTGGATAAGACATATCTGTAAAGGAGACGTTTTATTATGGCAAATCATTTTGCGGTTCCTGCCCATGTGGTAGTGGGAACGGGGGCTCTTGCAGAGTCCGGAAAGTTTATGAAGACATACGGCGGCAAGGCGTTGATCGTCACGGGCAAACACGTTGTGAAGTCTGAGATGATGACGGAACTTAAGAGGGTGCTGGATGACTGCGGCATTGCTTATGTGGTGTTTGACGGAATCACAGGTGAGCCTACGGATACGATGATCGAGGAAGGCGTTGCCATCTATCGGAAAGAAGGATGCACGTTCTGCATCGGAATCGGCGGGGGAAGTCCGCTTGATTCTGCGAAGGCGATCGCGGCGATGACGGTGAACGAGGGAAGCATTGCGGACTATAACGGAAAGATCATGACGAAGGTCATTCCTCCGGTTGTCGCGATACCGACGACTGCGGGAACCGGCTCGGAAGCCACGATGTTTACGATCATCACAGACACGAAGAAAAATATTAAGATGCTGTTGAAGGGCGAGGTGCTGCTGCCCGTTCTGGCGGTTGTGGATCCTTCTTTTACGGTTTCCTCTCCAAAGAATGTTACGGTGGCAACCGGACTGGATGCACTGACACATGCGGTGGAGGCCTACACTTCCAAAAAGGCATTTTCCATGACCGATACACTTGCGGTGTCTGCTGTGAAGAGAATCTTCAAGTATCTTCCCACGGCCTGTGCGGACGGTACGGATCTGAAGGCGCGGGAGGAGATGGCACTTGCAGCGCTGGAAGCAGGTATCTGTATCAACAATTCTTCCGTCACGATCGTTCACGGCATGAGCAGGCCGATCGGAGCACTGTTCCATGTGCCGCACGGCATTTCCAATGCGATGCTGCTGACGGTTTGTCTGGGATTTGCGCTTGACGGTACATACGAGCGGTTCGGTGATCTGGCGAGAGCCATTGGCGCTGCCGGAGAAAATGACAGCGATGCGGAGGCCGCAAAAAAATTTATTGAAGAATTGTCGAATTTGTGCCATACTTGTGGAGTACCCACATTGGCAGAGTATGGGATTGACAAGGATGCTTTCTTTGCAAATATCGATAAGATGAGTCAGGATGCCGTGGACAGCGGAAGCCCGGGCAATACCCGCAAGACGGTGACTGTCGGGGATGTCAAAACTCTCTATGAAAAATTGTGGTAGCTGTCATCAGCTGACCTCATAAATACTTTGTGTGGGCATAGATTGGGATCCCGAATGCGGGATCTGCAGAACAGATTTATGATGCGCGTGCAAAGGAGCCGGTTTTCTTCGGGAAAATCCGGCTCTTTTTACGTTGTGAGGAGGCTTACTTATGGCAGCGATTCTGCAGAAGATGTGTGAAAATGCAAAGCAGTTATACGGTATGAAACTGGAGGCGGGCAAGGAGGGTCTATCCAACATTGTGAAGTGGGTACACACGCTGGAATCGGAGGAGGCGGCAAAGTTTCTGCACGGTGGGGAACTCGTCTTTACAACGGGGATCGGAAATGCAGGAGAAGAGTGGCTGTGCGGATTTGCAAGACAGCTTCGGGAAAGCGGTGCGTGCGGTCTGGTGGTGAATCTCGGACCGTATATCGAGAGCCTGCCGGAGTCGCTTAGGAATGATTGCAATGAGAATGCATTTCCGCTTTTTACGGTACCGTGGGAGACAAGGCTTGTTGATATGACACAGGATTTCTGCAATTATATCATTCAGGAGGAAAAGGCGGAGGAGAGTATTGTCGAAGTCCTCAAAAATCTCATGGTATGGCCTGAAAAATTTGCGGAATATGCGCCTGTTCTGGAACGAAATGATTTCAATGTGAGAGAGGAATGCATGGTGCTCTGTCTGCGGATCCTTCCTGCAACAGAGAAACTGCCGGAACAGTATGAGGAGTTTGTAAAGACACGGATCGAGCAGATGTTATACAGACAGAATTGCAGATTTGCGGCCTTTCAGAAGGAGAAAGACTGGGTGCTTGTGCTACCCGGGTTCGGGAGAAGGCGGACAGGGCGCATGATAGACAGTATTCTGGAACTGCAAAACGCAAAAGAGGGGACGTTAAGAGTTCTGATCGGAGCAGGACCCGCAGGCAGAGGACTTGAGATGATCGGAGACAGCTGTGCCAAGGCGAGGCGGATCCTGTCGGTCTGTGAGAAGGTTCATAAGAGTGCCCTGTTTTATGATGATCTTGACTTCGAGAAGGTGATCCTCGGAGTCAGCGATGAGAATATCCTGAGGGAATATTACGAGCAGATTCTGGGAAAGCTTGAGAACTATGACAGTGAATATCACACGGAGTACCGCCGGACATTGTATGTCTATCTGAAGAATGACTGCAGCATCCGGAAGACGGCGGAAGAATTGTATGTGCACCGCAATACCATCAATTATCAGATCAACCGGATCAAAAAGATAATGGGACGCGATTTCGCAACGCTCGATGAGAAGATGAAGCTGCTCACGGCTTTTGCGATTGGGGAGTTGTTTTTCCAAACAGTGTGAGCAGGAAAATGGTTGACATAATCAGAATAAAGCCGAGAATGTCCATAGCCGTGAAAGGGACTTTCAGCCACAGGAACGAAAAGACGGTGGCGGCCAGAGGCTCCACACAGGCGTACAGACTGGCTTTCTCCGGCCCGATATATTTGACACCCAGCATATAGAGCGAGAATGCGGCGATCGTTCCGCCGAGGATGATGAATGCAAGACAGGCAAGTGCTCCCGTGTCGAGTACAGGGTGGTACAGCCAGGGCTTTCTCAAGACAAACAGGAGCGCACCGCCTATGAACATTGCCCAGCCGAGCAGCATTGGTGTGGGATAGATCCGCATCAGACCGCGCGGGATCAGATTGTAAAACACCACTGTGACAGCGGAAAACAATCCCCAGAACAGGGCGGTACCGGAGACCACAAGCTGATCGGTGTGACCGTGTGTCGCGAGCAGAAAGATGCCGGACAGTGCGAGCAGGACACAGAAAATGTCGATCAGACGTGGCATACGTTTCTCCCGGGCGCACATGACGAGCATGATCAGAACGGGCGAAACATACTGAAGTACGGTCGCGGTCCCTGCGTTGGAAGCTTCGATCGCGCGAAAATAGGAATACTGGCACAGCATCATGCCGAGAATGCCATAGCACAAAAGTGTTATGGCGCTTTTTGTGTGCTTCCACGGTTCGAGACAGGTGGCGCGGTCTTTGATCAGATAAAAGAGGATCAGAATCGCTCCGGCGAAGAGCAGACGTATGGGCACCAGCCAGTCGGAGCAGGATGCCTTATTTAAAAACAGGTATTGTCCGCAAGTGCCGGATAATCCCCAGAAGGTGCCTCCGATCAGTGTGATGATGATGCCGGTGATACGCTTGTCTTTTCCCATGGTAAGGATACCTGCCTTTGCTTTTTGTATTGTGGCCGCAAAGAGAATCCGGTGCGGCAGATTTTGCCTGATCCCGGATGCTCGGATTTTTGTGTATCATATCACTCTGAATAGCGGAATACAAGTGCTTTATAATTTTTTGCAGAAGTGCTATACTAACGAGTATAAATGTTTCAAAACAAGATTACCTGGTGGAGGAGAATATGAACATAGAAGCGTGTAAGGCATATGAACTGGTGGAGAGGAAGCGGATCCGGGAACTGGATTCCGAGAGTTACCTGCTGCGCCATAAGAAGACAGGCGCAAGGATTGCACTGCTCGAGAACGATGATGAGAACAAGGTGTTTTATATCGGTTTCCGTACGCCGCCCACAGACAGTACCGGGGTTGCGCATATCCTGGAGCATTCCGTTCTGTGCGGCTCTGAGCATTTCCCTGTGAAGGATCCTTTTATTGAACTGGCGAAGGGCTCCTTAAATACTTTTTTGAATGCGATGACTTATCCGGATAAGACGGTGTATCCCGTGGCGAGCTGCAATGACAAGGATTTCCAGAATCTGATGCATGTGTATCTGGATGCCGTATTTTATCCGAATATCTACAAAGAGGAGAAGATCTTCCGCCAGGAAGGCTGGCATTATCAGCTGGAAGGCGCGGAAGGCGAACTTGCGATCAACGGTGTTGTCTACAATGAGATGAAGGGCGCGTTTTCTTCACCGGATGATGTGCTCGACAGAGAGGTGTTTAATTCTCTTTTCCCGGATACGCCCTATGGGTTTGAATCCGGCGGGGATCCCGCGAAGATTCCGGAACTTACTTACGAGGATTTCCTTGCGTTCCACAGCAGATATTATCATCCGTCAAACAGTTATCTTTATTTATATGGCAATACGAATATGGAGGAGAAGCTGAACTGGATCGATGAGCAGTATCTGTCAAAATTTGACGCGCTCACGATCGACTCTGAGATCACGGAACAGAAAGCCTTTGATGCGCCTGTGCAGGTCAGCCGGTCTTATCCGATCACGGAGAGCGAGCCTCTCGACGGCAATGCCTATCTGTCCTATAACACAGTGATCGGCAACAATCTGGACAGAGAACTATATCTGGCATTCCAGATCCTTGATTATGTGATCTGTTCCGCTCCGGGTGCGCCGCTCAAGCAGGCGCTGATCGATGCCGGGATCGGAAAAGATATCTACAGTGTGTATGAGAACGGCATCAGACAGCCGTATTTCAGTGTGGTGGCCAAGAATGCCGATATTGATCAGAAGGAAGATTTCCTTGCCGTCATCCGGAAAACGCTGTCGGAAATGTGCAGTCGGGGAATTGATAAAAAGTCTCTGCGGGCAGCGCTCAATTACTATGAGTTCAAATACCGAGAGGCGGATTTCGGTTCTTATCCCAAGGGATTGATGTACGGTCTGCAGGCGCTTGACAGCTGGCTGTATGACGACACGAAGCCTTTTCTTCATGTGGAGGCTGAGGACACGTTCATATCCCTGAAACAGAAGGTGGATGAAGGATATTTTGAGGAATTGATCAGGGCGTATCTCCTTGACAATCGTCACAGCTCCGTCGTGCTGGTGGAGCCCGTGAGAGGACTTGCCGCAAAGGAAGAAAAGGCGCTTAAGGATAAGCTTGCTGCGCTGAAAGCTTCCTTTACAAAAGAGCAGATCGGTCAGCTGGTGGAAGAAACGGAAGCGCTTGCCAGATATCAGGAGGAGCCGAGCAGTGAGGAGGATATCCGGAAGATCCCGCTTCTTGCCAGAGAGGATATTAAGAGGGAAGCAGAACCGTATGTTAACCGGGAAGAGATTTGTGACGGTACTGTCATATTGCACCATGATATCTTTACAAACGGAATCGGATATGTGAGACTCTTATTTGATATGACGCAGATCCCGACGGAGCTGTTCCCATATATCGGAATCTATAAGTCGGTGCTCGGATTGATGAATACAGAGCATTACAGCTACGGAGAGCTGTTTGATGAGATCAATCTGCAGACCGGTGGGATCGCAACGTCTCTCTCTACTTATGTGAACGCGCGGAATCTACAGGAATGCCGCATCACATTTGAGGTGAAGGCGAAGGTGTTCTATGAGAATCTGGACAAAGCATTTGCGCTGATGCAGGAGATGCTGCTGACGACCGGGCTCGACGATGAGAAACGTCTGCATGAGATCCTCTCGGAAACCAAATCGCGCGTGCAGGCAAACTTCATGAGCGCGGGACATTCCCTGGCGGCAGTCCGTGCCATGTCCTATTTCTCTGAAACGGCAGCGATCTCGGAACAGTTTAGCGGATACGAGTTTTACAAGGTGCTTGAGGACATCGAGGAACATTTTGATGAGAGAAAAGCAGATGTCATCGAGAAACTGAAAACCCTCGAAAAGATGATCTTCCGTCCGGAGAACCTGATGGTGGACTATACGGCAGAGAAAGGAAAAGGCGATATCGAAGGCTGTGTGAAAGCACTCAAACAGTCGCTGCATACGGAACCGGTCACGAAGCAGTCATACAAACCTGCGGTTTCCAAAAAGAACGAAGGGCTCATGTCCTCGGCTCAGGTGCAGTATGTGTGCCGCGCAGGCAACTTTATCGGAAAAGGCCTTCCTTATACGGGAGCGCTGCGCGTGCTGAAGGTGATGATGGGATATGATTATCTGTGGAATCAGGTCAGGGTCAGAGGTGGCGCTTACGGATGTATGTGTGCGTTCGGCAAAACGGGCGACAGCTATTTTGTGTCCTATCGTGACCCGAATCTGGAGCGTACGATCGGGGCGTACGAGGGCGCTGTGGACTATGTGAAGAAGTTTCACGCGGATGAGCGCGAGATGACGAAATTCGTCATCGGCGCTGTCAGCGAGAGTGATATGCCGCTGACACCTGCGGCAAAGGGCAGTCGTTCCATGGCAGCGTATCTGACCAATTATACGTATGAGGACACCCAGAGGGAGAGAGATCAGATGCTGGATGCCACTCCGGACGATATCCGCGCACTGGCCGATTATCTGGAAGCATTCCTTGCGGATGAATGTCTCTGTGTTGTGGGAAATGAGGAGAAGATCAAAGAGCAGAAAGCGCTTTTTGAAACGATCACACCGTTGTTCGGAAATGAGGAG
>JALFTO010000042.1 GCA_022779165.1 Lachnospiraceae bacterium
TACTTCGAGATAACCGTCTTGCCATTAACATAATAATATTCAAACTGCCATTGATATACCCACTGTTCATCCACCTTCTGTATCGTATACGCCTTATAGGGATCTGCTATGTTTTTTGCCAGATCATATCCGCCAAACATGACCGAATTCGGAATATAGTCATTCGCAGTGTTGAGTTTTTTTCCTTCGGAATCATATTCTCCCTCTGTCATACCCCCAACTGCATTGGTATGATTCGTATATTCATAAACGCTGGAGTCACGAGCCGTTCCGCTCCCGCCTCCTGCCCCGGGAGCAGCCGCATTCTCCGGCACAGGAATTGCCGCCACAATGATTGCCGTGATCAAAAGTACGATCGCAGAAGTGCGGCGCACCTGACGCTTCACTTTCCTGTTTGCTTTCTTTTTTTCTCCCATAGGTTTCTTTGCCATTATGCTTCTCCTTTGCACCGGCTTCTATCGAATCTTTTTTGCCACGACAACAAATCTGCCGTCCTGTTCCTGATTATCGCAGGTGGATAATGTCAGCAGTCTGTCCCCGTATGTTGCAGTGACGCCGGTATCATAATATGACATTTCCGCCATTGCACGCATATTGGAATCAAACTCCTGCGCTGAATTTGCATCGATAAACTGATAATATTTAAAAGTGATCTCACTGTCCTGATACAGCTTTGACCGGAACACATACATTACCTGATAAGTTCCTTTTTCATAGAGGGTGTCAAACTTGATCACGGCGTGTTCCTTCATGTAAGTTTCATCCTCGTACCGTGCCAGATCCCCGAACATTTTTCCCGATTTCATATGATGTCCGTATAAGATCAGATTGGTGCTGGGTTTCAGCACGTCACACGCCGGATCCATAAAGATCGAACCGTTCTTATCCTGTTCCTGGTTAAAATTGTGAGTCAGATAATACTCACTGTCAGGTGACTGCATGACAGGATAATCTATTATTGTATCGTCAATTTTGAGCCAGCCGATTAGACTTTTGTTCTTATTATATAAATTTTTATACTCATCAAGGATGTCCGGCACTTCCACCGCACCGGTCTTATGTACTTTAATGCCTTCAGAAACCGGCTTTTTCGACTTGAGCTCTGCCAACTCCTCGAACTGACCGTCTGATTTGTCTGCCAGATAATAATAAGCGCCGAAATATCCAATGCAACCTATTGCTGCCACAATACAGAGAAAACACAGGAATTTCCGCCTGCGCTCTCTCTTTTTCAACTGACGCAGGATCTCTTTCTTCATGTCCTCGTCATACTGATCCAGATTCACTCTGGTGCCGGATTTCTTTCTGTCCGCCATCAGTTGTCACTCCTACACATAGTTACCCAGTATTTTATCATTACAGATATAATCATTTTACAATATCGGGACAGAAATGCAAGTCTTTTATCCGTAGAGCGGAATTATGTAAACTCATTTCAAATTTACTTCCGATAAAAAAACGGCGGGAATTTCTTCCCGCCTGCAGCATCAAAGGATCCCTATGATCCCACTCCTATCCGTTTTCCGTCCTATCGCAGAACATATTCCGGATTGCTCTGATAAATCTCCTCTATCTTCAGCAATTCTTCGTGACTGAAGGAGGTCTTTTCAATCGCCTTGATATTGTCCAGTATCTGTGACGGTTTGGATGCACCAATCAGCACGCTTGTTATCTCACCGTCCCGAAGTACCCATGAAAGCGCCATTTCCGCAAGTGTCTGTCCGCGTTCCCCGGCAAGGTTCTGAAGCGCCCTGATCTGCTCCAGTCTCTTATCTGTCAGCACTTCCTTCTTAATAAAGCGTCCATCCGTTACCATCCGGCTGTCCTTGGGAATTCCATCCAGATACCGGTTTGTCAAAAGCCCCTGTGCAAGCGGGCTGAAGGAAATAATTCCCTTCCCTAATTTTACCGCCGTTTCCTTTAATCCATTCTGTTCAATGCTTCTGTCAAATATCGAATAACGGTTCTGATTGATGATAAAAGGACATTTCAAATCCTTTAAGATCTCCGTCGCCTTTTCAAGCTGCTCTCCATTATAATTGGAAAGTCCAACGTACAGAGCTTTTCCGCTTATTACTGCCTGAGAAAGCGCCCCCATCGTCTCTTCCAACGGCGTATCCGGGTCCATTCGATGATGATAAAAAACATCTACATAATCCAGCCCCATCCGCTTTAAGCTCTGATCAAGGCTGGCAAGAAGATACTTGCGGCTTCCCCAGTTGCCATAAGGACCCTCCCACATATCATAGCCTGCCTTGGTACTGATTATAAGCTCATCCCGATACCCGCTGAAGTTTTCTTTTAAAATTCTTCCCCAGTTTTTCTCTGCACTGCCTGCCTCCGGTCCATAATTATTTGCCAAATCAAAATGCGTAATTCCGTTGTCAAATGCAGTAAAGCACATTGCTTTCATATTTTCATAGGAAGCCGTGTCTCCAAAATTGTGCCAAAGTCCCAGAGAAACCGCCGGGAGCTTTAATCCGCTTTTCCCACAGGGAAAATACTTCATAGAATAATAACGTTCCATTGATGCCTGATACATTTTTTACCTCCTGAAATCTTTTCTTGACTTCAGTCTACAGCTTCAAGTACACTTGAAGTCAAGAAATATTTTAAAAAAATTTTCAACAGAATTTATTCCATATTGAAACCGCTTTCCACTGCAAAGCAAAAGGAGAAATAACATGGCAGAATATACAATCCGTGAGGTTTCAGAGATGTTTCATCTACCGACATCCACCCTCAGATACTATGAAGATATGAAAATTTTGACAAATGTGGAAAGAACCGCCACCGGTCAGCGCATTTACAGGGACTGTCATATCGGACGGCTCCGCACAATCTGCTGTTTTAAAAACGCAGGCATGAGCATTGCGCAGCTAAAAGAATTTTTCTCCTATGAATCCGAGGAAGCAGAGCACATTGATGAAATTCTGCTGCTCTTAAATACCCATCGGGACAGCGTCACCAGGCAGATGGAGGAGCTCCAGCAAAGCTACCTGCATCTGCTTCGGAAGCTGCACTATTACGGAGAGATCAAAAAAAGTCTTGTGCTGGGCAATCCACTCCCCAAATGGGAGGATTACAAACACAAAACTTTTTCTGAGTAAGTCTACTTACCGGCCGGGTCAAGCGGTGGAAGCAGATCAAGCGTTTTTTCCTATCTGTAACACTGTATCCGGCAACAGAAGTACGCAGTAGTTTAATCGTTGAAAAAGTAATTTTACAATCGCATGAAACATTCCCAAGCCCTCCTACATAGTATAAACCATAAATAAACTTTGGAGGCTCAATTATGAGTGATTTAACAGCTACTTCTTGCGGATGCGGCTCCACCCCTTCCCATCATCACAACTGCGGATGCAGCGGCATCATCTGGATTCTGATTCTTTTCTGTCTGTGCGGCAACCGTGGCGATGACGGATGCGGAAGCTGGAATTGCGGCTCCATCTTCGGCGACGGCGGCAATGGATGCGGATGCGGAAGCTGGATCTGGATTCTGATCCTTCTGTGCTGCTGCTGCAATAACTAGCACACCTGCATGACAGGGGGGCGGCACACGCCGCCCTCTTCGTATGCATATGGGTGCCAAACAGCTTCCGGCATCAGGCATCTTTCACTGCATAAGCGGAATCATATCTCTGTCTGATTCCGCATACATCTTATAAAGATAAGAACTATGAATAAGGCTGACAGGAAAATGATATGGATGAAAAAGATCAGGATCATGTGCTTGCATTCGACACCCTTTTTACCACAAACCAGGTTCAGATAATCAAATGTCTCCTCCCCTATCTGGATTATGAGACGCAAAAGCATCTTGCCATCATGATCAAATATCAGGAATTAAAATATACGATCTCCTATTTTCAGAATCATCCGTATCAGATCTGCTCCTGCGCCAAAACAGATCAGCCTGATATCCACAAGCTGCTTCCCACTCTGCTCCCCTACTGCAGTCAGCCGCAAAAGGAAATGCTAAAACAAGTGGAGCAGATATTTTCCGCGATGGAAATGTATCAGGAAATGTCCCAGATGATGGAACTTATGAAGGATGTAAAGGGTCCTGAAAACGGGGATTCTTCGGAAGGCGGCAAAAATACTTCCTCCTCTCCCTTTTCCATGGATATGCTTATGAACATACTGGGCCCCGAGCAAAAAGAAATGATCGATATGTTGAAAGGAGTATTTCCCAATGAATAAACCGCAATGGATGTCTGATCCCGACATCGCCGATATTCCGCAGAACAAACTGGATTTTCTGCAGCTGATGGTCTCACAGGGAAACGGTCTCTCCCCAAAAGAAATGCTTCCCTTCCTGATGCGTGTTGCAAAACAGGGCAAAGAAAACGCAATCAGTTTTTCTCCCGAGGAATTGAAACGCATCGTAGCCGTGATCAAAAAAAGCAGCACCCCTGAGGAGGCTGCCAAAATCGAAAAGATTATGAAAATGAAGCAAAAACAGGATACCGGGAACTGACCGGCATCCTGTTTCTTCTTGTATCAGTTATATATGCAATACTTCCGCTTTTTTACTTTGCAACGATGTTGATGATCCTCCCGGGAACATAGATCTCTTTGATCACATTCCCCGTGAGCTTATCTCCAAGCGCTGCCTTTCCGGCTGCAATTGCGTCTTCTTTTGAAATATCTGCAGGCACCTTGATGACAACCCTGGTCTTGCCGTTCACCTGTACGGCAATCTCTTTCTCATCATCTGCCATCGCCTCCTCATCCGCGGTAGGCCATACCGTGTGGAATACGGAATCTGTTCCGCCGAGTTCCCTCCACAGTTCCTCCGCGATATGGGGTGCAAACGGTGCAAGCAGAACGACTGCCGTCTTTAAGGTCTCTTTATCAATACCGCCGTTCTTTGCCATCTCGATCATCTTGTTATTGTATTCCATAAAGCCGGAGATAACCGTATTCAGGCTGAAATTCTCCAGTCTCTGGGTAATATCAAATACCATCTTATGGCGCAGCTTCACCATTTCCTTTGTCTCAGCCACACCGGAATCCTTGTTGTCCATCACAAGCTTCCAGAATTTCGTCAGAAAACGGTAAACACCGTCGATTCCTCTGTCATCCCACTCGGAATCCAATTCCGGCGGTCCCACAAAGAGTTCATACAGTCTCAGGGAATCACAGCCGTAATCTCTCACGAGATCGTCGGGTGAAACGACATTTCCCTTGGATTTTGACATCTTGATACCGTTCTTGCCGGTGATCATACCCTGATTGAACAACTTGGTAAA
>JALFTO010000078.1 GCA_022779165.1 Lachnospiraceae bacterium
TAGCAGGGCGTCTGCGGAACTCACAGCAGCCGTTTTTTCAATTCTTTTGATGACATCGGGATCAAGCGGCGGATTTCCTTATTGTTTTAACGGGCGGATATGCGCCGCTTCGAGGACTGTCTGAGCGGAAGCGAGTTCCGCAGAAGCGGCATGATAAGCGGTCCGCCCGAAAACAATTAGGAAATCCCCGCGAAGGTTCCGGGAATCAAAAGATTTGAAAAACGGCTGATGCTTATCGCGCCGAGCGAAGCGAGTGTGCATTCGCCGAAGGCTACGTGTCCGCTTGCGGACATGTAGATACATAAGACACTTCTCGAACGCATTCCGTTGCTTTGTTTGATATTAGCCACAATAAAAAGGCCATCGCAGAGCGACAGCCTCTTTCTTCCAATATGATTTAATTTCCGCATTCCACACTGATCTGGTTAAAGATCCCCATGATCTCGTCGGTCTTGATCTGCTTCTTCTCTTCCCCTGACTTATCGAGAATGACCTTTCCCTCATGCATCATCACGAGGCGGTCGCCATACTCCACCGCGTAGCGGAGGTTGTGCGTTACCATGATGGTTGTCACCTGCTTCTCCCGGACGATCTTCTCCGTGAGCTGCATGATGATCTCTGCCGTCTTCGGATCGAGCGCCGCCGTGTGCTCATCCAGGATCAGGAAATCGATCGGTGTCATCGTCGCCATCAGAAGCGCCAGAGCCTGCCGCTGTCCTCCCGATAAGGATCCCACCTGCGTATAGAGCTTATCCTCCAGTCCGAGATTCAACTGGCCGAGCAATTCTTTATAATAACTGATACGGCTTTTATTCACACCTCTGCCAAGCCCATACGGCTTGCCCTTATTATCGGCAAGTGACATATTTTCCAGAATATTCATGCTGGGGCACGTTCCCTTGGCCGGATCCTGATACACCCTGCCGATGGTACGATAGCGCAGGAAATCCTTTTTCCTCGTGATATCTTCGCCGTTTGCCACGATACTGCCCGCATCGGCATCAATATTGCCGCAGACAAGATTCAACAGAGAAGTTTTGCCGGAGCCGTTGCTACCCACGATGGACACGAACTCTCCGTCTTTTACTTCAAAATCAAACTGTGTAAAAAGGCACATCTCATTGACAGTGCCGGGATTATAATATTTATTGATCTTATTTAGTGTCAGCATCTGTCTTCACCTTCTTTTTCCGATCCATTCCCAGCACCAGTATCGCAAGGAACAGCACTGCCGTTATCAGTTTCAGGTCGCTGGATGACAAGCCCATGCGGATCGCCACGGCCACACACCCCTTATACAGAAGTGAGCCGATCACGACGCTGGTCGTCACACGCAGGAATGTCACCTTCTTAAATAAACTGGTTCCGATGATCACGCTCGCCAGTCCGATCACCACCGTACCCGTTCCGGACGAGATATCAAAAAATCTCTGCTGCTGTGCAAACACGCAGCCGCCCAGAGTCACCAGGCCGTTGGCGATCGACAGCCCCACGATCTTTACCAGTCCCTTATCCACGCCGAGAGATGTGACAATACTGTCATTATCTCCCACCGCACGGAGCAGGAAGCCCGACTTCGTGCTCATATACCAGTCAAGGAGAAACTTGGTCGCAAGTGTGATCACCAGAATCACCGCAACCGTCTTATAAGTTTCAAGACCGCCCGGGAAAAGACTGTTCACCAGACCGTTGTCAAATATCGTCGGCATATTGTAGATCGGCAGATTCGCCTTACCTGCAATACGGAGATTCACCGTATACAGCGCCGTCATCATGATAATACCGGACAGCAGATCCCTGACCTTTAACTTCACATGAATCAGTCCCGTCAGCATCCCCACAAAAGCTCCCGCCGCAAAACAGATGGGAAGCGTCAGGATGGGCGACACTCCTTTCACAATCAGAATGCAGGCGATGGCAGCCCCCATAGGGAAGCTGCCGTCTACCGTAAGATCGGGAAAATCCAGAATCTTATATGTGATATACACTCCGAGCGCCATAATGGCGTAAATCAAACCTTGTTCCAGAACACTTAATAGCAATGCCATATTACTCTACCACGATTTCCTCAAATTTTTCTGCTGCTTTATCCAACATTGCAGAAGGGATCTCCATACCGACCTTCTCTGCCGCTGCCGTATTGACATACAGGCTCGCCTCAGAGATGATCTCAAAAGGAAGATCGGAAGCTGCCGCCTCACCCTTCAGAACCTTTGCTGCCATGGCTCCGGTCTGCTTGCCAAGCTGCACATAGTCAAGACCCATGGAAGCAACACAGCCATTCTTCACCTGTTCCACCTCGGAACCGAATACCGGAATGCCCTTCTTTTTTGCCGCATCCAGTACGGTCTGAAGTGCAGACACAACAGTATTATCCGTCAGATTTGTGATACAGTCAACCTTTTCTACCAGATCAGCTGCCGCCATCGGTACATCCGCGATGGTGTTGATACCACTGTCCACGATCTCAAATCCGTACTCTGCTGCATGTGCCTTATATTCTGCGATCGTACTCTCGGAATTTGTTTCACTGGTTGTGAAGAGAATACCAATCTTCTTTGCATCCGGCATCATCTCACGGATCATACCGAGCTGCTCTGTAACAGGCAACGCATCCGAAGTACCTGTGATGTTCCCGACACTCGTGCCATCCTCATTTGCAAGCCCTGAAGCCACCGGATCGGACACTGCCGTGTAGATTACCGGGATATCCGTATCCATACAGGAATTATATGCGCTCATGGCACTGGGGGTTGCGATCGCACAGATCAGATCCACTTTCTGTGATACATAGGAATCGGAAATGGTGCTCGCCGTACCCATATCAGCCTGTGCATTATCAAATAATACGGTCAGATTGACGCCCTCCTCAATGCCGGCCTCTTTCAGTCCCTCCAGGAATCCTTCTCTGCAGTTATCCAGAGAACCGTGCTCTGCAAACTGTGAGATACCGATCGTATAAGATCCCTCTGCCGCCGGCTGTGCTTCTTCTGCTGTAGCCGCCTCTGTCTCCGCTGTAGCTGCTTCTGTTGTCTCTGCTGTTTCTGCCGCTGCGGGCTGCGCCTGCTCAGTGCTGTTTCCGCATGCCACCAGAGACATTACCATTGCTGCTGTCATCATTACTGCCAATAATTTTCTTTTCATAACTTTGCTCTCCTTTTTGTACTGCCTGTGAGCGATAGAAGTGTAGTACTCTGCATAAGGTGTACAAAAAAACGTCTCAAACATAATGTTTGAGACGCTCATAGTTTCCTATTCCCGTGGTACCACTCAACTTGACTTCAAAAGTCCACTCTTTTCATGTACTATCATACATGCCGCCTGGATAACGGGTGCGGTTCCCGGCAGCGCCTACTTGATGATTCATCGTTCAGACTGCCCTCGAAAGTCCATTCGGCTAACATCTCCATACTGCATTCCCACCATCAGCAGCTCTCTGAAACGGTTCCGTAAGCTTACTTCTCTTTCTCACAGGTTTGGTTGATTTGTTATGCCACTACTTTACTCCCTGTTTTGGAAACTGTCAATCACTTTTTAGAAAATTTTATTGCCTCTCACTCTCTCCCTCGCAGGATCCACGCTGCCACATGGTTTGCGATCAGGCGGTTTCCGGCGGCATTGCCGTGGACGCCGTCCGGCATATATTTCTTGCGCACCTGCGCTCCGGCGGTGTTCATAAAATCCTGTCCGTAGGTATCTACCACCGTGATATCGTTCTCCGTACCGAGCTTCTTAATGGCATCCACATACTCCTCCAGCGGATACATGTCATTTCCGTTGGACACGGTATTCTGAAACGGCGTAAAGAAGATAATCTGTGCATCCGGTGCACATTGTTTCAATTTCTTCATCAACTTATCGACATCGCCGCAAAAGGTCTTCTCCTTACATGATCCGACAGAGCCAAATCTTTTCTCAAGGAAGACTTCCTGAACCTGCTCTGCAGTCGGCGTTTCGTCCTCCGACATACCGAGTACCGTTCTTGCATCCTTCACACTGTCAAACGTCTGGAAGCTGTCATTCACGCCGCCCATCACTACGATCACATCTGATTGCTCCAATCGCTCTATATTTTGGTCACTGTAGAACTCTCCGTTTGGATTATTTTTATCCGGATCCGTCGGATTCACATTGTCGTCAAAAAAGAGATCCAGCATGCAGGGATTCCAGTCATAATATCCCCAGTCATTCTCATTGAGATCCTTGACCACGCGGCTGATCGGCATACCGCCGACTCCCATGGTGTACACCTCCTCCGCCTCCAGATATTCTCCGAGATAATTCGGATATACGATCTCCTTATAATCCACATCATTCAGGAGCTTGGTCCCATACGTGATACTGTCTCCGATGCAGGTGATCGTCAGTTTTTCTCCCGGATTCCGCTCCTTCTCTACGATGTAGCGGTCAACCTCTGCCATTGCCTCCGTCTTGTCATAATGGGACGCATCTTCATCCAGAACAATCACCTTCGTCTTTGCGATGATATATCGGTCATCGCCGCACAAAAGCAGCGCCCTGACAATCACATCTCCCGCCTTCCTCGCATGGACTCCGCCATTCTGATCCACATCGGCAATCTCGGAATCCTCGCTGCTCCAGGTGAGTTTGCCGTACTCGGCAAATTCCTGCACCAACCGAAGTTGCACATCGTGATACCCATCCTCCAGATACAGGTGGATCGTCTCATCATTGATCCGTTTATTGCCATACATCAGATCAAACCGCGGTGCTACCCGGAACGTAAATTCATCACTGACACTACTGTCATCTTCTGCCGAGGCCGTAATGGTGACCTCCTGAAGACTGTCCGTAAAGCCTGCCGTCACCAGACCGTCCTCATCTACCGTAGCAACCGATTCATTCGAACTGCTCCACCTGACGGCGGCACTGGAGGCTCCTTTCGGAGAAATATCAGTATACAGCTGCAGCGTCTGTCCGTCGGAAAGCACGAGATACTCTGCCGTTTCTCCATGTTCCACAAACTCGGTATCAGGCATATCCTCCGGCTTGACCTTGATCTTTTCGATCGGATCGGACACGGAGATCGTCACCTTCTCAGACACGCCGCTGCCGTCCGCCGCCGTTGCCGTGATCACCGTTTTACCGGTTCCCTTAAAATGAATCGTCCCTTCACTGTCTATCGATGCGACGGAAAGATCCGAACTCTTCCAGACAACCTTCTGAAGTGCCTGCTCCGGCTCACATTTTGCTTCCAGCACCATCACCTTTGCCACCTTGCCCTCGCCGTCCGGCAGAACACTGCTGTCAAAATTCATCAGCTTACCGTCTGCATTGTCCTCATTGCGGTAAATCTTGACATCCTTCACCTGCGGGAGCACACGGATCTGCTTTTCAGCCTCGTATTCCTCATCATCTACCGTCACAGTCGCCGTGATCGTCACCGTCTTTTCTTTTTTGATATCTCCGGCAGTGAGAATCCCGTCCTTCTCTACAAACGCCGTATGCCTGTCAGAGCTCTCCCACTCCGCCTCCTCCGGAGATACCTTTTTCCCCTGAAGGATCAACGTCAGCGGTGTTTCCTGCCCGGCAATCACCTGACTCTTGCCATGGATCATGAGACCGTCCTCCGCATTTACCGCCATCGGCATGCATAAGAACAGCGTCGCTGCCAACAGCATGATCAATCGATATTTTATTTTATTGGATTCTCTTATTTTTTTCATAATTTTTACCCTCTGATAAGGATTGATTATATCAGCTTTTTGTGATTCATGCTATAATAAATGTACATACTAGATAAAAAACACAAATGAGGTTTCTATGAAATTTGATATGCACTGTCATACCAAGGAG
>JALFTO010000089.1 GCA_022779165.1 Lachnospiraceae bacterium
CGGGCAGTGTGGACAGAGGCGGATGCGCAGCGCGGTATATCGGTTATTTTGAGATCGCAGCCTGCGATGAGAAGATCGATCTGTATGAGATACTGGATGTCTGCCCGGAGAAGGAGCGCAGGAGTAAGCTTTCCTATGACGAGACATTCCAGAAGGCGATCAGACTCTTCTATCAGAACGATTTCTATCTGGCAAGGAGTGCTTTCACTGAGATCGTGAAGGAGTCCGCGGAGGACAGGATCGCAAAATGGTATCTGTTTACCTGTGAGAAATATCTGAATGAGGCACATACGGACGCGATTTCCTGCAAACTGAATCAGTGAGTGGGATCATTTGATCAAAGAAAGTGTGGTGAGTAACGGATGAATCATAATTTATTTCAGGTTTTGCTGACGTCGATCAAGACAAAGATAACGCCTCTCGTGACGAAGGTGCGGCGTTGGACAGACTGGAACTATCTCCGTACTCAGGGGATCAACAAAGTCAGGCAGTTCTTTGCCTCGATCTTTGATGTACGCCCGAAGCATAAGAAAGATTATTACGAAGTGTTTGGCTGGCTCGTCAGCAAGAAGCTGGCGTTTGCCATCGTTGTGGTGATCGGTGTGCTGAGCCTGTATTATCTGGCAAGCGTGAAGGATTCGTTCCTTCCGGACAGGAAGGGCGCGGATGGCGGCATCAAGACGTATTCTTATGATTCTGTGATGCTGCGGTTTGCAAAGGATAAGGTCAGGATCAAAGGGAAATCCGGTTATCTCGCCTATGAGGGCAATGTGGCAAAGGGATACGTCACCGGAACCGGCACACTCTACAATCCCGAGGGCACGGTTGTGTATCAGGGAAGCTTTGACAAGAATAAATACGAGGGAGACGGTGTTGCCTATTATGACACTGGTGTCATGAAATACAACGGTAAATTCAGTGAGAACCTCTACGAGGGAGAGGGAAAGCAGTACCGTGAGAACGGGAGTCTGTTGTATGCCGGAATGTTTGCCAGAGGCATGAAAGAGGGAGAGGGCACACTGTACGATCAGGGAAGTAACGAGATCTACAAGGGCAATTTTTCCAAGGACGGGATCGTGTACAGTGATCTGCTCGGCAAGACAGCGAAGGAAGTGAGTGATTGTTATTCGGGAAGCATGAAACTCTATCGCGGGGAGAGCAGATATGCAGTCGTGCTTGCGGACATCGAGGCAATGTATGTCGGTGCGACAGAGAGCAATTCCCTGTATGATGATGTGAAAGTCGATAATGTCTATGTGCTGCAGCCTTATTTCAGGGCGGGACAGAGCAATCTCACCACAATCGCGGAACTGAAAGGTCTGTTTGGCGATCCGATCTATGAAGGCAACTCCGAAGTGACGATGGAGGAGGCCGTTGCGATCAACAGGCTGTGCTCCGAGAAGGATGTCCTGTTCGGACCGGTCGACTGGAAGAAGACAGACGAATACGATGAGTATAGCATCATAGATTCCTACGATAAGAGTTATGTCGTATATCTGTACGGTTTTGAGAAGGACGGTCTGGTCTATACATTTGTATGCAGCGACAGGGATGATGTGTTTGCCTTCTATTACATTACAAAGGGGGAGGGTGCATGAGAAAAGCAACGGTAAAGCGTATCCTTTCCATCATGCTCGTCCTGCTTGTTGGAACGTCCCTGGCCGCGGGCGCAGTCCCGGTTCAGGTGCAGGCGGCCGGCAGCAAGACACTTACCCTGTCGGCGGCAAAATCGCTGGCGGTTGCAAACAGTGCTAAGATTGATCAGCTGAACACCAGACTGGAGAAGAAACAGGCTTCCTATCAGCAGGCGGTAAAGAGCCTTGCGTTGAAGGAAAAGAAGATGCGGACGTTCAGCTGGTCGCCGCTCCTGTCGTTTCATTTTCCGGAGAAGCCCAATCTGGGCGAAGAGTACGAATTCCGCTACAAGCCGCAGGAAATCCAGTATGAGATTGACAGTATCCGCCACCAGATCGATGACCAGAAGCTGACAGAGTACGAGAAAGTCAGCAACTATTATATTACTATCTATGTCAAGGAAAAAAACATCTCTTTCAACGAGGACCGCATTGCGGTGATGGAAGAGACGTTGAAGAGAAACCGGGCAAAGCTGCTGACGGGTCAGGCGAACAAGAGTGACATCACTTCCATGGAGAAGGATCTCAAATCGCTGAAAAACAGGATCACAAGTGACATGCGCACGCTGTTATCCACCAAAAAGAAGCTGTCGAACGCAGTCGGTGTCGATGTGACGGTCGGATACCGGTTCGGTAATCCTTTAGAGAAGGCGGAGATCCAGAGATCGGATCTCGAGGCGCTGAATACCTATATGCTGGACAGACACCAGGATTACTATGAAGCCTGTATGGAAGCGACAGCGGCATATCTGACGCTCGAGGGAAATTACAACCTGATGAAGAATCACTACAACAGTGCTGAGATAAGTTATATTGCCTCTTATGTGGATCAGGCACTGAATGGTCAGGATGTCGACAAGAAAGCCTTCAAGACAGCCTATGATAAGTTTCTGAAGGAGATAGACAAGCCGTGGGCCGGTTCCTACAGGATCTGGTTTATCAGGATCCCGAAGGAGTGGTTCAAAGGCTCTGTGGATGGCACCCGCTATGTGGATGATGAGCCATACGCATTGTATGAGGCGGCGCTTGCCTACCAGGAGGCGCGTATCGCCAAAGACAATATGGCGGAGGAACTCAAGGCGGAACTGGAGGATGGATTTAACAATTACAGCACTGTCCGCAGTACCTATCAAAATTATGAGAAACAGGTGGAGGATGCTGCAAAGCAGCTCAAAAAGAATAGAGTGCTCAATGAGATGGGGCAGATGACCTATGAAGAGTATAAGACATTTTCGGATCAATACGAGGATCTGCAGCAGGAGATGTTTGATCAGCTTGCTACATACACCCAGACGTTGTATGGACTTGACCGTCTGACCTGCGGCGGTGTCAGTGCACTGCTGTCGGGAACGGATGCGGATATGATGAGTGCCGGTGGCGGAGACAGCTACATTGAGGAAGAGATTGTGGAAGGAGCCAGATATTTTATCCGGTCGATCGTGCAGGACAATGCGTTTGAACTCGGCGTTGAGATCCCGGAGAACTTCAGTGTTGAGATCACGGATTATGAACTCTTCTGTGACAATGTTTCGATCGGAAAGGCGAAGGTCGGCAAGACGATCCGGCATCTCGGCATTGCCAAGCAGGAGATCTCGAGCGCCAAGATCCGGCTCTATAACGGGGATGAATTTGTGGATGACTGTGAGATTGATCCGGAGAGTTACGGCGGGCCGCTCCTGATCGTGACAAAATACACGGTTGTGGATCGTGATCCGGATGAGATCGGAACCTTTACGGTGACGGTGGATCAGTCGGCAGGTGTGGCACAGTTCGGTGTAGAACTCACCACAACGGACAAGATCGGATACTACCGCATCGTTACGGCGGACGGCAAACCGTTGTCGTCAGGCAAGCTGATCGATGTGAAGGAGAAATTCAAGTATCTGCCGATCCTGGCAGACAGTCTGGAGGAACTGAAGGTCGAGTTCTACGGAACGGATCAGACGTTGATGTACACGGGATATCTGGACGCAGCAAACCGGAAGATCAGGAAAGAAACGGTAGATGAGTGAGGAAATATATGGGAAACAGAGCGAAGAGGAAGGGAAATAAAATCAAATATTTTGTCGGTGCATTTGCGGCAGTAGTCTGTGTGCTGGCGGGCGTGATCGTCTTCCTCGGAAAGAACGCTTTGGCTGCAAGGCCGGATGAGACGAACGCCATTAAGTTCGGCGATTTTATTTCCAAAAATAAAGTGGAAGATTCCACGATCTTTATCGGGACTTACCTGATCCATCTGGATGCCTACACCGATGAACTCAGGGAGAAGGCGCTTGATACCGTTGCCGATTCCGGACAGGACAATGTTTATTATAAATCGGAGCTGGCGGGCGGTGCGTGGTACGATATCACGAGCGCTTCCGGTCTGGGAGCGATCACAGATGGGGGCACTCTCGTCGAGGAGTCCAAACTGGCGGATCTGTGGGTGACCTACTATGTGAAAAGCGACGGTGTGCTGCGGGATGCCAGGACCGGCAATGCAGTCAATCTGTTCGATTCTCCTGATCCCTACAATCTGTATGAGATGAAGGAACTCGAGCCAATCCGGCTGCAGTATGACAATTACCTCACGGAAATGATCAATACGACGATGAGTGACGATGAGGTGCTCAACTATTATTATCTGCAGACGCAGAAGTTCTTCAATAAGGATGTCAGGAATGACGAAACAAGGAAACTCGATAAACAGCTTGCGGCGCTGGAGAACTGCCATCAGACACTGCTCAGTCAGGATAAAAAAGAGATGGCCGAGACGGTGAGCAAACTGATGTCCCAGGTCGATGCGACACGGCGCGCGGAAGTGTTCCGCCAGTTGATCGACGGTGACAGCAGCCTGTTGAGCCGGTTGCTCGGCACCTACAACGGAGACAAATTCGGTTCCGATGAGGAAGAGGAGGAAGACGACGAGGAAGACGACGAGGAAGACGACGAGGAAGATGATGAGGAAGAGGAGGACAGCGGCGGAAGTGATGCACAGTTCGTGCCGAACACGACGATGCTCGATGCCCTCGGCGATTCGATGAGCAGTGCGCAGGAGAGTTATCTGAGTTATTCTGCCAAGGGGCTGTCGGAGGATGCCGGAGCGATTCTGCAGAGTGAGGAGACAAAGGAAGCTAAGAACGTCATCTCACTGTCGGAAAACGGCGTGAATGACGCGTTTGAGAAAAGCCTCAGCAAACTGACCTATCTCTATCATATCGAGGACAGCCTGATTAAGGAAAAGGATGCAGAGCGTGAGGTACTCGAGAAGGATCTGATCCCTCAGGCCGATACCGCTTATCAGAATCAGATCCAGGCAGGTGCTTCCACACGATATACGAGCCAGCTCAAGAAGGGTGTCAGCAAGGCGGCGGGAGAGCAGATCCTGAAGGAACAGAAGTCGGAAGCGGATAATGCCAGGACGCAGCTCCAGTCCTTTATTCAGGCTAAGACAGACCGCATGGATAAGAGTGATGCCATCAGCTGGATCTACAAACGGATCCGGTGGGCAGATGGTCTGTATGACGGGATCAAGGCCGATGACTTCAGCTGGAGAGCGAGGGAGTCGGTGGATGCCCATATTGAATGGCTGCGGCAATTGGCACAGGAGATCGTGAACGGGGATGAGAGCTTACAGTCCCTGCTCGATAAGCTGATGGCAGAGAGAGATGAACTGCTGCGGAAACAGCAGGAGGCATTTGACAATAACGATCTGGCCGGAGCAAAGAAATACGATGCTATGATCGAGAGTAAGACGGAGGCGATTGATCAGGAGAAGCAGAGGCTGGCGGATACCCTGAATTCCGGTGACAGTTCCGCAGAGGATAAGGCGCAGGCGGCAAACGAACTGGAATCCGCAGGCGCGCTGGAAGGAGCGATCAACAAATTAAAGAACGAGGCGGCTTCGGCACTGGCGGACGGTGATATGTCATCGGCGCAGGACAAGCTGAACGCACTGGGAGAGATGGGAGCGTTTGGCGCCCTGAACGATCTGAAGAATAAATTCAAAGATAACGATGCGGCATCAAGGCTGATTAATTCCGCGTTGCAGAAAGCCCGGGAAGCGGCAGCGTCAGGCAATTCCCTGACAGGTGAAACCGCGGCGGACGGTGCCGGAGGCGAAGGTGCCGGTGCGGAAGGTGAAGGCTCAGACGAAGGCGCCGGTGCAGGAGGCGAAGGTGCCGGTGCAGGAGGCGACGGAGCGGGAGCAAATGCCGGAGCAGGCGAGGGCGCAGGAGCCGGAAGCGGAACGAAGGATCCGATGAAGCTGACGGAGGACGAGCTGCTTGACATGATCGCAGCGGCACTCGGCGGTGATTTTGATCAGCTGAGTGCGGACGGACAGGTTGTGGCAGCCACGGCCGTGAAGTGGCTCGGGGAAGAGGGCAATGTCAATGCCGTGAAGCTTGCAAAGAAACTGATCGATAAGTGCGGCGCAAGCGGGAACGCTTATGTTTATACAAAATATAAGAAGAATCCGCAGGTACAGTACCTCTGCCTGAAGCTGCTGGACGGCAAGGACGGCTTCCGGTATCTCTACAGCGATACCAAGAAGGAGGCAACGATCCTGAAGGGAACGAAGGAGTATAAGTTCACTGTCGGCAGCACCAACGTGTCGTTCAAGGACAAGAGTACCGACACCATGAAGAAGGCGACTGTATTCCAGAGTGATGCGTACATCGATGAAGCGGCATCAAAGAAATACTTTGAATATGCGGTGGAATATTTCAAGGATACCGATTATGCCGCGGGGCTGAACGGTTCCATGATGACGGAAGCGGAGAAACTTTTAAATACATTCAAAGGAGGTGGAGAAGAGTAATGGCAGATTATCCGATCATAGCAGATGTGAGTGCGTATATCGTCAAGACACTGCGGGAAAAGATGTGTCCGGAGCCGATTCCTTCTCCGAACAATATCGAGATTTCCTCCCCGGCGGATCAGGATGTGGACTATATCGTAGGTCTGTATCTGTATGATATCAGGGAGGAAGGCAATGTGACCCAGCCGAACTTCATGCAGAAGGGCAGGGTGCAGCTTCAAAAGCCGCCAAGACCATACGGTCTTTATTATATGGTGTTTATCAACGGGTCTTCCCAGATGGGATTAAAGGCCCCTGATATCCAGAAAATTATGGGAAGGGTTGCGCAGATTGTCAATGACAACAGTTCCGTCCTTCCCAACCAGCTGCAGACGTGGCTGGACACACAGGAGCCTCCGATTGTACTGTCTCAGGCGAAGATAAGTCTGGAGGAAAAGGTGAGGGTGTGGCAGGCGATCAACAAGCCTTATCAGATCAGCCTGTTCTATAAGGCGGCACCCGTATTCCTGTCCAGCGAGATCATCGTGGATACTCCTCGTGTTTCCGAAGCTACATTCGGTCTGCATATCACAGGTGAAGAAAGGGGGAGAGAATGATAGGTGGATAGCGCTGTAATTCATTACAGGCTGGATCTCGTAATCCGGCTGTTGGACACGACCACAGGGTCAGCTGTAGATGAGCATAACGTGCAATTTCGGAATGACGGACATTCCCTGCAGCTCACGCCTCGTGGCAACGGCAGTTATGTACTGATCAATTCCGGCAGGGAGGATTTCACTCTGCAGGTGACGGTACACGGATATGAACCGTGCGAAGTGCCGGTTTGTTATGAGAAGCTGGATGAGAGGATACCTATTCAGGAAGTGTTCCTGATACCGTCAGAGAATACTGCAATAGGAGAACCGTTACTGACGTTCTCCGGACAACTTTCCGGCCTGGAACAAGTGGAGGCGGTGAGCCTCAGACATGCCCCGTGCTGCATACAGGAATTTGATGAGCGAAAGCGCATCATGAAGGTATTTCAGAAGAGCAGCAGGGCATCTATGGAAGACGTTGCCTATGGA
>JALFTO010000110.1 GCA_022779165.1 Lachnospiraceae bacterium
AAAAAAACCGGGTCCACGCTAGATGGACTCGGCTCATAATTCCAATTACCACGATAGCACTCCATCTAACCAGATGACAGTCATGCACCTCTTAAATGCATGCCCAGAAAGAAACCCTTCAGGGAGAGTTTCCCCTTCGGCGCGTTTTCCTTTCCCTCTCCTTCTTCTGTGCCTGACACATCCAAAAAGATACTATTAAAACACGCAACCTCTATCTCTTTTATTCCTTAACATTTCTTATCATAGCAGACAACAGAATCACTGTCAACGGCTACCATACCTTAAATTTCAATGTCTCTATCCTGGAAACTTCATCCGCCAGTATGCAGATATCATCATTCAGCTGAATGCCCGTCATGATGATGGTGGTATCATCATCTCTCGTGCTCAGGATCGCTTTTAAATCCTCCACACCGATGATATTGCTGTCAAGAAGTCCCAGCACCTCATCCAGGATCAGCAGATCGCACTCTCCCGTATGTAGCACTTTCCTGGCGAAATTCAGACCATTCTTGATATTCTGCACTTCTTCCTGCTGACGCTCCGGCGGGAGATTAATAAAGTCTTCCTGCGATTTCTCAAAGCGGAAAAACTTGATCTCGGGCTCCAGTCTCTTTAGGAATTCACTCTCCGCAAGCCCTCTTCCCTTCAAAAACTGAATGATTACCACCTGCTTGCCGTCACTGGCAGCCTGAAGCGCTTTGCCGAGCGCAGCAGGTGATTTTCCGTGTCCGTCACCACTGTAAATACAGATTTTTCCCTGCCCCATAATCTCCTCCTGAAAAAGATAGATGACATTTTGAAGCATACCATATCTGTCTGTGAAACGCAAGCGGCGTTTTATTCCTCGGGCTCCACCAGTTCCAGTTTGCTCACGGATACCTCGTAAGCCACCCGACGCTCCATCTCCTCCTCCGATATCTTTTTCATATATTCCCTGCTCTGGATTCTGCCCCATACAAGGCAGCGCGATCCCACCTGAAAATTACTGGCATAACGTGCATTCCTGCCCCAGCAGATACAGGGTATGTAATCCGATTTGCCGTAAGGTCTGTTCACCGCCAGCAGAAGGTCTGCGATCTCTCTTCCGAGCGGTGTCTTGCGGTAGATCGGTTCCTTGCAGATATAACCGTCCAGATAGATCTGGTTGGTCTTGCTGCTCTCCCAGCTTTCCTCCACAAACGCAAGTTCCCTGGCAAACACGGACAGAACGAGCTTATTTTTCTTTTCCTCATGTCTGTTGTAGGAGCGGAACTGCCCTGTCACACTTAAGAAGCACCCTTTGTAGTCTGCCGTCACATCGATCAGCCTCTCTGACACCATCACCGGGATGATATCTGAGGAGTCGCTCAGACGCGCAACCTCCACATCCACCATGTAGAAGCCTTCACCGAATATCTCATGGCTGAATGTGAAGTCACTGACCACCTCACCCATGATCACTACCTGGTTGTTTTCAATTACCTTATCTGTCATTTCAGTTCTCCCTTCTTATACAAGAATTTTTTCCCGTAACGTATTACTATGTATATGAGAGAAACTGACGATTATTCTATTCATTCATCGCGGATTCCCGCAGGATCTGCCGCTTGACGCGGCGGATATTTTTAAATTGAAATGAATATTATCATACAAAAGCAGCAGTATGCGTCTCAAAGTGTCAAGTGTCTGGGAAGTTTTCGGAAGAAGGATGTTCGATTTCAGGGCGTCTGCGGAACTCGCATCTGCCGGTTTTTCAATACTTTGGATGACATCGGAATCAAGCGGAGGATTTCCTTATTGTTTTAACGGGCGGATATGCTGCCGCTTCGAGGACTGTCTGAGCGAAGCGAGTTACCGAAGAAGCGGCATAATAGGCAGTCCGCCCGAAAACAATTAGGAAATCCCCGCGAAGGTTCCGGGAATCCAAAGTTTTGAAAACCGGCAGTGCTCAGACAGTCCTCGCCGCCCTGTTCATCCTTCTTCTCGAAAACGCCATACACTAAGACACTTCTCGAAATGCATACTGCCGCTTTGTATGATTAAAATTCCTTTCCCGCAAAAAAGGACCGCCGCGTCATGCGGCAGTCCATCTATATCTACTGCTCAAATGGTGTGAGGTCGAGTGTCGCGAAGTAGTCCTCTTTCGTCTCTGCCCTTCGGATCAGCTGTGTGCTGCCGTCCTCTTTCAGCAGGATCTCT
>JALFTO010000125.1 GCA_022779165.1 Lachnospiraceae bacterium
GTTGCCTTATAGTTGTGCCCGCTCTGGCTGATTACCTTAATACTTCTTTTCTTTGCCATAATCAAAATCTCCTTTTCATAATTTGTCATTGATTGCTTGTAACTCTGTCTCTAATTCATTCAGTCCAATGGCATCACCTCCCTTAAGTGCATAAAAATAAGCCACCAATGCTTTCGCATCAGCAGCTTATCGCTTAAGTTCGGTATATTATGAAGTTATTTCTTTTCCGCTTTTTCCTTATCCATGATGTCGTAATACTCATCCATATCAAGAGAAAGCTTTATGTGAGAGTCTGCTTTTCGGTTGCTCAAGAGACATACCGTCTCCACATGCACGGTCTGCGGGAACTGGTCCACGGCCCGCACTCGTCTTAGTTCATATCCTCCGGCACACAGCGTCTTTAAATCTCTTGCGAGTGTGGCAGAATCACAGCTCACGTACACGATGCGGTCAGGCTGCATTCGGAGCATCGTCTCAAGGCATTTCTCATCACAGCCCTTGCGAGGCGGATCGACCACGATCACATCCGGATGCCGCATCCCGGCAGACGATTCGACACCTGACATTCCTGTCATACCCTCCGTCGCATCATAAAACTCCGGCAAAACCTCCTCTGCTTTCCCCACGAAGAACTGTGCGTTCGTGATCCCATTGAGCTCTGCATTCTGCTTCGCGTCCTCAATCGCCTGCGGAATGACCTCAACGCCATACACGCATTTCGCCTTGCGCGCCATGAACAGCGAAATCGTTCCGATGCCGCAGTACAGATCCCACACGGATTCCTGCCCTGTCAGCCCCGCATATTCCACCGCCAGGCCGTACAGCTTCTGTGTCTGCACCGGATTCACCTGATAGAAGGATAATGGCGAGATCCGGAAGCTGATGTCACCGAGCCGATCCGTGATCGTATCGCTTCCCCACAGAGTGCGGAGCTTTTTGCCCATAATGACATTGGTATTTTCCGTATTGACATTAACCGACAGACTTGTCATGTTTTCAATCCGGCTCAAAGTCGAAGCCAGCTTCTCCTCGGCAGGCAGCTTTGTGCCGTTGATGATCACGCACACCATCAGTTCGCCCGTGACAAAGCCTTTCCGAATCAGGACATGACGCACCAGTCCTTTTCCTGTCGTTTCGTCATAGGCGCTCACATGATTTTCCCGCATATAATCAAGGATGGTTTCCAGGATCAGCTGATTCTCCTTCACACCGAGCGCACAGTCCGTATTGGCAATGATACTATGGGTTCTGCCCGCATAGAAGCCTGCCACCGGATTTCCGTCTCTGTCTGTTCCGATCGGAAACTGTGCCTTGTTGCGGTAATGGAAGCTATCCTCCATCCCAACAATTGGCTCCATGATCCGATCGATCAGCGCAGGTTCAAAGCCGCCGATGCGGATCAGGTTGTTTCGCACCTTATCCTGTTTGAAACGCAGCTGCTCTCTGTAATCAAGCGCCTGGATCTGGCACCCACCGCACTGTCTGTGAAATGCGCACACGGGCTCTGTGCGAAAATAAGAAGGTGTCATCACCTTCTCCAGTCTCGCGTAAGCATAATTCTTTTTTACCTTCGTGACACGTGCTTCCACTGTATCACCGATCAGGGCATCCTTAATGAAAAAAGGAAAACCGTTTATCTTGCCGATGCCTTCACCGTCCGCTCCCATGTCTTCCACAGAAACGACGATAATGTCATTTTTCTTATACTGTTCCATTCTCACTGCCTTTACTCAATAAAATGTTCCGCTCCGTCAATAGCAGGTCATTACCCGTCAAAAAAATTTTCACTCAAGATGCGTCGCCCTGAGATTGGAATCAAACAATCGGTTGAAGCCGAGCCAGTCGGTTGTTGTCGCACTGTTTAAGATCTCCGTGAAGGTCTGCATCTTCGCATCCGTATTGTCCGCAAAATTGAGTGCCACCGCCTCAACCAAAGCAGGTTTCTTGGGCGAACCGAACTCATATTCTCCGTGATGTGCCAGGATGCAGTGCTTCAGCTCCCCTTCCAGACCTTTGGGAAAGCCCGGAATCATCCGTGCCTTCTCCCCGATCATCTCCGCTCCGATCACAATATGTCCGAGCAGCTGTCCCTCATCGGTATAATCATTTTCCGGAAACAGTGACAACTCCCTCGTCTTGCCGATGTCATGGCAGATTGCCGCTGTGATCAGCAGATCCCTGTTCAGGACGGGGTAGGCGCTGCAGTAATAGTTACAAAGCTTTGTCACGCTGAGCGTATGCTCCAGCAGACCTCCGACAAAGCCATGGTGTACCGTCTTGGCTGCCGAAGATTTCCGGAAAATTTCCGCAAATTTCTGATCCTCCACAAAGAAGCTCTCGAGCAGCTTCTTCAGATAAGGATTCTCGAGAGATTTGATAAAACCAAGCAGTTCCTGATACATCTGATCGATATTTTTACTGCTCACGGGCAGATAGTCCGCCGGGTTATACTCTCCCTCACGGCACAGACGCACACGCTTGATGTTTACCTGCAGTGCTCCGTTAAAGCTGGTCACCTCACCGTATACCTCTATGTAATCGAGCGCCGAGAATTCCTCGATTCCCGCGCTGTTCGGATCCCATATCTTGGCATCGATGGTTCCTGTCCGATCCTGCAGTATCACATTCTCATAGGACTTCCCATTCTTTGTCACCGCAGACTGCTTGTGCTTGCACAGATAGATGTCAAATACTCTGTCTCCGTCTTTATAATCTTTGATCCATTTCATCGTTCTAAGTCTCCTCTTTTCCTGATAATTGCAAAACGTCTCCGTCGCATATAACTTCGGTTCCGCAATCCCGATCGTTTACTCCAGCCCCTCCCACACGATCTCGATCTGCATGGATTTATATTCCTCCTGCGTCTGCCGCATGACAGTCAGCGTTCCGTTATTTCCCGGAACCAGTTTCCTCAGCGCTTCAATATAATCCTGATAGGTTGTAATAGCTCTGCCATCCATCGCTACGATGACATCTCCGCTCTGGATCCCCGCGCTCATCGCAGGAGAGTCCATCACGATCTCCGTCACATACGTGCCATACGGCACATGCTGCTTCTCATGAGCGTCCACGGTCACATCCGTGCCATAGACACCCAGATACACCTGATTCTTTCCGTTGGAAAGCCGTTCTATCGTCTTCTTGAGCTCGGAGATACCGATCGCAGAGACCACATTGGCCATATCCTTACTGTTATAATTCTGATTGATCACACCGATAAGCTGTCCGTTTAAGTTCATCAGGATCCCTGTCGCCTTTTCACTGCCGTACATATCCGTAGTGATCAGCTTATATCGCGAGTCCACGGTATGAATCGCATTTCCGGCAGAAGTCACCATCCCATACATGACCGATCCCCCGGTTCCAACAGGACTGCCAAGCGCGATCACCGGACTACCGACCAGATCCGTTCCGTTCGAGCTGCCGAGCGTGACAATCCCGATCTCCTTCTGTGTCGCATCCGGAAGCTTCTTTTTCTCAACAGACAATACTGCCAGCCCGGTGATCGGATCCGCCTTTTTCACCAGTGCATCCGCATCTGTCCCGTCACAGAAAGTGACTTTGATCGACTCCACGGTATCAACCTTGGCCTTGTTCACCAGCACCAGATAGTCTCTACCGTTATCCGCAACAATGACACCCGATGTCTGCCCGCTGCTCTCATACGTATTGTCAAACCAGTCCATATCTGAGGTGACACCCGTCACGGTTACAAGCGACCGGGACATTTCCCCGGTCAGTTCCCGCAGCTTATCATAGGTTGCCTCCAGCCGTTCCAGATCATCCCTGTCATCCAGATTACTGACGATCTCCTGCTTGATCTCCTCAATATCCGGCTCGTCTTTCAGTTCCTCGTCATCAAGCGCCATATCCTCCGGTGACATCTCCTGCGTCTCCTGCGGAAATGTGACATTCTGCGGCGGTGCTTCCGGGTACAGCCAATTACTGAGCAACGGCTCTAACAAAAGTACCGTAAGGCAGGCCACCAGGCCGAAGATCACCGCCATGGAAGCCGTGATGATCGTCCGCCTGATCAGTTTCTTTTTATTCAGAGGACGCTCTTTGATCCTCTCCTTCATGAAGTCAAAATCCTGACTTGTTTTCTTTTCTAAATCCTGATCTTTCTCTTCCATTTACCTATTCCCCTCGTTTTCTGTCCATGCAAAGTCACGCATAACAGCAACGTTTTCTCAGCTTTTTTAAGTATATCCGATTGCTTATCCGTTGTAAAGAAAGTTAGCTTATGTTATGATAAACGCATGACTCAGAAAGCATTACAAATATTGGAATTTCATAAGATAATCAATCATCTGACAGAGCTTGCATCCTCTGAACCGGGCAGGAAAAAATGTGCTTCCCTGAAGCCCTCCTGCCGGCTTGATGAGATCGATCAGGCACAGACGGAGACTGCGGATGCGCTGAACCGTATTTTCAAGAAAAATCTGCCGTCCTTCAGTGGCTGCCGCGATCTGACCAGACTGATCAAAAATCTGGAGATCGGAAGCATTCTCTCATCAGAGGAACTTCTGCGCATCGCCTCCCTGTTGGAGTGTACCGGCCGTCTGAAGAGCTTCGGCCGCAGTGAACGCGAAGATGAAACTCCCGACTCTCTGGCAGAGCGTTTCTCCCTGCTCGCACCGATCACGCCTCTGCTGCAGGAGATCAGGAGGTGTATCATCGGGGAAGATGAATTTGCCGATGACGCCAGTCCCGGCCTGCACAAGGTGAGACGGAGCATCGTCACAACCGGCGAGCGCATTCACACACAGCTGAACAATATGGTAAACGGCTCTTACCGCACCTATCTGCAGGATGCGGTGATTACGATGCGTGACAACCGGTACTGCATCCCTGTCAAGGCAGAATATAAGGGACAGGTGCCCGGCATGATCCACGATCAGTCTGCCACCGGTTCCACGCTGTTCATCGAGCCTGCTGCCATTGTCGATCTGAATAATCAGCTCCGGGAACTGGCTCTGAAGGAGCAGGAAGAAATCCGGAAGATTCTGGCTGACCTGAGCGTGCAGGCAGCCGAGCACTGTGATTCCCTGCTCTCCAATCAACATATCCTGACCGAGCTTGACTTTATTTTTGCAAAAGCGGCACTGGCATTAGAGCAGAACGCCACACGGCCTGTATTTAACACAGAACACCGTATCAGGATCCGACAGGGACGCCATCCTCTCTTGGACAAGAAGAAGGTGGTTCCGATCGACATCCATCTGGGAGAAGATTTTGACCTGCTCATTGTTACCGGTCCCAACACCGGCGGCAAGACCGTTTCCTTAAAGACAGTCGGTCTTCTCACCCTGATGGGGCAGGCAGGGCTTCACATCCCGGCTGCGGACCGTTCCGAATTATCGGTCTTTACAAACGTATTTGCGGATATCGGAGATGAGCAGAGTATTGAACAGAGCCTCAGTACCTTCTCCTCCCATATGACAAGTATCGTCTATATTTTGAAGCATGCCGATCCGGATTCTCTGTGTCTCTTTGATGAGCTCGGCGCCGGCACGGATCCCGAGGAGGGCGCGGCGCTTGCGATCTCTATTCTGGATCATCTGCATAAGCGGGGCATCCGCTCTATGGCAACCACCCACTACAGTGAGCTGAAAGTGTATGCCCTGACTGCGGATCACGTGGAGAATGCGTGCTGCGAGTTCAATGTGGAGACACTCCGTCCCACCTACAAGCTGTTGATCGGTATCCCCGGCAAGAGTAACGCCTTTGCCATCTCCTCACGGCTCGGACTGCCCGATTATATCATCGAGTATGCCAAGGCCCAGATCACGCAGGAGAAAGAGAGCTTTGAAGATCTGTTGTCCAGTCTGGAACAGAGCCGCGTCACGATAGAGAAAGAACGTCAGGAAATTGCCGATTATAAAGAGGAGATCAAGTCCCTGAAGGAGCAGCTCCAGTCAAAACAACAGAAGCTGGAAGCATCCCGCAGTAAGATCATGCAGGAAGCAAACGAACAGGCACGTGAAATCCTGCAGGAAGCAAAGGATATCGCTGACGAGACGATCCGCTCCTTCCAGAAAGCCGGCCCCGGGGCCTCAATGAAGGAACTGGAAAAGGCCCGCCAAAAGGTGCGCGGTAAGATTTCCGAAAAGAATGAAAAGCTCGCATTAAAAAAGGGCAGTGAAAAATCTCCTGCCACTGTTTTGAAGCCGGAGCAGCTCCGCAAGGGCGACTCCGTGAGAGTGATCTCCATGGGCTTAAAGGGCACCGTGTCATCCCTGCCCGACAAAAAAGGAAATCTGTTCGTGCAGTGCGGGATCATCCGCTCTCAGGTAAATATCAATGATTTGGCTCTGGCCCCGGAAGCAGACGTGACCACTCCCTCCATGAATCGTACCGGCTCCGGCAAGATCAAGATGTCTAAATCTCTTTCCGTCTCTCCGGAGATCAATCTGCTCGGGAAAACGGTCGACGAGGCTCTGGCGCTGCTTGACAAATATCTGGACGATGCCTATCTGGCACATCTGCCGAGCGTCAGGATCGTGCACGGCAAAGGAACCGGCGCTCTGCGCAGTGCCGTTCACAGCCAGCTGAAACGGATGAAAAATATCAAAGAGTTCCGACTGGGAGAATTCGGAGAAGGTGACGCAGGTGTCACAATTGCAGTCTTTAAATGATAAGGAGAACTTCACATGGTTAATAAACAAAAAATTCTGATCGTGGATGATGATAACAATATCGCGGAACTCATCTCCCTCTATCTGACCAAGGAATGCTTCGAGACAATGATCGTAAATGACGGGGAGACGGTTCTGCCGTCACTGGACAGCTTCCAACCGAACCTGATCCTGCTCGATCTGATGCTTCCGGGAATGGACGGCTATCAGGTATGCCGTGAGGTTCGCGCCAAATCATCGATTCCGATCATCATGCTTTCCGCCAAAGGTGAGATCTTTGACAAAGTGTTGGGACTGGAACTCGGCGCAGATGATTACATGGAGAAGCCTTTCGATTCCAAAGAGCTTGTCGCCCGCGTAAAGGCTGTTCTGCGCCGATACAAAGCCGTTCCGTCTGTATCGGAATCACCCGATGTGAAATGCGTCGAATATCCGGATCTGATCATCAATCAGACAAACTATTCTGTAATCTACATGGGAAACTCTGTGGAAATGCCCCCCAAGGAGCTGGAACTGTTGTATTTCCTTGCCTCCTCACCCAATCATGTCTTTACCAGAGAGCAGCTCTTAGACCAGATCTGGGGCTATGAATACGCCGGAGACACCAGAACCGTCGACGTGCATATCAAACGCCTCAGAGAAAAGATCAAAGATCATGCCTCCTGGAAGATTTCCACCATATGGGGCATCGGCTATAAATTCGAGGTGAAGCAGTAATGAGGAAAACCCTCTATCTGAAATTCATACTGGCGTATCTGATCTTCGGCTTTTTCGGATTTGTCGCGGTTGCCACTTTCGTATCCAGCATGACGATGGAACATCTGCGCCGCGAAAAGGCGGACTCCCTCTATAAAGAGGCAACGCTTGTTGCAAACACCTATGCATCCGATCTGTATAACAATAAAGCATCTTTGGATGCTGTGAAGACGCAGCTGGATGCGCTGGATGCATACCTATCCTCCACGATCTGGATCATCAACCCTTCCGGACGCATCATTTTGGATTCCTCCTCTCCGGTGGATGTGGAGAATCCCGTGATTATTGAGCATTTCGACCCGACGATCACGTCCGGTTCCTACTATACGGTCGGAAACTTCTTTGGCACCTTCACAGAGGATACGCTCAGCGTATTTGCACCGATCACCTCTTCCTACAAAGTGAACGGCTATGTGGTCATCCATATGCCTGTCAGCACGATCCAGAAATCGGCTGACAGCCTTTTGAACATCTCATATATTCTGCTGATCATCATGTTCCTGCTGTCTCTGATCATCCTGATCTTTTTTACGGAGATGGTTTATATCCCGCTCCGCAAGATCACATATGCGACAGAACAGTATGCCAGCGGCAATATGCACTATGAGTTTCAGGTGGACAGTGAAGACGAGATGGGATATCTCGCGGCTTCCCTGTCATACATGGCAAGCGAGATCGCAAAGAGCGAGGACAATCAGAAAAAGTTTGTGGCAAATGTGTCTCACGATTTCCGTTCTCCTCTCACCTCGATCAAAGGATATCTGGAAGCCATGCTGGACGGAACAATTCCGCCGGAGATGCATGAGAAATATCTTCAGGTCGTCCTGAACGAAACAGAACGTCTGACCAAGCTGACAAACGGACTGTTACAGTTAAATAACCTGAACACAAAGGGAATGGTTCTGAACAAAACGGACTTTGACGTGAACCAGATGATTCGCAACACTGCCGCATCCTTCGAGGGCACGTGCCGGCAGAAGATGATCGGCATTGAACTTGTCCTGACCGGAGAAGTGCTTCCCGTACACGCCGATCTCGATAAGATCCAGCAGGTCCTGTACAATCTGCTCGACAATGCGATCAAGTTCAGCCATCACAATTCCGTGATCAAGATCGAAACCACGGAGAAGACGAACAAAGTGCTCGTCTCAGTCAAAGACAGCGGCATCGGCATTCCGAAAGAAAGCCTGAAGCTCATCTGGGACCGCTTCTACAAGACGGATCTGTCCCGCGGCAAGGATAAGAAAGGTACGGGACTTGGGTTATCCATCGTAAAGGAGATCATCCATTCCCATGAGGAAAACATCAATGTTGTCAGCACGGAAGGTGTCGGTACCGAATTCATATTTACATTACAAAAAGTAGAAGACGAAGAGGAGGACTGAGACGTCCTCCTCTTTTCATTCTTTCCTGTCTATATCCCACTTGTCATCATAGAATGCAAGTTGTTTCTTGCCGCGCTCCTTCGCTTTATACACAGCCCTGTCGGCCGCTTTATAAAGCTTCTCAAAGTCAGCTCCCTCCTCCGGGAAGATCGCAACGCCGATACTTGCCGTCGCCGCATATTTCACATATTCACCGACCTCAAATTTCCGGAAGAAGTTTTCCACCTTCTTTGCCTCTTTATAAATATGTTCCTCCGTGGTGACATTCTTGACAAACACCATGAACTCATCTCCTCCGATACGTCCTACGACATCGGTCACACGGAACATCGGTGAGAGCTGTTTGCCCAGGGTGCGCAGCACCTCATCTCCAAAGGCATGCCCCATCGTGTCATTGATCGTCTTGAAATTATCGAGATCGATCAGAAACAACATGGACTGTGATGTAGGATTTTTCTCAAGGAATTCGGTAATCTTGCGCTCCGTGGCAAGCTTATTATTCAATCCGGTGAGCAGGTCCGTATCTGCCTTATCCTCCAGTTCCTTCTTCGTATCATTACTGCGGATCCTTCCGATCACACTGACGGATATCAGTATAGTCACAAACAATAACAGCAGTGCACTCAGCTGGAGCAGAAGTCCGCGCAGTTCTCTCCTCTGATAATGAACCTGTTTATTGATCAGATTCTCATCCACACCCATCATGAAACGCCAGTCTCTGATTCCGCTTGCCACAAAGATCAGTCGTCTCTTTTCTCCTCCGATGTTCGCAGAAGCTGTTCCGTTGGAATCACTTTTCATCCGGTTTTTGATCTTGCCGCTCATACTCTCATCAAAATTATCCAACGTGTCATAAAAGTTTTCTCCCCGCAGGAAAGCGGAATCCGTCTGACTGGAAGCCAGAATATTTCCCTTCCGGTCTAACAACAGATAAAACGCGCCCGGAACTGTCTGCCATTCTCCGAATCCATCCGTCGGATAATACAGAAACATATGCCCTGTTCCGTTCTCGTATCCGATCGGGAGTGTGATCAGGATTGCATCCTGTCCCGTGATTCCATTATCTTTCACATAAGTATATTTGTTTGCCGCTGCGCAGGCCTCTGCATAATAAGAAAACTCTGTGAGATCATATCTCCTCCCCTGATGATCCACAGCGCTCCCTGTCTGATCGGCACAGCAGACCAGATAAGCGCCCGTAGTCTGCACAAGCGTTCCGGAAATACGCTGCGTATAATTGGCATCAAAATATTTCCTCTGACCGAGCAGCGATGCCATCGGTTTGCCGGCGCTCTCAACGGCTGTGATCTCAGCAGCAAAAGACTCCGTAAAAATCTGTGCCTTGTATTGGAAAGTCGTGTCAGCATCCTCACGTGCCTGCTCAATACTATTCAGATAAAAATTTGCTACAATGATAATGACAATTACCATCAGTACGGTTGCCATAATGACCCATCTGGCAACGACCGCTTTCTCCTGTTTCCTCATTCCGATCCCTTCCAGTGCAGCCTATGCAGTTCCCCCGCTCTCTGCATACTTTGAAAATCATTCTGCCGCAGCGCCTCATACAGCACGATCGCCACAGAATTCGACAGATTTAATGAGCGGATACTACTGAGCATAGGAATGCGGATACAATGTTCTTCATTTGCCACCAGTATCTCTTCCGGAATTCCCGCACTCTCTTTGCCAAACATGATGTAATCGTCCGGACCAAAGGATACTTCACTGTACACCTTTTTCGCTTTTGTTGTTGCAAACCATATCTTTGCCCCGGGATTCTGATCCAGAAACTCCTGATAATTGATATATCTCGTCATTTCCAGATGCTCCCAGTAATCCATTCCTGCCCGCCGGATGGATTTCTCATCCAACCGGAATCCGAGGGGTTCGATTAAGTGCAGGCGGGTACCTGTGGCTACACAGGTCCGCCCGATATTTCCTGTATTTGCCGGAATCTCCGGCTGATGTAACACAATGTTCATGACTTGTTCCCGTCTGTTTTTGCCTTACGCTTTCTTTTCTTCCCGGAGTCTGCTGATAAAATGATTCAGCTTGCCGATCGCCAGTTTGAGGTTCTCCAGGGAATACGCATAGGAGATGCGCAAGAACCCTTCCCCGCTGTCGCCGAATGCGGTACCCGGAACCACTGCCACCTTCTCCTCTTCCAGAAATCTTGTGGCAAATTCCTCACTGGTCATGCCGAATTCCTTAATGCACGGGAATACATAAAATGCTCCATAAGGCTCAAAGCACTCAAGTCCCATCTCTTTAAATGCATGCATCAGATACCGGCGGCGCTGATTATATGCCTCCCGCATCTGCTTCACATCCTTGTCACCGTTCTTTAACGCCTCCACGGCAGCATACTGGCTCGTTGTGGGCGCACACATGATCGCGAACTGATGGATCTTGGTCATCTGTGCGATAATCTCCTTGGGTCCACAGGCATACCCCAGACGCCAACCCGTCATAGCGTACGCCTTGGAGAAACCGTTGATCAGTACCGTCCTCTCCTGCATGCCCGGAATACATGTGATCGACACATGATCCCCTTTGTATGTAAGCTCTGAATAGATCTCATCTGATATGACAAATATGTCATTTTCTATGATGACCTCTGCGATCTCCTCCAGATCTTTTCTCTCCATAATAGCACCCGTCGGATTGTTCGGGAAAGGAAGGATCAACACCTTAGTCCTATCCGTGATCGCATCCCTTAACTCCTGTGCCGTCAGCCGAAACTCGTTCTCGGCCTTCAGATTAATGATCACCGGCACGGCATCGGTGAGCACCGCACACGGCCCATAGGACACATAGCTGGGCTGTGGGATCAGAACCTCCTCACCCGGATTGATCATGGCACGCAGCGCAATGTCAATTGCCTCCGAACCACCCACTGTCACCAGCACTTCATCCTGATAATGATACTTCACACCGATTCTGCGTTCCAGATAATTGCAGATCTCAATTTTTAAATCCTTCAACCCCGAATTGGAGGTATAAAAGGTTCGTCCCTTCTCCAGGGAATAGATGCCCTCGTCCCTGATATGCCAGGGCGTATCAAAATCAGGTTCTCCGACACCGAGCGAGATCGCATCTTCCATCTCACTCACAATATCAAAAAATTTTCGGATTCCGGAGGGCTTGATCGTTACGACTTTATCTGATAATGGATTTCTCATGGTGTAACCTTCTCCCTCGTATCTTCATATTTTTTGGTGAGGATCGTGCCGTGATCCTTGTATTTCTTGAGTATAAAGTGAGTTGCCGTACTCAGAACGGACTCCTGTGTGGAAAGCTTATCCGATACAAATTTCGACACCTCACGCAGCGTCTTGCCATCCAGGATCACCAGCAGGTCATACGCTCCGGAAATCAGATAGACAGAACGCACCTCCGGATATTTGTAGATCCGCTCCGCAATATTATCAAAGCCTTGGCCTCTCTGCGGCGTCACGCGGACCTCGATCAGCGCTTCTACCTTCTCAATGGATGTTTTCTCCCAGTCGATCAATGTATGATAACCACAGATGACACCCTCTGCCTCCATGGCTGCCAGCTCATTTACAACATCAATCTCCTCCACTCCGAGGATCACAGCCAGCTCCTTCAGATCGATCCGGCTGTTCTTTTCAATAATGCTAAGTATCTGTTCTCTCATGGTTTTCACTCCTTATGATATGTAATCGCTTTATATAATTCGTCTGATTTCGGTGGCTCCAGAAAACGCTTCTCGTCATCATTTATGACAACCCTGTCATTCCCTTCCCGGATCCAACCGATCACGGCCGCGGGAATTCCTTCATTCTCCAGATTTCTCACCAGTTCCAGACCATCATCCGTAACCATCAGAAGGCTTCCGCTGGAGATCAGTTCATAGGGATTGAGTTCAAAGAACTCGCAGATCTCTATCGTTTCCTGTCTGATGGGAATTTTCTTCAGATCGATTTCAAGTCCAACGCCTGTGCTTTCCGCAATCTCCCAGAGTGCACCAAAGATGCCGCCCTCTGTCACATCATGCATCGCAGTGACGCCGGACTTCACGGCGGTGGCGGCCTCCGGTACGATGGACAGGAAGCGGTCAAACGCTTTTGCCTCATCTATAATATAAGAAGGATATTTTGATAACAGCTCCTTCTCATGTTCCTTTGCCAGGATCGAAGTCCCTTCCAGGCCTGCCCACTTGGACATTACCACGGATTGCCCGGGACGGGCTCCTCTTGTCGTGACCACTCGGTCACGTTTCGCCTTGCCCACTCCCGTGACTGTCAGGATCGGGCGGTTTACCGCTCCGGTAATTTCCGTATGCCCGCCGGCGATCTGGATATGCATGGCAGCACACGTCTCCTCCATCTGGCAGACCATTTCCCGGATCTGCGGTTCCTCTGTCGATTCCGGCAGCAGCGCTGACACAAACAGCGCCACCGGCTCAGCTCCCGAGGAAGCGAGGTCATTGGCGGTCACATGCACCGCCAACCTGCCGATATCCTCCGTCGCACCGGTAATCGGATCGGTGGACACCACAAAAACCTCGTCCTCTGCAAGCGCCAAAATGGCGCAGTCTTCCCCTACACCTGCGCCAATCAATACTTCTTCCCTTGTTGTCTTAATCTGTTTCAGCACGGACCGCTTCAATACGTTCTCCGGTATTTTGCCAACCTTCATGCTCTTTCCCTGCCTGTTCCCGGTGTCTTTAGTGATTACTGTCCAAATGCATGTGATTCCTGCTCCGTTTTGCGCTTACTGTCCCGCTGCCGGATCAGCCGTCGCAGGCGCTGTCTCTGTCGGCACCTGCGGCAAGAGCTGACCGCCCAGAGTCATATCTCCCGCCTTCAAGGAAGCCGCCACACTCTTTACATAGTCAATATTGTTGGTGGCGATTGCTGCCTGAATCAGGTTAGCAGCTATCGGATCTGAGGTCGCCGTACCCACCGTGGCAATCCTCGGCACCATCTTATAAGTGCTTTGGTTGATAGGCTCTCTGCTGACTTCCTGCCCGTTTTCTTTCACGATCTTCCAGAGTTTTGCGTTTCTTCCCGTATGAGCGCTCTGTACTTTCACAAAACCTACCGGCTGACTACCGTCAGCGACGATCTGCTCCGTGTCTGCCTTTGTCTCCGAGAGAATCTCACTCTCAAAGGAAACGCTTCTGGAAGGATCTCTCGTTTCCACTCCGTATACGTTAAATGTGATCTGCTTATCATGCGTATACCCTTCAATATAGATCGGGTAATCCAGATTATTTCTGAATTTAAAGTCCTTGCCTGCCGACTCGGCGATTGCCGCATCTGCGGAAGGCTGTACATAGCTTACTTCCATTGAGTGATTGTGACGCTCCACAACCTCGAGTTCTGCCAGCAATACCGCATTATACAGCGTTGTGGACACCTGACAGATACCGCCGCCAAGGCTCTCCACCACCATACCATTAAGGTAAGAACCCGCGAGATGATAGCCGTTCTCCTCCGAGAAAGGACTTACTGTCTCATACGCGGAAAATTCTTCTCCGGGAAGCAATGTCGTACCGTTGATCAGACTGCAGCCGTTTGCCACATTTGCGCTTCTGTCTGCCCCGGAGGTCTTATAACTGGTCGTAAAAGTTCCGAGTACATCCTTCACCTTCTGAAGATCCTCTGTCTTCCCTTTCGGCTCGTCGATCGTCACTACCAGGTCAAGCTCAGCCGACTGGTGATTCCATCCATTCTGCAGGAACTGATTCAGTTCGGCAACAGAAGCTTCCACATCCACTTTTTCACCGGTCTGACCGCCCTCTACGACAAAGGAGCCCCCTTCTCTGCGCAGGGACGCATCCTTTGCCTCTTTATCAAACGGACTGCACTTTTCCTCCAGAACCGAGTGAATCGCCTTGTCATCGAAACCAAGTTCGATATCATAGGTCAGCGTCTGGTGCTCCAGATCTGCCAATTCCTTGTATCGTTTGACAATATTTCCCTCTTTGCCGAGCGAGAATGCTTCCTCCACGATCTCCGGATTTTTCCAGGTGATTCCCAGTTCTCCTGTTGTCACTTCCACCGCATTGTCATCAACCGCATGAAGCGTGATCGGGATATCCTTCAGGCTGTCGACATAGGACTCAACAGCCTCTTTTGCCTCCTGCTTCGTCATTCCCGCAACATCCATATCCCCGATATAGATTCCCGCATGGATGATGTCATTGTTTCCCTTTGCCATTGTCACTGCCCTGCACATAAGCAGGCCGGCAGCCATCAGCGCAATGCCAGCAATCGCTACAATTGATTTTTTCATTCTATCTCCTCACAAGTACATCCGTACCGCTCTTTTATTATGCAAAAAAATATGATAAAGTAGGTAATATCATCGCGATCACAAGCAGTACAATGATAATGGATGATATGATTTTTGTCGTTTTTTTATGAAACATAGCTGTCACCTCATTGAAAGGTTATTATATATGAATTTACTGTTTTTAGCAAGTTTTATCCTGTTCCTGATCTGGTTTACCGCCCGGATGCATGTACAAAAGAAAAAAGAGAAAAACTTCAATGCCGACTTCTGGAAAAGGGAAGCCGAAGCAAATGCCGTGCGCCGGAAACCTCTGGATCAACTTCATTATATCACAATTCCTCTTTCCGGTCTCCCCCTGAATGATTCAGGCTCAGAAAAAATCCGGGAATGCATCCGCACCATACGGGAACTTTCCGATCAAAGAATCGTAAATCTGAATGGTATCTCCAATACTGATTTAAAGCTTACTTACGGTGCGCCCAACCTGCCGCTTCTTTCGGAGTACGACGAAAACTTTACGCTTTTGATCAGCACCCTTCAGAAATGGGCATCTCTTTTGTATGATGCCGGACAGACAGCGGAAGCACAGGCCGTTCTGGAATTTGCTGTCAGTGCAGGCTCGGATATCAGCGGCTCTTATAAACTCTTAGCCTCCATCTACCGTGACCATCAGGAAGAACAAAAGATTCAAGATCTCATCCGGAGCGCTTCAGAGCTTTCCTCGCCGATGAAAGACATCATCGTCCGTACTTTGCAAGAATCCTGTCCGTGAGTCTGCTGACTTCATTCTTTGTCATGCTCTGAATTTCCACATCTAATACAAGCTTATGCTTTTCGATCAGCTCCGATAACCTCTTTTTTTGTTTCTCGGATGCCGGCGCCTCTTTTTTCACCTTATAGAGTAACTGTTTCGGCTCGAAATCCAGCCGGTTGTCTTTACTGAGAAACTGTTCTTTGATTTTCCCATACAACAGATGCGCTGCCCTTGCATCCTCCATGGCCCTGTGCGCCTGCTGGGGAATCCGGTAATGCAGACACATATCTTCCAAGCGTTTGCTGGGAAGCTCCGGCAGATATTTGCGGGAAAGCGCCAGCGTATCGATTCCGCTTTTTTCAAACGAAAGTTTATGATTGACCATCGCGCGCTTCAGGAAAGAATAATCAAACAGGATCCGATGTCCCAGCAGAGGCAGATCTTCCATAAATTCTGACAGCGGTTTCAACATATCTTCTATTTCGGGTGCACTCTCAAGCTCCTGCTGACGGATCCCGGTAATCCGGGTAATGCGCTCCGACAACTCCATGCGGGGATTGATTAGTGTCGAGAAACTGTCTGCCGCCTCTCCGTCTATCACCTTGACCGCGCCGATCTCTATGATGCGGTCTTCCTTCGGCCTAAGCCCCGTCATCTCCAGATCCAGCGCCACATAACTGTCTGCCATCCTATACCTCCCCGACAATATACAATGATGCATTATGATCGAGCGGACTGCGATTCTCGTAAGAAAACCGGACGATTGTCGGTTTGTGACATGCGCGTCGTATTTCTTCCGCATCACTTTCCCACACACGATAAGTAAAGACCTCCAGATGATCTGTCTTGTGGAAGTCAGGCCGCTCTTCCGCCTGACGGAGCACCTGCCTGTAAGGAGACAGCTCCGGCGCAAAAGAAGGACGGCTCTTACATTTTTCTCTCAGATACATATCACAGGTCAAAAGCTCCCTGAATAATGCCGTCTGCTCCGGTCTCTCCTCAGATACAAACTGAAGGAGGATCTCATAGCGGTAAGCACGTGAGGGACTGTTAGTGAAATATCCCTTATTCTCATAATACTGCGCCAGACACTCAAACATCCGGAATGGGCTGTCATACTCCTGTTCCAGAACAGCCAGTGTGTGCGTAAACTGGCCGCTGTTATAATACAACTCAACCACTTCCTCTATCCTCTTGAGTGCCAGCACCTTATCATAGGGAAGCCATCTTGAGTATAACACCTCATAGGGCGGCTCGGAACGGTAAATAATCCCATACTCCTTTGCTTTCTCATACATATAGGAACCCTTCAGAATCTTCAGGAATCCAAGCTGCAGCTGACTCGGTCTCATCGTATAGACCTCATCAAAGGATCTGCCGAAGGAATCATAATCTTCGTAGGGAAGTCCCGCGATCAGATCCAGGTGAATGTGGATATTTTTTCCCTGACGGATGCGCTCCACCACATACCGCAGCCTGTCCACATCCATGGTTCGGCGGATCTCACGAAGCGTCTCCGGATTTGTCGACTGCACGCCGATCTCCAGCTGTACCAGTCCCGGACGCATCGCATATAGCAAATTAAGCTCCTCTTCATTGATGATATCCGCCGCAATCTCAAAATGAAAATTTGTGACACCATTGTCATGATCCAGAAGGTATCTCCAGACCTCCATCGCATGTGTATGGTTGCAGTTGAATGTCCTGTCGACAAACTTTACCTGCGGAACTTTTTTCTCCAGGAAAAAAGAGAGCTCACGCTTTACCGTATCGATCGGCCGGAACCGCACGGTCTTATCTATGGAAGAAAGGCAGTAACTGCAGCGGTAAGGGCAGCCTCTGCTGGATTCATAGTAAATGATCCTGTTCGCAAAGGGACTTGTGGCACTGTTGTCATAACACTCATAAAAGAATGGAATCCGGTCCAGATTTGTCAATTCCCTCGCCCCCGTCATCCCGCCACGCAGGCACAGCCCGCGGATCTCCGGGAGTGCCGGTTCGCCCTCACAGTAATGACGCATCAGTTCCAGAAAGGTTTCCTCGCCCTCACCCACCATGATTCCCGTAAGCTGCGGAAACTCATGCATCACCTGCTCCGCATCATACGACACCTCCGGTCCTCCCAGCCACAATTCCGTGCCCGGCAGGATCTTCGGAAGTTCTGTCAGGAGTTCCCGTATCTGCCGAAAATTCCAGATATAACAGGAAAAAGCAATCGCCTGCGGAGCCTGTCTGTACAGGTCCGCAAGAATTGCTTCTGTCCGATTGTTGATTGTATATTCCGCGATTCCGATCTGATCCCCGAATTGTGATGCATAAGCTTTCAGGCTGTACACGGCGGGATTGGAATGGATATATTTCGCGTTGACCGCAGTCAATAGCATTTTCATAACAGGATTCCTTTTTGACTCTTCTCTAAGTTATGACAGGCTTGTCAGGAATCTGCGGAAAGCTTCCTTTCCGGCTTCATCTCTCTTAAATACACCGGCGTCCTCAAGTACCTGGCTAAATACAATGCCGATCTCTGTCTGCAGGATAGTATGAATGTTATCTGCATTGATCTCACTATATTTCGGCAGGATCTCCTCCACCCAGTCCGCGTGCTTCTCAAGCGTCTCATCCGCCCGGATGTCCTTATGATTCAGAATGGCATCCGCCAGAAGCTCCATTTCCGATTTCAGTCTGGAGGGAAGGATTGCCAGCCCCAGTACTTCGATCAGGCCGATATTTTCTTTCTTGATATGATGAAGCTTTGCATGAGGATGATATACACCCAGCGGATGCTCCTCTGTGGTGATATTGTTCCTCAACACCAGATTCATCAAATACTTTCCGTCCTGCATCCGTGCGATCGGTGTGATCGTATTGTGAGGCTCACCGTCTGTCTCAGCATAGACAAATGCTGCCTCATCCGTATAACCTCTCCACTTCTCCAGGATCAGATCACACAGTGCGATTACCCGGTTCCTGTCCTTACCCTGTAAGCGTATCACAGACATGGGCCATTTTACAATACCCGCCTCAACGTCTTCGAAACCTTTCACCGCGAAAGTCTCCTCGACAGGCGCCCTGTCCATGGCGAACTCGTAATTTCCGCCCTGGAAATGGTCATGACTCAGGATCGAGCCTCCCACGATCGGCAGATCGGCATTGGAACCCACAAAATAATGCGGGAACTGTTCCACAAAATCAAATAACTTGCAGAAGGTATTGTGTTCTATCTTCATCGGAATGTGTTTGCTGTTAAACACAATGCAGTGCTCATTGTAATACACATACGGAGAATACTGCATATTCCAGTCGCTGTCCTGTATCGTCACAGGAATAATGCGGTGATTCTGCCTCGCCGGATGATTCACTCTGCCGGCATACCCCACATTTTCCTTACATAAAAGGCATTTCGGATAGCCGCTCTGCTTTGCTTTCTTTGCCGCCGCGATCGCTCTCGGATCCTTCTCCGGCTTGGACAGATTGATGGTAATATCCAGCGTCCCGTACTCCGTATCGGCCGTCCACTTCCTATCCTTTGCAATGCGGTAACGTCTGATATAATCCGTATCCTGACTGAATTTGTAATAATAGTCGGTAGCCTCCTTCGGCGATTTCCCATAGAGGCTCCGGAAGGTTTTGATTACCTGACTCGGCATGGGTGTCAGGCATCCCATAAGTTTCGTATCAAACAGATCTCTGTGTACGATGCTGTCCTCGATCAGTTTCTGTTCCACCGCATAATCCAGTATTTCTTTTAAAATATCCTCAAGGTCTTCTGCCTTTACACTGACATCCGTGTCACATTCCAACTCATCCAGACCAAGCACTTCCAACAGTCTGTTCTGAACATAAATTCGATCCTCTTCCCCGATCAATCCTGTAACCACACCGTATTCCGCCAATTTAACGATTGCTTCCTGAATCATTTTCTCTTCCCCGCAAATTTATCTGTTCCGTATCTTCGCAAATTACATGCAAAAATCCGTTTCAACTATCCCGACAGTTACAGCTTAGAAGGGCCCGCACCGATCTCCACCACATAGAAATCAGCCGTCTTGCCTGTTCTTGCTTTGTAAGCGCTGCCCACCTGATGGATAAAGGTATCCACCGCATCATTCTTCACGATGCTTACCGTACAGCCGCCGAAACCACCACCGGTGATGCGGGATCCGACCACACCGTCAATCTTCCATGCTTCCTCAACGAGCACATCGATCTCATCACACGATACTGCATAATCATCGCGCAGCGACACATGAGACTCATTCATCAACTTTCCGAACAGTGCGATATCGTTATTTTTCAGCGCTTCCACCGCACGTATCGTTCTCTGGTTCTCATAGACTGCATGCTTTGCCCTCTTAGCGCAGGTCTCATCCTTGATCGCACCTTTGTGTGCCTCAAACTCCTCGATGGACAGATCACCCAGCGTCTTGACATCGATCACACCCTGCAGATCCTTTAATGCCGCCTCACTCTCCGCTCTGCGGGTATTGTAATCGGAACCGACCAGGCTGTGCTTCACATTGCTGTTTGTGACCATGACCTTTGCATCGGCCAGCACCAGCGGCGCATACTCATACTTTAAGGTAGCAGTATCAAGGAAGATCGCATTATCCTTCTTGCCCATTGCGGAAGCAAACTGATCCATGATACCGCAGTTCATTCCGTTAAACTGATTCTCGGAATACTGTCCGATCAACGCGATATCCACATTGGAAACATCAAAGCCGAACTGATCCTTGAGCATATACCCGGTCACCACCTCCAGCGAGGCAGAAGAGGAAAGGCCGGAACCGTTGGGAATATTGCCGTAGAGTACAATATCCAGACCGCAATCGGGATTCATGCCCTTTCCCTGAAATGCCCAGATCACTCCCTTGGGATAGTTTGTCCATCCTGCGGACTTCTCAGGCTTAATATCATCAATGGAGGATTCCAGAACACCCAGATCTTCAAAATTCATCGAGTAGAACGTAAGCTTCCTGTCCTCGCGTTTCCTCACAGCCATATAGGTACCGATTGTCAGTGCACAGGGAAATACGTGACCGCCGTTATAATCCGTATGCTCGCCGATCATATTCACACGTCCCGGTGCAAAATATACGGAGACTCCCTCTGTGTTTCCGTGTAACTCACCAAATTTCTGCAATACCTTTTCCTTCATACCCTTCTCCTTTTTATGTGCAGATGTCTGCAAACTTTTATTATTGCTGACTTTTGTTGTTTCAAATTTCTGACACTTGCAATGCTTTATACTCTTATCTTACACATTTGCTGACTTTTGCGATAGATGTGTTTGTTATTTCTACCTGTCAAAATGTTAGATTGTTGTGACTGTTCCGTACCTTTGCAGTCATATGCAAAAATCCATTTTATCCATAATCTTACTGATTTAATTCCCGGATCTGGCGGATAAAGGATTCAATCTGCAGAAGCTGTTCTCTGTTATGGCGGGTCTCTCCCTTCTTCATCTCTCTGCGATAAGCAGTAGGGGACATCCCTTTCATCTGCCGGAATGCCTTGGTGAATACCAGCGCATCGTTGTAACCGCAGGAGAGCGCAATACTCTCAACAGGGATCTCCGTCGTCTGCAGAAGTTCTGCCGCTCTCGTGATACGGTACGTGGACAGAAATTTCTGGGGCGACATATTCAGGGAATTCTCAAACAGCGTATACAGATAACTTCTGTTCACACAGACAAAGTCAGCCACATCCGTAACTTTGATCGGATTGCAGTAATTACTCTGAATAAAGTTCACTGCTTTGCGGACATAGGCATTCGCACGATCTTCCTCATCTGTTTCGCGTGCAGAGACTCCGGAGGCGATCAGGGACAAAAATACCGCCAGTTCCCCGTTCCTGCGCAGGTCATTTGCCACCCCCGAGGTATTGTGTTCCATCATATTGCGGACGCATGCATACAATTCATCCTGTTTCTCAGACGAAAAAACCGGGTGCTTCCTGGAAAGCCCCAGTTTTTCCATATATTCCTTTGCCGCGCTTCCCCCAAAACCAACCCACACATATGTCCACGGATCCTTTTCATCCGCCTGGTAAAACGCAAGTTCTCCCGGCTCGATCAGGAATCCGTGCCCTGCCTCCAGGAAATATTCTTTATTGCCGGTTGAGAACATTCCTTTTCCGTTCAGAACAAAATGAATGAGGAAATGGGGCTTCAGAGCCGGTCCGAAGCTGTGGAGTGGCTCTGTCTTGGAGCAGCCGCAGCAGCTCAAAGACAAACTCCCTGCCTGTTCCTCCGCAAATTCCAGTTTATACGCGTTCTCCATAAATCCCTCTTTTACTGGATGATATCATCCAGATCATCTGCATTGATATTCAGCGTATTGACGGTTCTCCTCCTGATCCGTTCCTCATCTGAGGTCTTCACCAGATAATCCCTGATCTTCTCACCGTTCCGGATATGCTTTAATTCCAGTGTCGGATCTGTCGTATCCCCGGCATAACAGATGATTGTGGAAAGCCCGAAAAGTCTCTCCATCAGGCTTTTTGTCAAAGTCACATCCTGAATCTTATACAGATAGCAGCTGTCTTCCTTGAGCGTAAACAATCCCTCTTTCTTCTTCAAAAGCTCTTCATTGATGGAATACGTGGTAAATGTCCACGGCAGTCCAAAAAACAGCGTTCTCTTCTTTTCTACAAATTGATCCATTTTCATTGCCTCCTTTTAAAAAAATATTTATAGGTTTCCCATCAGCGGATCAAAAGTTCCGCCACATACACTACCACACAGGAGCCGATCGCCACACGAAACAAATTGCCGTCCACATATGCGAGCACAAGCCCCGTAATAAACCCCGCCCATCCGGACACCGGACTCCCCGTCGCTGAGACGATCGCCGGGAACGTCATAACCGCCAGCGTCACATAGGGAACATAGTACAGGAATGAACGCAGAAATCTGCTGTTAATATCTTTGCGGATCAGCGTCATGGGAAGCACACGGATCAGATAGATCGTCGCAGCCGCCACCGCAAAATAGATTACAATATTATTCTCCATGAACATCTCCCTCCTCTCCTTCCACCGGACGGATCAGCGCAGCCGCAGCCGAGATCACTACCGTCAGCAGGATGATCCGCATGCCGGAAGATATCGTGCTCAGCCATGGCACAACAGCAAATATACAGCTTAAGATCATAGAGATCATCACAATCCCTGCGACAAACTTATTTTTCCTCGATTCCGGTATAATAATGGCAAGAAACATCCCGTAAAGCGCCACTCCGAGCGCATTCTCCACACTCTTCGGAAGGATCGCACCGACAGAAGCCCCTAAGAATGCCCCCAGCGTCCATCCCGGAACGGAAATGGAGATCGCACCATAATTATAAAATGGATTCAGCCTGCCGTCCACAGAAACTGCGATTCCGAAGATCTCATCCGTGATTCCGTACGACATCGCCATCCGGTGCAGGATCCCGGTTTCCGGCTTCATCTTCTGTGAGAGCGCGCACGACATGAGCAGATATCTCAGATTGACGATCAGCGTCGTCACCGCCATCTGCAGATACCCTCCTCCCGCCGCAATGACCGTCATCGCCGCAAACTGTCCTGCCGATGCCACCATCAGGGCTGACATAGCGCCTGCCTGAAGCGGTGTCATGCCGATCTTTTTTGCCGTGATGCCCAGCGCAAAGGCCACCGCGAAATATCCCATTCCGATTGGAAATCCGTCTTTTAAGCCCTTCGCATACCACCTTAAATTTTCATTTCCTGTGTTCATCTGATTTCCCCTAATCTGTACTGTCGGGCGGTCTGTCCAAATTCTATCAAAAAAACACAGAGGAGCAAATCCGTCTCCTCTGTGAATCTGTTTTCATCACATATGATTGCCGCCTTTTGCCATTATAACGCTTATAAGGCTTTTGTGCATCATCTTTTTATCAATAAAACCGCTACGTCATTCACATTTGTACCGGTGGCGCCCGTGATGATCAGCCCATCGGTTTTCTGCAGTGCATGGTAGGCATCATTATCCTGCAACACAGCAAATACAGAAAGGTTTTGTTCCTCCAGCTTACGCTTCGTGTCACCGTCACTGTAACCGCCAGCTGCATCCGTGGGACCATCCGTACCATCACTTCCGACGCTGAACACAGCCGTGTCCTTAAGTCCTGCAATTCCCTCTGCAGCCGCCAGAGCCAGCTCCTGATTACGCCCGCCCTTTCCTTTGCCGGTCAGATGAACCACCGTTTCACCGCCCGCAATAAAAGCAAGGCTTCTCGATGTATCCTGATGTGTCTTTGCGATGGCTGCCATAAAAGCGCCTGCTTCTCTGGCAACACAGTTCAACTGATCTGTCAGGATGATCGGCTCATAGCCCAATTTTTTACACGCTGTGGCGGCAGCCTTACACAGATTTGTCACACTGCCGGTAATCTGTGTTTCCACATTATGCAGTTCTGTCGGCGTCTCCTGCTTAAGCAGATCCCATGCCTCTTTACTCAGACGAAGTTTATACTTCTCTGCTACTGCGATCGCTTCCTCACAGGTGGAGCTGTCCGGATAAGCCGGCCCGGAAGCGATCATATCCAGCGGATCACCCAGAATATCACTGAGAACAACACTGAATACCTGCGCCGGTTCACACGCCAGGGCAAAACGCCCTCCTTTCACTGCCGAAAGACGTTTGCGAACTGTGTTCATCTCCACGATATCTGCTCCACATGCCAGGAGTTGTTCTGTGATATCCGTCAACTCCTCCGCCGGAATCAACGGCTTTTCAAACAATGCCGATCCGCCGCCTGACAGCAGAAATACAACCGTATCACTCTCTCCTGCCTGCGCCACCAACTCAAGCGCCGCCTGTGTCGCCTTGAAGGAATTCGCATCCGGCACCGGATGTCCCGCTTCAAAGCAATGCGTTTTGGAAATTTCTCCTTTTACGTGATCATATTTTGTCACGACAATTCCTGCTTCCAGCCTGTCCTTCAGAATATCCGCAGCAGCCTTGCCCATCTGCCATGCGGCTTTCCCTGCAGCCACCATATATATTTTCCCATCACCAAAATCTTTCCCCTGCAGCGCCTTGGCTACCGCCTCATCGGGCAGCACTGCCTGAATTGATAATTTGATAATCTGATCTGCATCCTCACGAAGTCTCATGTTTATCTCCCCGCTGACAACAAAAGCCGGATGCTGGCATAATACCTACTCCGGCTTTTGTCTGTCTTCTATTTCTTCTTAATCATTTTTAATGAATGAAAAGTGACAGTACGAAGATTCCTGCCATAGCGCAGATACCTTCTACCAATGTTGCCATGGTCTGTGTCTTATATCCCTGATCCGGAGTCATACCACCAAAGTTAGATACAACCCAGAAGTAAGAATCGTTCGCATGTGATACTGTCATAGCGCCTGCTCCGATTGCCATTACGCAGAGTGCAGTCATCGGTACGGAAGCCATTCCCAGAGGTGCCAGAAGAGGAGCCATGATACCTGCCGTCGTAGTGATTGCCACGGTGGAGGATCCCTGTGCCGTCTTCAGGATTGCAGCCAGCAGGAACGGGAAGAAGATACCGATCGTCTGCAGCGTCGCTGCATTGTCTGTGATAAACGCTACGATGCTTGTGGAAGCGATCACCTTGCCAAGCACACCGCCTGCTGCCGTTACGAACAGGATCGGTCCAACTGTCTTGAGTGTTTCATTCGTCAGATCATAAAGCTTGTCTGCCTTGCCATTCTGTACCAGCAGGATAATGCCGAACACAACACCTACCGCCAATGCGATGATCGGGGTGCCAAGGAAGCTGCATGCTGTAGCCAGTGCGCCGGACCATTTCAGAATAGAAGAAACATTGGAAAGAGCCATCAGAAGGATCGGAACGATAATCGGAGCCAGACTCATGAATCCGCTCGGCAGTTTGCCAAAGGATGCTACCAGTTCCTCATAGCTCTGAACCACTTCGCCTTCATTTACGCTGTCAGCCTCATCATTGGCCTTAATCTTTCCGCCGATATATTTTGCATAGAAATATGCGCCTGCCAATGCCGGGATCGACACGATCGCACCAAGACCCATAACCAGGAGCAGATGCTCTCCAACGCCCATTGTGTTCGCTGCTGCGATCGGACCGGGTGTCGGCGGGATAAATACATGGGATGCATACAGACCTGCCGACAGACATACTGTCATGGCTACTGAGGATGTCCCTGTCTTCTTTACCATTGCCTTACGGATCGGATTGAGTACTACGAAACCGGAATCGCAGAATACCGGAATAGATACCACCCAGCCCATCAGCTCGATTGCCAGCTCGGGATGCTTCGGTCCAACCAGATTGACCACCATATCAGCCAGCTTCAATGCTGCTCCGGTTGCCTCAAGGAACGTACCGATCATGGCACCGAAGATAATTACGATACCGATGCTGGTAAAGGTGGATGAGAAGCCTGCGCCGATAACGGTTGCGATACCGTTAATGGTATTTCCGTCGGCATCTGTCGTATTTGCCCACGGTATACCTCCGATCAATCCAAGCACCATCGAAACGAGCATGATGGATAAGAACGGATGAATCTTGAATTTGCTGATCATAATTATCATGACAACGATAGCCAGAATAAACACGATCAAAAATGGAATTCCTGTCATACTTTTTCCCTCCTGTGTATACATCATATAGTTTTGTGCAATATGTATGATTTTTGACCCCCATCTCATATTGCTTTGTAACTATTTATTAAGATAATATAAAATTTTTGCTTTGTAAATGTTACCTGTAACATATATTTGAATCATTTTTTGTTCTATTATAAAATTGAAGCGCCATATAGAATATCCCCGCCCCCTCCGGTGTCCGGATATCCTTTCCACTTAAGTTTTCCAACTTTTTCAACTTATACTGGATCGTATTCTTGTGCATATATAAGGCATCCGCCATTTTTCCGATCGAGCCTCCCTGTTCAAAAAAGACCGCGATCAGATTCATATACTGATCCATCTCTTCCACTTCTGCGTCCGGAAACAGCTTGTTCAGATACTCTTCCATCGCCTTATCCGATATCTCGTTGAGGAAAAGCTCGACACAGAGATCCCCATAAAAAATGATGTCACTGTCCCTGCCGTTCTCCACCGCCTTTTGTGCCTGATCGCACATCTGACGGATATGTACGCTTCCATGACCTGCATCAATGCCGATCAATACCTTTTCCTGATACTTCTCATAAACCAGTTTTCGGATATGACATGCAAGTTCCCGCATCTTATCATCACTGCACTCCTCCACAAGACAGATCTGTTTGGGCGGTTCCCTGAGATAGAGCACCCCCTCTTCCTTGTCTACAAAATGGCGGATCGTTGCCTCCATCTCTTCCAGACGTTTCTGACCTTCCGGTGTGCCGCACAACTGCGAGTATCTCCGGAAATGAACCACAAGCGCACGGCGGGGACGCTGCACATCAATGCCCAGCCGGTATCCTCTCTCCACAAAACTGCGATCGTATGTCAAATCTGATTTCGCAATCCACTCCTCGATAAACCTGTACCTGACACGTCTGTCATATCTCCTGCGGTCCTTCAGCCGGTTATCCTCCACCATGATCTCCGTCATCCGACGGACAATATTTCCATACCCAGCCACACGCTCCTTCTCTCCGGTAATACCGATTACTCCGACGATCTCTCCTCTGATCGTAATCGGGAGATTGATTCCCTTCCTTGTCGTAGCATTCTCCATCTCTTTCGTGATATACAGCTCCGGCAGGCGCTCCTCAATCACCCTCTTGGCTCCTGTGTGGAGCGTACCGAGCCTGGCGGGATCCGTACTCGCTACAATATATCCCTCTTCGTCCATAAAATTGATATGTTCATTGATCTCTCTGCCGATCTCTTCCACGATCG
>JALFTO010000233.1 GCA_022779165.1 Lachnospiraceae bacterium
TCACATCTCCGCTATTTTCCTTACTGTATTTGCCGTACGGATCGTAAGCCTGTCACTCACACCCGAACTGGCCGTCTTTGACCACCAGTTCGTCTTTTGATAGTTCTTCCGGTCAAAGGACCAGAAGATCACCTCCCTGTATTGCTGCACTCGCTCATACTCCGCTTTCGGCTCACCGATCTCCTCATATAATTTCTCATAAGTGAGCGGTGGCAGCATAAATATGAGATTGTCGTAAATTTCCTTGTTATCCTCTCCCCACCAATCCGGTGCATTGTTCAGCATTTCTTTGAGTACCTGCTGCCGAATCACCAAAGCTGGGATCTCCAACGCAAACCGGTTCCTGATCATCGTCTCTATCGTATCCGCAAGGACCGCTTCGTCATGACAATCACTCGAGAAGACAACGTTACCGCTATTAAGATATGTAGAGACCTCTGTAAAACCGGATTCCGCAAAACCGGCTTTCAGCTGCGCCATCGCGATCTTATTTTTCCCACTTATATTAATGCCTCGTAATAATGCGATATATCTTTCCATATAGCTCCTATCTTTCTAAAAATCCTTGTGCTTAATTCATTGTTATATACCCTGCATAAAATGTCTGCGCATGCAGGAATATCTTCTTTTATCATTGCTCTTATCATTATTGTTTTTCTCCATCCAAATTGCTTCGTAAATATTGCTTTCTCAACCGATTGTGATACCGGATCATAAAAATGACAGGAACAAGTACACCGCCGATCATCGGCACAGCTGCCCATACGGAGTCCCCGATCCGGGCGCCGATCAGGAAGGAAAGCAAAATGATGATTCCATAGACCAGCCACATCATTCCATGTTTTCTGTTCCAGGCTGACACATCGGTAAGTTCCTCCGCTTTCGGAGGTTTTTCTCCTGAATAAAATGCAACCGGCTTCCTGCTCTTTATCTGCACGATCCCGATCCCCATCATAAACAGTGCCACCAATGCATAAATTACAAAACCGAAGATATTCTCTGCGTTCATCCCATCCTCCTGTACAGGTCGTTCTTGGTCAGACCGTTTTTCTTACGCTGACTGTTCCAGCCCGCACTCGCCGCCATCATATATAATGCTCTCGGGAAATAGGACGGATGCACGTAGATGTCCTCTATCGCTTTTCCGGCGCAAATGGCTTCCGCCAGCTTTTTCATGCCCTCTCCCATCTGTTTGTTCGGTCCCTGATCCAGCGGAACATTCCTGAGTCCGCCCATCATCTCTCCGCCACCGATCGCCAGACCGCCACTGTACGCCATACCCATTTTCACACACCAGTTCTTGATGATCTTAAGCAGGAGATGCAACTGTCTGCTTTCATAGAATCCGAGATTGGTCACCGCATAGACAGGCTTTGCAGGAAATTGATTCTTCGCCTGTGCATACAGATTCTCCATAAGCTCCACTGCCTGGGCAGGTGCACCATCCGCATATAACGGCATGCCCAGAACAAACGCCTCTGCTTCGCGTAACTTCTCCTGCAGTTCTGTCGTTCCGTGAAGCTGATTCAACTGCAAGATCTCACATGGCTTTGTACAAAGCGATGCAACGCTCTCCAGGAAATATTTGGAATTGCTGTTTTGCCCTCTGAAGCTGCAATTTAATAATAAGATCATTGAACGACTCCTTTCAGCTGCTCTATCCCGCTCACAAATATGACACTCTTTGCCGTACCGTTATAATTCAAAGCGTTTGCTTTCGCCAGTTTTCCTGCAGTCTCTCTTTCCGCCTCCGTGATGTCATCACCGTAGAAAATACTGGTGAATGCCAAATGATTCTCATATCTTGATTTGTGATGCATCTCCCCTTTCCGGATCTCAAAGAAAGGAAGAATATAAGGAATCGAGCGGTCCAGTACATTTTTCACAAAGGAGCTGTAGCCGCCGAAGCTGCATCTGCTGATCACTGTCACTTCTTCCGCCTTTGCCAGAAGCTCGCCCATCCTCTGATATTCATCCGGAATGATACACTGTCCCGGCGTCTTGATCCAGCAGCCAAAACAGCCGATACATTTATGGATCGTTCCGTTATCGGATATGATCCTTGTGTTTTCCGATATAGGGAGATCAAGCGCCTCCCACTGTTCTTTTGTCAAATCATGTATGATCAGATTCATCTTTTCTCCCCTCTAAACCCGACTTTTTCCGAACCGCATCGGGCAGATCGTCCGGCACTGATTGCAGTCTACCGTATCAAATCCCCTTGCCGTTTTGTGATAGGTCATTTCCCTGCATGCCAACTGATCCACACTGCCATTCCCGCTGATCGCATGTGCCGGACAATTCTCAACGCACTTATGACACCCCGGAATACAGATACTCTCCGCATAAGGATCGGATTCCAACTCCAGATCCGTCAGGATAACACTCATGTTCAGCATGCTTCCATATTGAGGGTTCAACAGTATCGTATTCTTTCCCAGCTGTCCCAGACCGCACGCCACGGCAATCTCTTTCACGGAGACAAGTCCTTTCCCTGTCTTTGTCTGTTCATCCCAATACTCATACGGTCCGTCACCCGGCAGCGGAACCGCCAGTGCTCCGAGTTTCTCAATTTCCTTGGCACTGCGCAGTGCTGCCCTGTCCGCCTGTTCGCATACCATGCCGTTATAATGCCCGTAGATCAGACGCGGCGGCACAGCCAACAGTCCATTCGGCAACGCAATGCCCAGACAGATGACCGATCTGCAATTTTCCCATATATCGACCGGACGGAATCCTTCCGGTACCTTCTCAAAGCGCTCCATACCGGCAATACCACACACATCTGCGCCGGAGGACAATACGATTTGTCTTACTTTCTCTTTCATTCCTCTTTCTCCCTTAAACAAATATCCCTTATCCCCCGATCATCACGCCGATATTGCCGTGCAGCGCCACCCGGATGTAGCCGCAGATGACAAGATGTGCCACATAATACACATAGAAGAACCACTTCATGCCTTTCCAGTTTCCTCTCGTGCCGTTGTACCGGCTCAGAAGAGGAATGGTCAGTGCCGTGAACATCTGGATCACTCCATACACCGGATTGACGAAAATCACATACACCAGGGCATACCAGAATACCCATTCCATCATGCCGCGCATCTGTTTCTTGAAATCTCCCCTGTTACTCCCGATCTCCAGAATCGCCAACACTGCGATACAACTCCAGTCAGCGCAGAATGTAATGACGCAGATCACCAGCACTCGAGCTGTCTTC
>JALFTO010000141.1 GCA_022779165.1 Lachnospiraceae bacterium
ATTATTTCTTCGTCGTTCATAGTATACCATCCTTTCGAGGATAGGGTGTGCAGTGGTGGGGAATTTATGCAGGGAATCGTAGATGATATAGAATATTTTTGTGATTGAATGAAATAGTGAGTGCATGGGAGAATTGTTTGAAAATTTCAAAGGCTATGATGTGCCGGCAGTCAGAAGGGAAGCAAGGGCTGAAGGAAGGGCTGAAGGGAGAACTGAAGGAGAAACAATCCGATTAATCAAACTGGTTTGTATAAAGCTCGAAAAAGGCAAAACCATGGAGCAGATGGCAGATGAACTGGAAGAAACCATGGAGACAATCGCAAAAATCTGTTCTGCAATAGAAAAAGTAGGAGTGCATGATGCCGAGGCAATATTTCGCATTATGAATCCGGAATAAAAGGGAGAGGAAAAGAGATGCAAATAAATATGGAACAGTATGCAACGGATAGCGATGACTTTTTCCCTTGACATCCCTACCCGGACTGCCTATAGTATTAGTGGAACAAAAATATCATAACACGCTAGGGGAGCACATCGCTGAGATTGGATGGCATAGTCATCCTAACCCTCATTACTTGAACCGGGTAATACCGGCGTAAGGAAGCATTTTTTCAGATGTGGACCCTCTTTGCGCAATTGTAAGGAGGACTTTTTTTATGAATCTTTTAACAAATCTCTTTTATCTTCCGACCGACGAGTGGGGAGATGACGCAGTCAGGATGACCAACATAGGAGTGGGAACCGTAGTGATTGCAATCGTTGTCATGATCGCGGCAGCCCTCATTGTGTACCGCATTCAGTCCGGCAGTAAATCGTTCAAACTCACGGCAAAGCAGCTTACTTTTTCAGCGATGGCGGTGGCGATTGCAGTAGTGGCTTCCAGGATTAAGATGATTGATATGCCGATGGGCGGATCTGTGACATTTTTCAGTATGCTCTTTATCGTACTGATCGGCTACTGGTATGGTCCGTTCGCCGGAATCATGACCGGAATGGCATATGGACTGCTGCAGTTTGTTATTGAACCTATCTTTTATACGGTTCCGCAGATGCTTGTCGATTATCCGCTTGCATTTGGGGCACTCGGATTAGCCGGATTTTTTGCAGGGAAGAAGCATGGACTTGTTCTGGGCTACATAGCAGGCGTCCTGGGGAGATATGTGTTTGCATTCTTCTCAGGGGTTCTTTTCTTTGCGGCCTATGCACCGGAAGGGATGGGAGCAGCAACCTATTCCTTCTTATATAACGGAGCATATCTGATGACGGAAATGATTCTGACACTGATCGTGATCTGCCTGCCGCCGATGGCAAAAGCGATGGAACGGATCAGACAGATGGCAACAGAAGAATAGAAAAGATACGATGGGATCGACGCGTTGGCAAAAGCTTTGCCGGGCGTCGGTTCTTTTTCTTTGTGGATTCTGAAATCTCTGCAAGGCTGTCGATACCGGACGAAGGATGTCTGAATGCATTCCCTCTGCTTGTGGCAAAAAGGAGGAATCGTATGAACAATACGAAAAAAGGAGACAGCAGCGCTAAACTGATCTTCGGAAACGAGGAACTGGTATCCCAGCTGCTGCGCAATTATTCCGGTCTGGAGATCTTAAAGGATGTGCAGGCGGAGGACATTGAGGATGTGACGGACAGATATGTCCCTATGTTTGAGGAGGAACGGGACTCGGACGTTGTCAAAAAGATTCACCTGAAAGGAAATGAAAAACCGTTTTTTCTTATTTCACTTATTGAACATAAGTCGAGGGTGGATTATAATGTAATCATGCAGCTGTTGCGTTACATGGTTTTCATCTGGATCGATTATGAGCGCGAGATGAAGAATCAGACAGGGAATAAGGATATCGTCAGAACCAAAGGGTTCAAGTATCCGCCCATTCTGCCAATCGTGTATTATGAGGATTCCGGCAGGTGGACAGCAGACATGAATCTTGCGGAACGGATCATGCTGAATGAAGGAGAAACAATTTGCGTAATCAAACAGGTCTGTAAAAAGTTGGATAAAGCTAAAATCATGGAGCAGATGGCAGATGAACTGGAAGAAAACATGGAGACAATTGCAAAAATCTGTTCTGCAATAGAAAAAGAAGGAACACATGATGCTGAGGCAATATTTCATTTTATGAACCCGGAATAAAAGGACGAAGAATTCGCTAAATATTCGCAAAAATATTTCAAAAGCTGTTGCATTTCTGGTTTTACAGTGCTAGAATGTCTATGATATGAATAGAGATGATAAGAAAGAGTGGTTGACAAACCACTCTTTCTTGTTGAATAGGGAGAGGTGAGACAGTGGCAAAAAGAGATTATGAGAGCCGCACGGAGGAACTGCTTACGCCGATAGCGGAGGCTGTGGGAGTGTCCGTCTATGACGTGGAGTATGTCAAAGAGGGAAGTGACTGGTATCTGCGGTGTTACATTGACAAGCCGGACGGCGTGACCATTCAGGACTGCGAGACGGTGAGCAGAGCACTTTCCGACAGGCTGGATGAGGAGGACTATATCGCGGACGCTTACATTCTGGAGGTCAGCAGCCCGGGACTCGGCAGGACACTGAAGAAGGATAAACATCTTGCAAAGAGTATCGGACAGGAAGTGGAAATAAAGACTTATAAGCCGATTGAGAAACAGAAGGAATTTTCCGGCGTCCTGAGAGCATTTGATCAGGACACCGTTACGATAGAGATGCAAACCGGTGAGATGAAGTTTGACAGGAGTGATGTGGCACTCATCAGACTGGCGCTGGATTTTTAGAAAGATAAGAGAAAACAACCAAGTTTAGGAGGAAACTGGAAAATGAACAAAGAATTGATGGAAGCACTGGACATTTTGGAAAAAGAGAAGGAGATCAGTAAGGAGACACTGTTCGAGGCGATTGAGAATTCACTGCTGACAGCCTGCAAGAATCATTTCGGAAAGGCTGACAATATCAAGGTGGAGATCGATCGTGATACCTGCGATTTCCTCTGCTATGCGGAGAAAGAGGTCGTGGAAGAGGTGGAGGATGACTGCCTGCAGATCTCTCTTGAGGATGCACAGGCAATCTCCAAGAATGCACAGCTGGGTGATATCATTCATGTTGAGATCAAATCCAAGGAATTCGGCAGGATCGCAACACAGAATGCCAAGAATGTGATCCTTCAGAAGATCCGTGAGGAAGAGCGCAGCGTGATCTACAATCAGTATTTTGAGAAGGAAAAGGATGTTGTGACAGGTGTGGTACAAAGATACCTCGGCAGAAATATCAGCATCAATCTGGGTAAGGCGGACGCCATTCTGAACGAGAGCGAGCAGGTAAAAGGTGAGGTATTCAAGGCGACCGAGAGAATTAAAGTCTATATCCTGGAAGTGAAGAATACACCTAAGGGACCGAGGATTCTGGTGAGCCGTACTCATCCGGAACTGGTGAAGCGTCTGTTTGAGGAAGAGGTAACAGAGATCAAGGACGGCACGGTTGAGATCAAGAGCATTGCCAGAGAGGCCGGAAGCAGAACGAAGCTTGCAGTATGGTCCACCAACCCCAACGTGGATGCTGTCGGTGCCTGCGTTGGTATGAACGGCGCCAGAGTCAATGCCATTGTGGAGGAACTGCGCGGTGAGAAGATTGATATCATCAACTGGGATGAGAACCCCGGAAATCTGATCCAGAACGCACTGTCCCCGGCAAAGATTGTGGCTGTGTTCGCTGATCCGGATGAAAAGACTGCAAAAGTTGTAGTGCCCGATTATCAGCTTTCCCTGGCGATCGGCAAGGAGGGACAGAACGCCAGACTGGCTGCCAAGTTAACCGGTTATAAGATAGATATCAAGAGTGAGACGCAGGCAAAGGATACGCCCGGCTTCCGTTACGAGGATTATGTGGATGACGAGTATGATGAGGAAGAGTACGACGAGGAGTATCAGGGCGAGTATGAGGAAGGAGAGTATGTAGAGGAAGAGACATACGAATCCGAGGATGAGTAAGAAAATTCCCATGAGACAGTGTGTGGGCTGCGGCGAGATGAAGAGCAAAAAAGAGATGATGCGCGTCTTAAAGACAGCGGAGGATCACATTGTCCTGGATGTAACCGGTAAAAAGAACGGGAGAGGCGCTTACCTGTGTATTTCCGCAGAATGCCTGAAAAAGGCGCGGAAGAACAAAGGGCTGGAGCGTTCCTTCCACATGAGCATTCCGGAAGAAATTTATGAGAGCCTGGAAAAGGAGTTTGAGGACAGTGGTACGAAATAAAGTGTTTTCCCTGTTGGGGCTTGCGGCGAGGTCGCGGAATGTGGTCAGCGGTGAGTTCGCAACGGAAAAAGCGGTCAAGGACGGCAAGGCATGTCTGGTGATCGTCAGCGCGGAAGCATCGGATAATACCAAAAAGATGTTTCAAAATATGTGCAGCTTTTATGAAGTCCCTTTTCGGCTATACGGCGGCAAGGAAGAACTCGGTCACTGTATCGGAAAAGAGATGAGGGCATCTCTCGCAGTGACAAACGAAGGATTTGCATCAAATATCATAAAAAATCTGGAATGTGAAGATAACTAATGGAGGTAGCGAGCATGGCGAAAGTGAAAGTACATGAACTTGCAAAAGAACTGGATAAACAGAGCAAAGAAATTCTTGCTTTCTTACAGAATAAAGGAATTGAGGCAAAAGCGGCACAGAGCTCCGTTGAGGAGGATGTGGCCGATATGGTGAGAAAGGAATTCGGAGCAAAACAGACTTCGGAGCCGAAGGCTGAGACAGTGGAAAAGAAAACTGATGCACCGGAGAAGAAAGTCATTGTTTCGGAACCTAAGGCTGAGACGGCGGAAGCAAAACCGGTAAAGGCGGCAGAGACCAAGCCGGAAAAAACTGCTGAGGCGCCGAGACAGCCGGACGAACAGAAACAGCCGGCACACAAGGCAGAAGCACCGGTAAAGAAGAAAAAGAATATTATTTTTGTCAGCAATCCCCACAACAGCAAGATGCAGGGGGGACAGAGACCTCCTATGGGAAATGACAGAAGAAATAACGGCGGCTACAACAATAATAACAGGGATAACGGTATCCGCAGGCCGTTGATCAAACCGCTGACACCGCCGTCTCCGACGCCTTCCGTAGATATGGTCAAGAGTAACCCGCAGCCGAGAAGGCAGGAGAGACCGCAGAGCACACCGGAGAGCAGATCACAGGGCGTGCAGGAGAGAACGCAGGCTACACAGGATAACAGAGGAACCAGGCCGCTTCAGGAGAGAAGACCACAGGATAACCGAGACAGAAGACCGCAGGAGAGAACGGGTGGAAACTATGATAACAGAAACCGTCAGACGGATAATCGCACAGGCAATACGGGTTATAACAGGGATCGCAGCGCTGCTCCGGGCGGCGGGGATCGTAATCGGAGCTTTAACAATAGCGGACGCCCTGAGAGAGGAAATGGCAGGGAGGACAATCGATTCCGCAAGCCTGCGCCGGGTAAGGGATTTGCTCCCGACACCTCGATCAAAGAGGTAGAGAAGCCCCATAGAGAGGAAGGAAAGCGTCGTCAGGATCAGGAGAGAGATAAGCGCTCCAGAAAGGATGCGATCTACGAGGACGGCAATGAGAAGGGCAAAGGAAAGGGCAACAAGCCGGGCAGGTTTATCAAGCCCGAGAAGAAGGTAGAGGAGAAACAGGAAGAGCAGATCAAGACGATCACGTTGCCTGAGACCCTGACGATCAAAGAACTTGCCGACAAGATGAAGATCCAGCCTTCTGCGATCGTGAAGAAGCTGTTTATGCAGGGACAGATCGTTACGGTCAATCAGGAGATCAGCTTTGAGACCGCAGAGGAAATTGCAATCGAATATGAGATTATCTGTGAGAAGGAAGTCAAGGTGGATGTGATCGAGGAACTCCTGAAAGAGGAGGAGGAAAATGCCGAGGATATGACTCCGAGACCTCCGGTTATCTGTGTTATGGGTCATGTTGATCACGGTAAGACTTCGCTGCTTGATGCGATCCGGAAGACGAATGTCACAGACAGAGAGGCAGGCGGTATCACACAGCATATCGGCGCATACACCGTGAATGTGAACGATCAGAAGATCACATTCCTCGACACGCCGGGACACGAGGCATTTACCGCGATGCGTATGCGTGGTGCAAATTCTACGGATATCGCGATCCTGGTGGTTGCTGCGGATGATGGTGTCATGCCGCAGACAGTCGAGGCGATCAATCATGCAAAGGCTGCCGGAATTGAGATCATCGTGGCGGTGAATAAGGTTGATAAGCCCGGAGCAAATGTGGACCGTGTGAAGCAGGAATTGACGGAGTATGAGCTGATCCCGGTAGACTGGGGCGGAAGCACAGAGTTCGTTCCGGTGTCCGCAAAGACGGGAGAAGGTCTGGATACACTGCTTGAAACTATCCTGCTGACTGCGGAAATTCTGGAGCTGAAGGCAAATGCAAAGCGCCGCGCGAGAGGTCTCGTGATCGAGGCAGAGCTTGACAGGGGACGCGGTCCCGTGGCTACGGTTCTGGTTCAGAAGGGTACGCTGCACGTAGGTGATTTTGTGTCCGCCGGTTCCGCTCACGGCAAGGTACGTGCGATGGTGGATGATAAGGGACGCAGGGTAAAGGAGGCAGGGCCTTCCACTCCTGTGGAGATTCTCGGTCTTTCCGATGTGCCGAGCGCGGGAGAGGTTATCATTGCCCACGACAGCGATAAGACAGCCAAGTCCTATGCAGAGACCTATCTGGCACAGAATAAAGAGAAAATGCTGGAGGAGACGAAGTCCAAGATGTCTCTGGATGATCTGTTTACACAGATCCAGGCGGGTAATCTGAAAGAATTGAACATTATCGTCAAAGCGGATGTGCAGGGTAGTGTGGAAGCTGTGAAGCAGAGTCTGCTGAAACTTTCCAACGAGGAAGTTGTCGTGAAATGCATCCACGGCGGGGTAGGTGCCATCAACGAATCCGACGTTATCCTTGCTTCCGCCTCAAATGCGATCATCATCGGCTTTAATGTGCGTCCCGATGCAACAGCTAAGACAACTGCTGAGCGTGAGGGCGTGGATGTAAGGCTCTATAAGGTCATCTATCAGGCCATCGAGGATGTGGAAGCGGCAATGAAGGGTATGCTGGATCCCGTGTTCGAGGAGAAGGTGATCGGACACGCGGAGGTACGTCAGATCTTCAAGGCGTCCGCAGTCGGCAATATTGCAGGTTCCTATGTGCTTGACGGTGTGTTCCAGAGAGACTGCAAGATACGTATCTCCAGAGAGGGCGAGCAGATCTTTGAAGGCAAACTGGCATCCCTGAAGCGTTTCAAGGATGATGTGAAGGAAGTAAAAGCAGGCTTCGAGTGCGGTCTTGTATTTGAGGGCTTTGATCAGATGCAGGAGCTTGATATCGTTGAGGCCTATATCATGGTAGAGGTGCCCAGATAGGATATCCGGGCAGCCGGAAAAGAGTAGAATATGAGAAAGAACAGTGTAAAAAATACACGGATCAACGGTGAGGTGCAGCGTGTGCTGGCGGAGATTATCCGGGGAGAGATCAAGGATCCCCGCATTGCTCCGCTCACCTCGGTGGTGGCGGTGGAAGTGGCACCGGATCTGAAGAATTGTAAGGCGTGGATCAGTGTGCTGGGAGACACAGATGCGCAGAAGGATACGCTGGCTGGCTTAAAAAGCGCAGAAGGTTTTATCCGAAGCAAGCTTGCGAAGGAGATCAATCTGCGCAACACACCGGAGATCCGGTTTGTGCTGGATCAGTCCATCGAGTATGGCGTGAATATGTCCAGAAAGATAGACGAGATCAACAATATGGAGTCAGGGAAGGATTCCTGATGAAAAGATTGAGTAACTGATTCAGATCAGTGAAGGTACAGAACAGTTACAAGATTGAAATTTATGAGGAAGTGATTATATGTTTCAATTAACAGAAGAGATAAAAGGCGCTCGCTCGATCGGTATCAGCGGGCATATCAGACCGGACGGTGACTGTGTCGGTTCGGCGATGGCGCTGTATCTGTATTTACAAAAGATCACGGAAGCGGGGACGGAGGTGAGCGTATATTTGGAGCAGCCTCCGGAAACGTTCGGCGCGATCAAAGGGATAGAGCAGATACAGACTGAGGCATCGGAGGATAAGGTGTATGATGTGTTCTTTGCGCTGGACTGCGAGAAGAGCAGACTCGGGTTTGCAGAGAAGCTGTTTGAACAGGCAAAGAAAACCATCAATGTCGATCATCACATCAGCAATCTCGGCTGCGGCAGAGTGAATTATGTCGTGCCGACCGCCAGCTCCACGAGCGAGCTGATATATGACTTGCTTGACAAGGAGCAGATGGATCGGGATATCGCCATGGCGATCTACACAGGGATCATTCATGATACCGGTGTGTTCCAGTATTCCAACACATCGCCGAAGACCATGAGAATTGCGGCCGATCTGCTGGAATATGGCTTTGATTTTTCCACGCTGATTGAGGAGAGCTTTTACCAGAAGACATACTGGCAGAATCAGATCATGGGCAGGGCGCTTCTTGAGAGCATTATGTTCCTGGACGGCAGATGTATCGTCAGTGCGGTGGACCGCAAGCTGATGGAATTTTATCATGTGACACCGAAGGATCTGGACGGAATTGTGAATCAGTTAAAGATCATCAAGGGCGTGGAATGCGCTGTCTTTATGTATGAGACGGACAATCTGGAATATAAGGTGAGCATGCGCTCAACCGACAGGGTGGACGTTGCAAAGGTGGCATCATACTTTGGCGGCGGCGGCCACAAGAAGGCGGCGGGATGCACCATGAAAGGGACATTCCATGATGTGATCAATAACCTGTCGTTACATATTGAGAGACAGTTGAATGGGGAAACAAATTGATTAACGGTATCATCAATGTATACAAGGAAAAGGGCTTTACTTCTCATGATGTGGTGGCAAAGCTCCGGGGAATTTTAAAGCAGAAAAAGATCGGGCACACGGGAACGCTGGATCCGGAGGCGGAGGGCGTCCTCCCGGTATGCCTCGGAAACGGAACAAAACTTTGTGATATGCTCACGGACAGGAGTAAGGAGTATGTCGCAGAGTTTTTGTTAGGTATATCCACGGATACACAGGATACGACGGGAACCGTGCTGACAAGGGAAAGGGTTGACATAACACCGAAGCAACTCTGCGAGACGGTGCAGTCCTTTGCCGGAGAATATGATCAGATCCCTCCGATGTATTCGGCGTGTAAGGTCAATGGAAAGAGACTCTATGAGCTGGCGAGACAGGGGAAAGAAGTGGAAAGAAAGCCGCGCAGAGTGATGATCGAAGAACTTGAGATCCTGGAAATGGACTTTCCGGAGTGCAGCGCAGGAGAATCTGACGAGGACAGCCCGAGCCTGCCCCGGATCAAAATCCGGGTGGTCTGCTCCAAGGGAACCTATATCAGGACGCTATGCCATGATATCGGGGAAAGACTTGGCTGCGGGGCAGCAATGGACAGTCTTCTTCGTACCAGAGTCGGCAGTTTTGCCCTGGCGGATGCCGTGAGGCTGTCACAGATCGAGGAATGGGCGCGTGGAGAGCAGACAGATCCGATCTGGATTCCGGTGGATCAGATGTTTTCTGCGCTTCCGAACGCTGTTGTGACAGGAAGCGGTATCAAAGCCGTGCAGAACGGCAATTACCTGTTCCCGGGGCAGTTTGTGCTGTCACAGGAGAAAGCAGCCTGCAGGCATGGGGAAGAGATCCGTGTTTATGACGGGAATGGCAGATTCTATGGTATTTATGGATATGATAAAGAAAAGAAAGGGTTTCGGCCGGTGAAGATGTTTCTGTGAAAGCAGCGGACGAAAGAGGACAAAAAACGGAATGCTGTTGATACGGGGAACAACGGAATTTGAACTAATGGAGCCTGCAGCTGTGTCAATCGGAAATTTTGACGGTATACACAGGGGGCACAAACAGCTGCTGGACAGGGTCATCCGGAAAAAAGAGGAAGGTATGCAGGCGGTCATTTTTACGTTTGATCCCTCTCCGGCAGAGTTTTTCGGAAAGCATCCGGTGCGCAGCGTGACAACACGCGCGGAAAAACGCCGCATTTTTGAGCGTATGGGGATTGATGTGCTGATCGAATTTCCGCTGACGGAGGAAACGGCAGCCATGTCGCCGGAAAGCTTTGTGGAATCCGTGCTTGTCGATAAAATGCACACATCTTATGTTGCCGCCGGGACGGATGTATCGTTCGGATCAGGTGGCAGAGGAGATCATGCACTGCTCGTTTCTCTCGGCAAGAGATTTGGGCTCACGGTTGAGATTGTTGATAAGATCTGTGTGGATGGCCGGGAGATCAGTTCCAGCTTTGTCCGGGAGGAACTTGAGAAGGGCAATATGGAGCGGGTCGCAGAATTGATCGGTGCCCCGTACAGTATCACGGGAACGGTGGTTCACGGAAAAAGGCTGGGCAGGACGATCGGTATGCCGACGGTAAATCTCATTCCGGATGCAGATAAGCTGCTGCCGCCGAACGGTGTCTACTATTCACAGGTTTCGTACCGGGGAGACCATTACAGGAGTATCAGCAATATCGGCTGTAAGCCTACGGTGAGTAACGAAAATGTCATGGGAGTAGAGACATATCTGTATGATTTCTCAGAGGATATTTACGGGAAAGACATTATCGTGAATCTGCTTTCCTTTAAGCGTCCCGAGATGAAATTCTCTTCCCTGGAGGAGTTAAAGAACCAGATGCAGAAAGATATTGCGGAAGGTGCGAAGTGGGACTTGTAACTTTT
>JALFTO010000146.1 GCA_022779165.1 Lachnospiraceae bacterium
GGCCGGATATCCTTCCACAGATCCTGCAAAAGTCCCTTACACAGGGTGATCACCCTTTTCAGATCTTCGCGCTGTAAAAATTCTTTATAATATGTGATTCTATCCCGAAAATGTCGGATCTTGTCTGCAAGATTTTTAGGAAAAACAATGATTTTTTGCCAAAGTCTTTTTAAAAACGCCCAAAATTCTTTGATCTTCCGCCAGAGTTTCCGGAATGGATTTCTGCTTTCCCGTTCCTGTGCGATCTGTTGATCCGACATTTCCTGTCCGGCATGATCCTGCTTCATCGGTTCGGGCGGAACGTTCCCTTCATTTTCCGTCGGATTCGGTTCTCTCTTACCGTCATCTGTTAAACCCGATGCCTCCGCGTCCTCGCGGGGGTTCTCCCACTTTCCGACAAGTCTCGGTTCCTCCACGGTTTTGTGCGTCTGCACAGTCTTCCGTGTTGCTTTTTGCTTTTTTACGGTCTTCTTCTTCGGTCCCTTTTTCTTCTTCGGCTCTCTTGCACTGTCATAAACAGGGATTCCGAACAGCCTCACCCGATATCTGAGCGTCTCTTTAAACTGTGCCGACGCGCTTAAAATGTGAAACAGCCAGGAAAGCTTCGCCTCTGCCACGGGAAGATTCTCCTCCGGCTTCTTCTCTCCGGATATCACATACCGGACAGGAAGGAATAATACCGACAGAAGAAGCACCACAACCAGTATGAGAATACAGAGTAATGTGATTCCTATTCCCTTCCCAATCATCTCCAGTATATGTAACATCAATCTATTTTACCTCCGGTCAGGAAATAGTCCTTCAGTCTGCAATCACCTGTCTCAGCCAGGACATCTTCCACCATGCGCTGTACCAGCTGCACAGCCTCATCATATCCGGCAGCAACCCCGACAACATGAGGCGGATTCATTTTGTAGTACCTCTGCTGCAGGAAAGCACAATGATAAATTTCCAGCTGATCCGATCCTTCCGCCAGCGTGATCACAAAGACCCGAATCTGCCCGGCATGATGTCTTAATTTCCATTTCACCTTTCTGATATTGCGGATGTTATCACCCACATACAGCCTGTCATCAAATTTTATGGATTTCATTCCTTGATACCTGTATCCTCAATAGTATTTCCGGCTGCCCCATAAATTATTTCTTTTCAGTTCCAGATACTCATCATACGCTTTCTCCAGAATCTGTTTTTCGTTTGCAAATTTCAAAAGATGATACGCCTCATGAAATTTGTAATATCCGGAATCCACAAAGAACTCCTCGCGTTGTGGTTTGCTGTAATAGCTGTCTGCCATCATCAGATACCAATGCACCTCTTTTTCCACCGTATCTTCCGGTACATTAAAGGTATAATCACTTTTTCCTACGTATTTGATGATGGAAGCCTTTGCCCCAGTTTCCTCAAGCACCTCTCTCAAAGCCGTGTCCTGATATTCCTCACCCTGCTCTACAGTGCCCTTCGGCAAAACCCAGCCCTCATACTTATTGTGATAATTCTTGTACAAAAGCAGAATTTTCCCTCGAAAAATAACCACACCGCCACAGCTTGTTGCTTCTATCATTGCAAAACCTCCTGTCTATGGTGTGTTGTGAACATATTGAAAAGTATTATACCACATTATTCTTACGATTGAAAGTGGTACTGTCAAGAGAAGTATGCATCAAACACCCTCTTGGCCATCGGCACCGCATAATCCCCACCGGAACCGGCACCCTCTATGATGACTGTCACGACCAGTCTGGGATCCTCCACCGGAGCAAATCCGGTAAACCAGGCATGGCTTTCCAGCTTATTCAGACCGAACTCCGCAGAGCCTGTCTTACCTGCCGCTGTGTAGGAAAGACCTGACAGCTTGGTGCCTGTTCCACTCTCCACAACCTCCTCCATATATTCCTTCAGAATTGCAGCCTCCTCTTCCGTCATCAGCCGACCGTATTTTGCCGGCGAAAAATGTTTCACCTTATTGCCGGAGACAGTTTCCACCCTGTCAATCATATACGGCTTCATGAGTTCCCCATTATTGGCGATTGCAGCTGTGATCATGGCAAGCTGGATTGGTGTGATCTGTGTTTTTCCCTGGCCGATCGCATTCTGCATCATCTGATCCGGTGCCGTATCCTCATCCAAAACAATCTTACTCTGATTATATTTGCAGTCCAGCGGAAGCTCTTTGTTAAACAAAAGAGAATCCATTGTCCTTACAAATTTTGTCCGGTCAAGTCCGATTCCGATATTGGCAAAAGAAGAGTTACACGATTTGGCAAACGATTTTTTCAGATCTACTTTCCCGTGTTTGCTGCCATGATAACAGTTGATCCGATCCCCTTCATACTCAAAGTGGCCGGTACAGTTGTAACTGTAATTCTGATAGGTGTCCGGATTTTCCCGGATATATTCCAGAGTTGTCACAATTTTAAATGTAGATCCGGGTGGATACAATCCCTGTGTTGTTCGGTTTAATAGCGTTCCGCTCTCCTCATCCGCAATCAGATCATCCCATAGCGTAGCGATTTTATTCGGATCAAAATCAGGTTTTGACACCATCGCCACAATTCTGCCTGTGGAAGGCTCAATTGCAATAATCGCCCCCTTGTAGATTCCCATTGCTTTGGAAGCTGCCTCCTGCACCGTAACATCAAGTGTCGTATAGACATTGTCCCCGGGATTTTTCTCCCCGATAAGTTCATTCCGGACCTTCTCCGTTGCCGGAATTCCGGACTGGACCAGATCATAATTCATCTGTTCCTCGACACCGGATTTCCCCTTTCCGGTATAGCCGACCGCATGGGCAAACAGATTGTCATAAGGATAGACGCGCTGTTCTTTCCCTTCCTCATCCACGACCGTCTGTGCAAGGATCTCCCCACCGGCAGCATAAATGCTTCCCCTGCGGTTCTGTGCATTGACAATCTGCTGCCTGTTATTATAGCTATTATTAAATAACTCTTCTTTATGTGAAACGGAATAAAAAACAAGATACCCCATCATCACCAGAAAAAGCGCCGTAAATCCGACTGTTATTCCGATGATTTCAGGATTCTTCTTCCTCGTATTCTTCCGCTTTTTCTCTTCTGTCTGCAATTTTTTTCTTTCGCATTCCGCCATTTTTCTTTCCTCCAAGCAGATACAATCCCTGAATCACCGAAAAAAGTAGCAGCGTACTAAGCACACTGCTTCCGCCATAACTGATGAGCGGCAGAGTCACTCCCGTAAGGGGAATGAATTTGATTCCTCCCCCAATCGTTAGAAAGACCTGAAAAATATACGTAATCCCGAGACCGACAGCTGTCAGTCTGTAAAAGCCCGGTTTCATGGACAGTGCAGTTTCCATAAACATCACAAAACAACTGAGATAAATGAGAAGCAGACACAACCCGAACAAAAGTCCGAGTTCCTCAATGATTGCAGAAAAGATAAAATCCGTTTCCACATAGGGAATGGATTTCGGGCTGCCCTGATACAGTCCGAGTCCAAACATTCCGCCGCAGCCGATCGCAAACAACGACTGTGTGATCTGATAACCCGCTCCGTCAATCACACTCCAAGGATCACGCCACGCCTGCACCCTGACCTGTACATGTGTAAAGAAACGCCATGCAAAATAGGATGCAAAGCCGCCGCCAAAGATTCCGGCTGCCAGATATCTCTTTTTTCCGGATGCAGCATAGACCATGATGATGTAAGTCACAAAGAAGATCAACGCACTGCCCAGATCCCTGGATGCGACAAGGATCAACACATGCATACCGGCAAACAGCGCAGACAGCACTATATTCCAGAAAGAGCACGATCTGTCCAGCAAAGCTGCCATAAAGAACACAAACACAATCTTGACAAATTCCGAGGGCTGAAACGCAATTCCAAAAACAGACCATGTAAGTCGGGAACCGTTTGTCACCGCCCCGGAGACAAGCACGATTCCAAGTGCGATGATTCCGATCACGCCATAGATCCAGACAAAATCCTTCCACCGTTTCACCCTTGTGATCAGCTCCGGAACAGTCAGTGCAATGCCAAGCGATACCACTGCGATGATAAACTGTCTGACCGCCTTATCGTACGAAAGTCGTGTCAGCATTACAAACCCGACCGAAAGCAGGAAACACATATTATTTACCACCAGACGGTTTGCTTTCGGATAGATCATATGATACAGTACGATCGTTGAATATAGTGCAATCTGCTGAAACAAAAAGAAAAAGAGGAGTTCCAGCTTTCCCGTTCTTGCATAAATTGCCGCGAAACAGGTAAAATGTACCAGAAACATAAAAATATTCTGGCGGATATAGATGCCCTTTCTCTCCTCCTCCGTACGGAAGCGGAAAACCGCAAAACACTCATACGTATAAAAGGAAACAAACAGCACAATGATATATTTTGAAAATTCACCGATATATTGTTGCATAGCCAAATCTCAATCCGATCTCTATTCTGCTCCTCTTTTATAGTGTCCTTTTGTAAACACATATTCCGCATGATCATCCGGGCGTATTTCTTTCCCGGTTGAAAACTCACTGTCAACTTCCCGGAAAAATCCGGAAAATCTACAAAATACCTGACGTATTTCCTCAGGCGTTTCCGTCGTGAATGATAATCTGATGCCGGACGGATTCTCTAAACATATGGATTTTCCATATCCATGCAGGGAAAGCGGCACACTGTTATACAGTACATTATAGCAATGCTCACAAACAGTATGCACTGGAAACCGCACCTGATACCGGTCCGTAAGCCACAACGGCCCATGCCCTTGCAATCTTTCTCCACTCTCATGTCTGCCAAAGGATACGTTCTGTCCCGGATTACCCTGAGCAAGGCATTCTCCCGCTGTCTTTCTCACACAATTTGCCGTAACCATAAGCGGCGTTCTGCCATACACTTCAACCTCTGTGCCGCGAATTCCCATGGCATGCCAGTCCCCGCGATTCAATTCACCCGGTGCCGTCTGAGACACACCGAGTTCCGTCAGAAATTTCTTTGCACGTGAATTCCATATATAAAGGCTGCTGTCTGCCTGGGTCATCCCATCATATTTTTGCTCTTTCAGATAAAAAAGACTCTCCAGATTACGGATCAGTACACCGTCATAGACTGAAGATTTCAGAACATGCTCGTTGAACTTTGCAAGCCATTCTTTATCACGGCTGCGCAGAATACGCGGCATGGCAGCAAATAACAGACGGCCTTTTTTTGCCTGTTTCCAGTCTGATAGTTTTGACATCTCAATCATGCATTCCGACTCGAGATACAGCCGGTCTGTTTGCTCTTCCTTCTCCACTGCGCCAAACTGACTATCATGGTCAATCATTACCGCAATGTATGTTTTCTCATATTCCGGGGTGCTTTCCACATTTCCCACAGATATCAGTTCCCGATTCAGCTGTTCCAGTCTGTCCTGATAATCCGCAGGCACCTTCCGACAACTTTTTGATAAAAGCTTATCCTCAAGCGCTCTCAGCGCATCTCTGCGCAGATCGTTCAACGCCTTTACCGGCAAGAAACAATCAGGCTCTAATTCACATATGAGTTCTTCAAACACAAATGCGGTTCCGCCTGTCTTTCTGATCTGCTTCTCTACAGTTTCCGCAGTAAGAGGCTGCTTCACCGCCTGCAGAACCGGTATGCCCTCTGTCCGGACAAGCGGATCCCCTTTTCTTTCTGTGCATAGTTCAAGCATGACCGGCCGGTTTTTGCAGAGGATCACTCTGCCATAAACAGGAAGTGTCAAAGACTGTTCCAGCCAGGCATTCCTGATTTCCTGCAGATACCGCTCATCCGCTTTGCAGTAACTCGGCTTATCCGGCGTGATCATTTCCCTGCCGTTGTATCTGTGATAATAGCCTTCCTGAATCTCACTGCGGATATACAGATGCTTCAGTCTTTCCATATCGTCAGGCTCTACCTTCCACGGCTGATCGGGTGCGGCAAGATATCGGTCGATATATTTCCGGTAAAGCGCCGTAACGCCCGCCGCATACTCCGAACTCTTCATTCTTCCCTCTATCTTGAAGGAGTCGATTCCGGCCTCAATCAGTTCGGGCAAAATGCTAAGTGTACACATATCCTTTAAGCTTAACGGATAACTCTCTTTGCCTGTCCGCTGACACTCTCTACCGATGCCTGTGACGGTATAAGGCAGCCTGCACGGTTGGGCACATCTGCCCCGGTTGCCGCTGCGTCCTCCCAGCATACTGCTGAACAGGCATTGCCCGGAATAGCAGTAGCACATAGCGCCATGAATAAATGCTTCCACCTGAATATCCGCTTCCTGCCTGATCGCCCTGATTTCCTCCAGTGACAATTCTCTCGCCGGAACCACTCTGGCTGCTCCCTGCTCCTTCAACAGTTTCGCCCCGTACACTCCTGTGACCGTCATCTGCGTGCTCACATGCAGTTCAAGCTCCGGAAACAGTTCCCTCACCACATGGAAAACGCCAAAATCCTGCACAATGATACCGTCCAGCCCCTCTTCATAAAACGGGCGCAAGTACTCGGGAAGGTCTGCAAGTTCCTCCTGTCGCACAAGGGTATTGACAGTCAGATATATCTTCCGTCCGAGCAAATGGGCATAACGAATAGCCAGGCATACTTCCTCATCCGAGAAATTATCCGCGTATGCTCTGGCTCCGTATTTTTTCCCACCTATATAAACAGCATCGGCACCTGCATGAATTGCTCCGAGAAAGCTCTCATAATTTCCTGCAGGTGCCAATAATTCTACTTGATACGTTCTGCTCATGCTTTTTTATGCTCTTTCAGTTCAGTCTCCATACGGACAATCTTTTTAGCATTTTCGTTGAGTTCCTGCTGAAGTCTCTTCACACTCTTTTCCGTAGTCTCCAGCTTCATCTGTGCTGCGATCAGTTCATGCTTCAGATCGTAGATCTCTTTTTCCTTGTTGGTGATATCCTCTTCCAGAATATCGATCTGTTTCTTTGCCTTGAAGTAGTCATCCGCGATATTCAATTGCAGGAGAACATTCTGCATATCAACAGGCTGCCTTCTGAAACTGTCAACCTTGCTATATTCTGCCACCTTATTATTGATGTAAGAGGCTACACGCTGAAGATATTCTTCACTTTCATAGCCACTCAGCGTAAACACCTTTCCACCAATAATTACTTCCGTATCCGTTCTGGCTGCCATATGATTCCTCCCCACATATAAACATCCGACAGTTGATTGATTGTCTGTCACTCGCAAGCACGCGCTGGCGCGCTCTGCTCCGCAGTGCTCATTCGGAAGCCTTACGGCTTCCTCATTCACGGGCTTCGCCCTATGTCCGCAGACACAGGCAAATCCGCCTGCAAGCAGTCAGTTTGCCTGTGTCTGCGGACGCACTGCTCATTGCTTTCGCGTACATTATATCACATTATGTCGGATTTTCAAGGGTTTCGAGGATAGTGAGGATTTCTTCCATGGTCTTGCCACCCAGGAAAGTGTGTGTCTCATTGACGATCAAAACGGGGACTCTCTCGATCTGATACTTCTTTACCAGCTCGGGATACAGTCTGGCGTCGATCATCTGCGCGCTCATATCGGGATTCAGTGATGCGATCCTCTGGCAGGCTGTCACAACGTCCGCGCAGTGATGGCAGGCAAGCGAAACACAGACCTGCATATGTTTTTTCCCTCTAAGCAAGGTAATACGCGACTTCACTGTGTCTTCCAGAGGCTGTCCGGGTCCTGCCACATTGTAGAGTGCCAGCACGAACGAATTGATTTCCTTGCCGCCAGGAATGCCCGCAAAAGAAATTCCCGTATAGGTACCTCCTTCCCCATATAAGCCAAAAGAAGGAAGCAATCCCTCGCAGCACTGTTCCACAATTAGAGAAGGACTATCCTCTTTCCCGTAAAGTTCCAGATTTATCCTGTCACATAATCCCGCAACAGCTTTCAGAAAGCTTCCGAGTTCTGTTCCTTTCTCATCGTCCTCCAGAACCGCTTTGATTACAACATCTCGTTCAAGCTTGCCGAGTATGCCCTTTAACTGTTCCTGCAATGCGCTGTCTATGAGTGATGACTGCGCAGGTATCTTAGAAAAGTCTGTCATTTTCTTATCCTCCTCGTACAGCAATCCTACATCACAGCATTCCAACCAGATCAAGACTCGGTGTCAGTGTTTCCTCTCCCGGTTTCCACTTGGCCGGACATACCTGATCGCCGTGTTCCTCAACGAACTGTGCAGCCTGCAGCTTCCGAAGGAGTTCTTCGGCATTGCGCCCGATCCCGAGATCGTGTACCTCATAAGCCTTGATCTCACCTCTCGGATTCACGATAAAAGTAGCGCGCAGAGCCTGTCCTGCCTCTTCGATCAATACGCCGAACGCTTTTGACAATTTCCATGCCGTATCCGCTAACATCGGATATTTAATCTTACCGATCGTCTCCGATGCGTCTGACCATGCCTTGTGTACGAACTCGCTGTCGGTAGAAACAGAATAGATCTCACATCCGAGAGACTGGAATTCCTCGTAATGATCTGCCAGATCTCCCAACTCCGTCGGGCATACAAAAGTAAAATCCGCCGGATAAAAGAAGAAGATGCTCCACTGCCCTTCCAGATCTTTTTCCGTTACCTCTAATGTTTTACCCGCCTGATAAGCCTGCACGCAAAACGGCTCAATTTTTGTCCCAATCAGATGACTCATGATAATACCTCCTTCGATTCAATATAGTTATATTTTAATGTCTTTCTCATTTTTATACAAGAATTTTTCCAAATTTTCCTCGTTTTCCCTTGCTATTTTTGTAAAATATGCTATATAATATATTTATACTCATTCATCATTAAAGTTACTGATAAATATATGTTTTCTCAGAACAAGGAGGATACCATGGCTGATAAATTAGATATTAAAAATATGAACGGCATGACCCAAAATGATGACAAATCCTGTGGTCTCAATAACATGAACTGCGGCGGAGACGCAACTCCCGCAGCAGGTCTCAATAATATGAACGGCATGACCCAGAATGATGACAAATCCTGCGGTCTCAATGATATGAATTGCAATCAGTAAAGATTGATATATCGCAAAGGGCTGTTGCGTGATAGCAACAGCCCTTTTTGCGCTCTTATCCAAGCGTCACATCCAGTATCATCATCAATACAAATCCAAGTGCAAACAGGATCGTCCCGATATTGGAATGCTCCCCTTCCGACATCTCAGGGATCAGTTCCTCCACAACAACATAGATCATGGCTCCCGCCGCAAAACTGAGCAGAAAGGGAAGTGCAGGAACGATCAGACTCGCTCCCAATATTGTGAGGAAAGCACCGACAGGCTCCACTACGCCTGAAAGAACACCATACCCGAAGGCACGCTTCTTCGACACGCCCTCTGAGGTGAGCGGCATGGAAATGATCGCCCCTTCCGGGAAATTCTGGATCGCGATTCCAAGTGCAAGCGCCAATGCTCCGGCCGCCGTCACCTGTTTCTCTCCCGTCATCCAGCCGGCATACACCACGCCGACAGCCATCCCCTCAGGAATATTATGTAATGTCACAGCGAGCACCAGCATCGTCGCACGCTGCAGTCTGCTCTTAGGCCCCTCCGCCTGGTCACTTCCCAGATGAAGATGCGGGATCACATGATCCAGAAGCAGCAAAAATGCCATTCCCGCCAGAAAACCGAGCGCCACCGGAGCAAATGCAAAGATCCCCATATGCTCCGTATTTTCAAGAGCCGGAATCAAAAGGCTCCAGAACGATGCCGCCACCATCACGCCGGCGGCAAATCCCATAAGTGCACGCTGTAGGCTGCGATTCATCTGTCCTTTCATAAAAAACACGCAGGCCGCTCCCAACGAGGTACCCAAAAACGGAATCAAGATTCCCATCCATATCATCATGACTCTACCTCCGAAAATGTAAGTCCAAAATGTTTGTATGTGGTTTCCGTCACAACACGTCCTCTCGGCGTCCTGTTCAGCAACCCGTTTTTGATCAGATACGGCTCATACACATCCTCGATTGTACCGGCATCCTCTCCGATTGCCGCCGCCAGTGTATCAAGCCCGACCGGGCCGCCGCCGAACTTCTCGATCATCGTCATCAGGATATTGCGATCCACATGATCCAATCCCAGTTTATCCACATCGAGCAGATCCAGTGCCGTATTGGCAACCTGTTCCGTGATGACCCCGTCATATTTCACCTGGGCAAAATCACGAACTCTCTTTAAGATACGATTGGCAAGACGCGGCGTTCCCCTGCTCCGCCTCGCAAGCTCTCTCGCCCCGTTCGGATCGATCTCCACCTCCAGAACCTTTGCCGAATGCATAATGATCTGCTGCAGTTCTTCCACCGTATAAAATTCCAGTTTGTGAATCACACCAAAACGATCGCGAAGCGGCGCTGTCAGAAGTCCTGCTCTCGTCGTCGCTCCCACCAGCGTAAACTTCGGAAGCTCCAGTCGAATGGAACGCGCCGAGGCACCTTTCCCGATCATGATATCAATAGCATAGTCCTCCATCGCAGGATACAGGACCTCTTCCACCTGCCTGTTCAGTCTGTGAATCTCATCCACAAACAACAGGTCACCCTCCTGCAGATTATTTAAGATTGCCGCCATCTCCCCCGGCTTCTCTATCGCCGGCCCGCTTGTCACCTTCAGATTCACGTCCATCTCATTGGCAATGATTCCCGCAAGCGTCGTCTTGCCCAGACCGGGCGGTCCGTAAAACAGCACATGATCCAGAGAATCTCCGCGCTGCTTTGCCGCTTCTATATAGATTTTCAGGGCTTCCTTTGCCTTTTTCTGACCGATATAATCCTTCAGATATTTCGGCCGCAGGCTCCCCTCTATCTTGATATCTTCCTGCGTCAGATTTGTTTCGATAATCCGCTTTTCCATCTTTACCCCTGTCTTTTCCGTCACCCAAACGCCTGATACTGTTTCATTCAAAAATCAATTTACTTCCTCAAATCATCAGTTTCAAAGCCGCCTTGAGAATTGCCTCGGCGTCATTCTCATCATCCACCTCACAGCGGTTCACAGCCTTCATCGCATCCGCCGATCCATATCCGAGTGCAACGAGTGCCTCGACCGCTTCCCTTCTTGCGCTGGTTGTAGCTGTTTCACCAGCGGAACGCTGCCCGGCTGCCGCACTGATCAGACTATCCGGCGTCTCGTCTGCAGACACCTTATCACGCAGATCCAGAATGACACGCTCTGCCGTTTTCTTTCCGATTCCCGGAGCTTTTGCAATCATCTTGCTGTCCGCGGCCATGATGGCAAAGCGCAGATCCGTGGCACTCATCACAGACAGGATCCCGAGTGCCCCCTTCGGCCCGACACCGTTCACGGTGATCAGTTTCCGGAACATGGCAAGTTCATCCTTTTCCAGAAAGCCGTACAGTAGGAACGCATCTTCCCGCACGCACGTATAAGTATAGATCTTGAGCTCCTGGTGAAGCCCCGGCAAATAATCAAGCGTACTGCCCGGAACCATGATATTATAGCCGATTCCGTTTACTTCAACCACAATACCATTTTCCGTCACTTCTTCCAGTGTCCCATTCACATAAGCGATCATATCGTTCTCCTCTCCACCTGTTCCGCGATCACGCCGATCAGGAAACCTGTCAGTAATCCTGCAACCAAAAGCGCCGGGAAATAGTATAAGATGCTCCCGGTCTCCACCACAAGCGCCGCCACCGCAAGCTGGGCTGCATTGTGTGATACGCCTCCTGCCATGCTTACACCTTTTACACTGAAGGCATTGCTTCGCTTAGACAGCGCCATCACCAGAAAGCTGCCCATTCCTCCCGCCAGACTGTATAAAATACTGTATAAATTCCCAAACAAGAAACCTGCCAGCAGGATTCTTGTGAAATCAATCAAAAACGCTTCCTTTGTTCCAAGCAAATAAAGCCCGACCACCACTGCAAGATTGGCAAGGCCCAGCTTTATCCCCGGTATTCCGAAAGAAAACGGAATCAATGACTCAACGTATGACAGAATCAACGCAAAAGCCAACAACATCCCCATACCGGCTACCGTCGATATGGGGCTATTTTTTCTCTGATGATCCATATGTAATCTGCTCATTGCACCACCGCGTCCAGAACCGGCTCCTCACCACCCTGTACCGTGACCGTCAGTCTATGGGGAAGACAGATCAACGACTGCCCATCCGCATAGATTTTTCCCTGATTGACACAAAGCCTGTCGGGGCAGTCCGCATCCCGAATAAACACCATGCCGTCCCGGATCACAAGAATATTAAAGTGTCCGTCATAAGAAAGAACCTCTTCCCGATTCTCCGTAAGAGAATAAGAAGCAGCCAATGTCTTATCCCGGTACACCCGCACCATGCCATCGCCATCCCTGTTTAAAATAATCCTCAGACCATAAAATGCACAGGCTGTGAAAAGCACCGCAATAATCAGGATCAAATCATTTCTTCTCCACTTCAATTACAGATAAATCTCCATATATCCCTTCATTTTGGTCATGTCAAAATGATCAATCACTCCAAGATTTGAATCGTAGCCTTTTCCGTCAAAGAACACCAGATAATGGCTGAAACGTCCCATCTTTTCCATGATGACACAGCACTTCGGCAGTGTGACATCCTCTCTGCCGTTCGTATAAATGATCTCCTCGGAATGATCAATTCCAAAGTAGTTCAGTGCACTCACGATCTTATCCATCGTAGCCTGCCACTCACCGCAATGCATCGTGTTGATAGCATCCTCAAGCGTGATCCCCGCAAGCATCGCCACACACGCCTGACCGCAGAGTCCGTCATGAGGCTGAAGTACCGCCTCCATACTGTCGATCTTCCGAATCGGATTGGATGTGGAATACGGACTGTCCTGCGCGCTTGATTTCGTAACACGGAACGTAACGCGATATTCTTTCTCTGTTTCAAACTGCTTTAAAATACTGTCCTGCACGGGAATGTTGTAATACCCGTTGCCTTCAGGCTCCAGATTACATACAAAGACGGTCTCTCCGACCTTTACTTTGACGGGAACGTCTCCCTCCTGCTTACAGATCTCCCAGACATTGAACGGAATCTTGATTCTGCCGCCATTTTCTACATTTTCAATTACTGCATCAAATGTGTATTTCATGTTCTCCCTCACCTTTTGATAATTTACTGTCTATAGTCTACCATATCATCAAAGATAAGGAAAGCATAAATCACTTCTGATTGATATAGTTTACCAGTCCTTCCGCAGCAATGATCTTCTGCATAAACTCCGGGAACGCCTGCCCCTGAAAGCTTGCTCCCGTTGTCACATCCTTGATCACGCCGGTATCAAAATTGATCTCCACCTCGTCTCCCGCCTGAATGGCTTTTGCGGCCTCCGGGCACTCGATGATGGGAAGTCCGATATTGATGGCATTGCGGTAAAAAATACGTGCGAAGGTCTCCGCGATGACACAGCTCACTCCCGCCGCCTTGATCGCGATCGGCGCGTGTTCCCTGGAGGAACCGCAGCCGAAATTCTTGTTTGCAACAATAATATCACCCTTTTTTACCCTGTGAATAAAATCCTTGTCGATATCCTCCATGCAATGCGTCGCCAGTTCGGCAGGATCGGACGAATTGAGGTATCTTGCCGGAATAATCACATCTGTATCTACATTATCACCATATTTGAAAACACTGCCTTTTGCGTTCATGATTCATCCTCCTGATTATAACTGTTCCGGGCTGGAAATCCTGCCGGTAACGGCGCTTGCAGCTGCCACTGCAGGACTTGCCAAATACACTTCCGATTCCACATGTCCCATACGCCCTACAAAGTTACGGTTTGTCGTGGACACACAACGCTCGCCGGCAGCCAGAATGCCCATATATCCTCCGAGACACGGTCCGCAGGTGGGTGTGCTGACTACGGCGCCCGCCTCGATAAATGTCTTGAGCAATCCTTCCTCCATCGCCTGCATATAAATTTTCTGGGTTGCCGGAAGAATGATACATCTCATTCCCTTTGCCACATGTCTTCCGCGAAGAACCTCTGCTGCAATCCTCATATCGTCAAGACGCCCATTGGTACAGGAACCGATCACAACCTGATCAATCTTTACCTCTTCCGTGATCTCGTCGATCGTTTTGGTATTCTCCGGCAGATGTGGGAACGCGATCGTCGGCTTAAGCGTGCTCAGATCTATGGTATATTCTTCATCATACTCCGCATCCGGATCCGCTTCATATATCGTATATTTCTTAGTCGAATGCTCATTCATATAGGCGATGGCTTTCTCATCCACAGGGAAAATGCCGTTCTTGCCGCCTGCTTCGATCGCCATATTCGCGATTGTAAAACGGTCATCCATGGACAGATTGGCAATACCGTCCCCGACAAACTCCATGGATTTGTACAGAGCGCCGTCCACACCGATCATTCCGATGATATGTAAGATCACATCCTTACCGCTGACCCATTTGGAAGGCTTTCCCGTCAGGTTGAATTTGATGGCTGACGGCACCTTGAACCATGCTTTTCCGGTCGCCATACCGGCCGCCATATCCGTGCTGCCGACACCCGTGGAGAAGGCTCCGAGCGCACCGTAGGTACATGTGTGGGAATCCGCACCGATCACCACATCTCCGGCTACTGTCAGTCCTTTTTCAGGCAAAAGTGCATGCTCGATCCCCATCTCACCGACCTCAAAATAATTGGTGATCTCGTTGCGATAAGCAAATTCTCTCACACACTTGCAATGCTCAGCAGACTTAATATCTTTGTTGGGTACAAAATGATCAGGCACAAGAGCAATCTTGTCTTTGTCAAATACGCCCTGCGCCTTCATCTTTTCCATCTCTTTGATCGCAACCGGGCTGGTGATATCATTTCCCAAAACCAGATCAAGATCCGCTTCGATCAGCTGACCGGCCGTCACACTCGCCAGTCCGGCATGGGCTGCCAGGATCTTCTGCGTCATTGTCATTCCCATACGTCTTCTCCTCCAATTTTCCACAGCAGATGCGCTGTTATGTTCTGGTATCAGCGTATCACATAGAATGTCTCTTGAAAAATATCTTTTATTCATATTTACCATAACTAATCATTATGATAAAATAATCATTATATAACTCATAGTTTTATAAAGAAAAGGAGACAGACGATGGAGCAGAACTTCAACCTTTATCATATCTTTTATACCGTAGCCAAATGCAAAAACATATCCGGCGCGGCAAACCAGCTCTACATCAGCCAGCCGGCCATCAGCAAATCCATCTCCAAACTGGAGCAGAACCTGAACACTACGTTATTCACAAGAAGTTCAAGAGGTGTCGCACTGACCATGGAGGGCGAGATCCTGTTCAAACAAGTGGAGGCGGCTTTTAATGCCCTGCGTCAGGGCGAAGAACGTCTGAAACGTGTCAATGAGCTCGGTATCGGTCATCTGTCAATCGGCGTTTCCACCACTCTGTGCCGCTATGTACTTCTCCCTTACCTGAAAGATTTTATCCATCAGAATCCGCATGTGAAGTTGTCGATCGCCTGTCAGTCCAGCTATCAGACGATCCGTGCACTCGAAAACGGAGATATTGACGTCGGATTGATTGGGGAACCGCCCCGCACCTCTAATCTATACTTTTCACCTCTCACGGAGATTCAGGACATCTTTGTGACCACCAGATGTTATTTGGATAATCTGAAAAAGAGAATGGATATTCAGTCCCCCGGGAATCATTTGTCCATCTACTCGGAGGCAACACTGATTCTGTTGGATAAAGATAATCTCACCAGACAGTATGTAGACAAATATCTGAGCCGCGATCTGATTGATAATGACCGTGTGGTTGAAGTATCCACCATGGATCTTTTGATTGAATTTGCGAAGATCGATCTGGGAATCGCCTGTGTCATCTCTGACTTTGTCAAAAAAGAGCTGGAGTCCGGAGAACTGATCCGTTTGAAATCTCCGGTGTCAATTCCCAAGCGTAAGATCGGCTTTGCATGCCGCCAAAATGATACCGATAATGATATGATCCAGAAATTCCTTGCAATCACCGAAGCATAACTGTGTTTCGGTCTACTCTGCAAATACATAACTGCTTCCGGCAATTGCTTTGCTTTTCTTTTTTGCCTTGACCAGCTGCTTCGAAAACTCATCCATGTTTTTATACCGTCTGCGCCTATTCGTGACAACTGCCATGGACAGGGATGCAACTGGGAACTTCTCCTGCTCTCCGTGCCGGTTTTTGGACACAATATAGCCTCTCGCATAATCTTCACTGCTGTACAATGATACAACGCGCCGTTGAAACTCTTCCACAATAGATTTCAACAGACATTGAATGTTCCATTGATCTGTGATGATCACAAAATCATCTCCTCCGATATGACCGATAAATTCATTTTGAATGCAGCATTCCTTCATGCTTTCGGCAAGCGCCTTGATCATCAGATCGCCGTTGTTGAAGCCATACGCATCATTGTACGCCTTAAAATTATCCAGATCCACATAGATGATAGAGAAACTCTTCTTTCCGGGTACCACATGCTCTATCTTTTCATCGATGACCATATTGCCCGGAAGCCCGGTTAGCGGGTTGGTATCGACCGCACGGTGAACCTTAATGGCAATGGCCGCCTCGAGCAGATCCTTCACTGTGACCACCCCACAGTATTTATCATCTTTAGTCACAATCACCGCGTCATACAATGTCCTCTGTGGCCTCATCAGCGCCTTTCGTGACACTTTCTCCACGGAATCTCCCACGTCAACCAGCAGTGGCTTCTCATCCATAAACTCTCTGACCTTTTTCTTCCGTGACAGATCATAGCCATACATACCCCCGAACTCTGCAAGAATCCCTGCTCTCGTCAAAACACCGAGAACCTTCTCATCCGGATCCAGCACCGTGATCTCCGTAACGGCAGGTCTTTCCTTGAAATATTCATAAATCTCTTTTGCCGGTCGATCCGGTACGGTAACCTCCCTGCGGCTGCAGATCTCACCGACCGTACCGAGCACTGCCGTCTCCGCCCAGTTTGAACAGACTGCGTCATATGCGTTACAGATATAGTCCCTGAGTTCAGGCGTGATCTCCCGCATTCTCGGCTGGGGACGGAGCAGAAAATACCCCTGACCGTAAGGCACGCCCAGTTTGATCAATGCAAGCATCTCTTCTCTTGTCTCTATTCCCTCTGCGATCAGATAGATATCGTTCTTTTTGCAGAACTGAATCATGCTTTCCACCAGCGATTTCTTCAGATTGTCTTTATCGATCCCTCTCACAATCTCCATATCAATTTTGATATATTCCGGCTCCAGTGCACAGATACGGTTCATGCCGGCATAACCGTTGCCGAAATCATCTATGGCGATCTGAAAAGTCTGATTCTGATAATGTCTGATCACACCGCGGAAAGCCTCCTCATCCTGAATGGAATTGCGCTCCGTGATCTCAAATACAATATCTTCCGGCATAAGCTTATAGCGACGCAAAAACTGGCAGGTGACTCCCTCCTTAAACTGCGGATCTTTGATCACATCCGGATCCACATTCAGGAAAAGTTTTATACCCGCCTTTTTATCAAGCGCATTTTGCAATGATTTTCTCCGGCACAATGCCTCAACCCGCCACAGACTGTCCATCCTCTGCGCCATATGAAAGAACTCTTCCGTATTGATCAGACAGTTCTCCATAGAAATCCTGCTGAGGGCCTCATATCCCATAACCTCACCGTCTCTTAAAGACACAATGGGCTGATAGACCGGGTAAATCAGTTCGTTTTCCACGATCTCCCAGAACTACTCTTCCTTTATCAGTCTCAATGCTTTTTCCTGTTCTTTCTTTTTTCCTTTTTCAGTCTTACTCTTCTTTTTTACAACTGACTCCATTTTCCCAAACTCCTCTAACTATTTTCGGTGCAATTATGGCATAACTATCTTATCTATGCTATCTTAGATAGGAAAAGGGAACGTTAAATCAAAGTAAAAACTGTAAGGAGAACCGGTATGAATTCTGATTATATCCTGGAATGTTGTGTGGACTGCGTTGCCTCGGCCTGTGCGGCGCAAAAAGGCGGTGCAAATCGTCTGGAATTATGCTCAGGTCTGATCATCGGCGGCACAACACCCACCACAGGTCTGTTATCAAGTGTCAAAGAATATGTCGATATCCCCGTTTATGTTCTGATGCGTCCCAGATTCGGTGATTTTCTGTACACAGAGGAAGAATTTGATGTGATATGCCGTGATCTTACGCTGTTAAAGCAGGCAGGAGCCGACGGATTTGTCATCGGCTGTCTGAATCCGGACGGGTCTCTGTGCATGGAACAGACAGAAAAACTCATATCGCTCTGTGGCGGGAAACCTGTCACACTGCACCGGGCCTTTGATATGTGCAGTGATCCGTATGGGACTTATGAAGCGGCGGGTGCACTCGGTATTACTACCATCCTGACCTCCGGACAGCGAAACACCTGTCTGGAAGGACTCGGTCTGCTTAAGAGACTTTCCTCCTGTCAGAACGGTCCCCGCATCATGGCAGGCAGCAGTGTCAATGCAGAAGTGATCTCAACACTTCTGGCAGAAACTTCTCTGACAGCATTCCATATGTCCGGCAAAAAAGTGCTGCAAAGTGCCATGACTTTCCGAAATCCAAATGTCTCAATGGGAACAGCCGATCTGGATGAGTACAGCATCTGGCAGACCGATACAGCAGAAATCAAAAAGGCGGCAGATGTGCTCCGCCGCCCTAAATAACCCATAAAACAGTTTAGTTGTTGATCAGCTTATCCTCATCGCTCCAGCTGTAAAGCTTTCTGATCTCTTCGCCGATGACTTCCGAAGGATGCTCGGAAGCAAGTTTTCTCATCGCACGAAAATGAACCTGTTTGCCTGCGGGAGACATATCAAGCAGGAATTCCTTTGCGAATGTACCGTCCTGAATATCGGAAAGGATCTGCTTCATTGCCTTCTTGGTATCCTCTGTGATGATCTTCGGTCCTGTGATATAATCGCCGTACTCGGCTGTGTTGGAGATAGAGTATCTCATTCCGGAGAAGCCTGACTGATAGATCAGATCCACGATCAATTTCATCTCATGAATACACTCAAAGTATGCATTCCTGGGATCGTATCCGGCCTCAACCAGTGTCTCGAAACCTGCCTGCATCAGTGCGCATACACCGCCGCAAAGCACTGCCTGCTCACCGAACAGATCTGTCTCAGTCTCTGTGCGGAATGTAGTCTCCAGTACACCTGCTCTTGCTCCGCCGATTCCAAGTGCGTAAGCCAGTGCCTTATCCTTTGCCTTGCCCGTGTAATCCTGCTCTACCGCCACCAGACAGGGAACACCTTTTCCGGCCTGATATTCGCTTCTTACCGTATGTCCGGGTCCCTTGGGTGCGATCATCGTCACATCAACATTTGCAGGCGGTACGATACATCCGAAATGGATATTGAAACCGTGTGCAAACATCAGCATATTACCTTCCTCAAGGTTGGGTTCAATGTCGTTCTTATAAAGCTCAGCCTGTTTCTCATCATTGATCAGGATCATAATGATATCTGCTTTTTTTGCAGCCTCTGCTGCTGTATATACCTGAAATCCCTGCTGTTCTGCCTTTGTCCAGGATTTGGAACCTTCGTAAAGACCGATGATGACATTGCAGCCTGAATCCTTCAGATTAAGCGCATGTGCATGTCCCTGGCTGCCATAACCGATAATGGCGATCGTTTTTCCCTCTAACAGAGACAGGTTACAATCCTCCTGGTAATAAATATTTGCCATTTTTTTATCCTCCTACCGATTTTGTTTACATGATTATCTATAAAAGGTATTCCTTTTATGAACTGATATGTACTGCAAATTACTCTTCAAAATAGACTACATTCTCGGTTCCTCTGCCGAGTCCGGCAATTCCTGTTCTGGCAAGTTCGAGTATCTCATAACCGTCAAGCAGATTCAGGAATGCTTCGATCTTGGACTGATTGCCTGTGATCTCCACTGTCAGGCTCTCCGAGCCTACATCAATCACCTTGGCACGGAAAATATCCACGATACTGATCACGCCTCCGCGCTGGTCAGGCGCCGCTTTCACCTTCACAAGCGCCAGTTCCCTGTACACACTGTTCTCCGGCTTCAGTTCCCTGATATCCCGCACATCGATCAGCTTGCTGACCTGCTTCTCAATCTGGTCAAGGATCTCATCATCACCGCTTGCCACGATCGTGATCCGGGTGAATCTCGGGTCAGCCGTCACACCCGCAGTAATACTCTCAATGTTGTAGCCGCGTCTGGAAAACAGACCGGAAATACGGCTCAAAACACCTGATGTATTATCAACCAACAACTGAAATACTTTCTTATGCATAGCAAGTCCCTTCTCTGTTTCGCGCACAAATGTCTGCAAAGCAAAGACAGATTTTGCGCTTTCTGTGTTTCATTCTAGCAACAAAAAGATACCTTGTCAACGTATGCGTTCCCGGAATGCTTCCTATAACTCAAAGTTATGGATATCCCTTATATCATTCATTTTCGGAACATTTGGGAAGCGCCAGTGTCCCGGTTCTCGCCACTTCCACAATGCTGACTGACTGCAGCATTGTGATCAATAATGACGTTCTCTCCGGGATATCGCAGATCTGGATCATCATGTGTGTTTTGGACATATCAACGATATCCGCCTTCATGATCTCACACGTTTCCATGATATCCCTTCTGTTTCCTTTATTATATTTTACCTTTACAAGCATCAGTTCTCTGCTGATACTCTGGGATTCATCAAAGGTCTTGACCTTGATGATATCAAGCTTCTTGTTGAGCTGCTTCTCAATCTGCTCGATCGTACGCTCGTCACCGCTACTCACGATCGTCATACAGGACACAGTCGGATCGTCCGTCTCCCCTACTGCAAGACTATCAATATTAAAGCATCTTCTGGAAAAAAGCCCTGCCACCTTACACAATACACCGGAACGGTTCTCCACAAGTACCGAATAGATTCTCTTTAACTTCATAAGACGTTCCTCCTACTTTACCAGATCCATCGGATCAATCAGACATTCCATCAACATGGATACATCATCCTTCAGGAATGCATCCAGCGCTTCCTCCGCTCCATCCATATTCTCAAGCCTGAGGAATGGTATTCCATACGCTGCGGAAAGCTTCTCAAGATCCGGACTTCCCGACAGGTCAACCACAGAATATCTGTCGGAATACGTGTAGTGCTGATATTCTCGGACCATACCGAGATAATTATTCTTTAACACAATGATCTTGACAGGGATGTTATGCTGGCACATCGTTGCAAGTTCCATCATAGACATCTGGAAAGAACCGTCTCCGCACACAGCCACCACCTGCTTCTGCGGACTTCCCACCTTGACTCCCATAGCCGCCGGAATGGAATATCCCATGGTTCCCATACCGCCGGAGGTCAGGAAACGACCGTTCTTTACTATATGATAGTTGCAGGACCAAATCTGATTCTGTCCGACATCCGCCACATACACGGCGTCATCCTTCATCTTAAGGGAAAGCATTCTGATGAAGGCCTCCGGATCCACATAATTTGCATTCGGACTGCGCAGACGCTTCATGCTGTCTCTGTAACCGTTAAGCGTCGCGATCCATGCCCTGTGTTGACAGGAAAACTCCTGCTTCGAGAAATCATGGAAAATATGCTTCACATCACCGACCAGTGGGATATTCGGCCCTGCGTTTTTGCCGATCTCGGCAGGATCCACATCAATATGTACCAGAATCTTATTCTCTGTGATCAGATCCGGCTGGCTTACCGCACGGTCTGCTACTCTCGCCCCCACCATGATCAAAAGATCCGACTCATTCATGGCGCGGTTTGCATACGGCTTTCCGTTGTTCCCGACCATGCCGAAATACATCGGATGCTCCGTCGGCATCACCCCGATCCCCATCATGGTTGAAACGACCGGAATTTGGTATTTTTCCGCAAACTGCCGCAGTTCTTCCTGCGCATCACTGAGCAGCACACCGCCACCCGCACAGATAATGGGTCTTTTGGCTTTCTCCAGTTCCCGGATCACCTTTTTGATCTGTACCGCATGTCCTTTTACCGTCGGCTTATAAGTACGCATATTGACTTCTTCCGGATATTTGAATTTTGCGATTTGGGCATTCTGAATATCAATCGGCACATCAATCAGCACAGGTCCTTTTCTGCCAGTGGATGCTACGTGGAACGCCTCCTTGAAGATCCGCGGAATGTCATTCACATCTTTTACAAGATAGCTGTATTTTACAAAAGATTCCACCGCTCCCGTGATGTCAGCCTCCTGGAATACATCAGAACCAAGGAGTTCACTGTTCACCTGTCCGGTAATGCATACGAGCGGAATGCTGTCGGCAAAAGCCGTTGCAATTCCCGTAATCAAATTTGTCGCACCGGGGCCACTGGTCACCGCGCACACACCGACCTTCCCCGTCGTCCTTGCCAATCCGCTTGCAGCATGTGCCGCATTCTGTTCCGTACGGATCAGTATCGTCCTGATCTCAGAATCCAGAATACTGTCATAAAACGGACAGATTGCCACACCCGGATATCCGAATACGGTATCCACGCCCTCTGCTTCAAGACACTTTATCATTGCATCTGCACCATTCATTTCTCATCGCCTCCAAATTATGTTAACTTATAGTCCCAAAAGTTTCTGTGTCAGTTTCACAGCCTCTGCTGCATCTCCGGAATAACCGTCCGCACCGATCTCATCCGCATAATCCTGTGTAATGACCGCGCCGCCGATTATGATTTTTGCGGTACAACCTTTTTCCTTTGCGTACGCAATCACATTACGCATCTCCTGCATGGTCGTCGTCATCAACGCAGAAAGTGCGATCACGGCTGCCTCCCGCTTTATCGCTTCCTCAACAATGACCTCCTTCGGGACATCCTTGCCCAGATCAATCACCTCAAAGCCATAATTTTTTAACATCAGTGCAACGAGATTCTTCCCGATATCGTGGATATCTCCTTTCACCGTGGCAATGACGATAGTCGGCAACTTCTCTGTTCCCTGTTCCTCCATCATGAGCGGTTCCAGATATTCGATCGACAGTTTCATTGCCTCCGCACCCGCGATCAGTTGAGGCAGGAAATATTTCCCCTGATCATACAGTGAGCCGACCTCATTAATCCCCGGCAGAAGTGCCTCATCCAGCACCTGTTTCGGATGCAGTCCTGTGTTCAGCGCCTCCTTTGTATATTCCACAATACCTCGCTTATTGCCCTTCAGAACAGCCTCTCTCACTTTTTGGAGAATTGCCTTTTCCGGCGTCAGATTTGACTGCGAGGCACTATTCTCAACCGCCCCGGAAGTTTTCTCTTTCCTTTCAGCGGAGCTTAATACCGTCTGTACAGGCTCAGGTCTGGATTCCTTCCATTCATTCATTCTGTTGATATAGCGAATGTCTGACTCCTCTTTGTTTAAAAGCAGATCGGAAGCCATCGCACAGTTGACCAGCAGATCCTGCGAAGGGTTGGCGATCGCCATCGTTAAGCCTTCATGAATCGCCATTGTCAGAAATGCTGTATTGACAAAACTCCGCTCCGGCAATCCAAACGAGATATTGGACAGTCCGCAGATCGTGGCAAGTCCTTTTTCCTTACAATAACGAATCGTCTCAAGCGTCTCAATAGCGGCGCGCTTATTCGCCCCGACAGTAGCAACCAGACCGTCTACCACGATATCTTCTTTGGTCATACCCAGTTCAAAGGCACGTTTTGTAATCGTCTCTATAATATGAATCTTTTCTTCTATGCTTTTTGGCAGTCCCTCATCCGACAGGGGCAGCAGGATAAACATCGCGCCGTATTTCTTTGCGATCGGGAGCAGTTTCTCAAATTTGACACGCTCCAATGAGATCGAATTGATCAGTGCCCTTCCGGGATAACGGCGAAGCGCCGCCTCCAGCACCTCAACATGACTGGAATCGATTGAGATGGGCAGACTCGTCACTCCCGCCACCTCATCGAGCACCTCCAGCATCATCGACTTCTCATCGATACCGCTCATGCCCATATTGACATCAAGGACGCCTGCGCCGCATGCTTCCTGCTCCTCTGCAAAGTTTAGCACCATGCTCAGATCATTTTTCCGAAGCTGCTCCTGCAGTTTCTTCTTTCCGGTCGGATTGATCCGCTCTCCCACAATGATAAAATTATCATCCAGTCCAAACCGAAGAGTTCTTCGCTCCGACGTCAGATAACGATATGCCTTGTGTTCTCTCCCCGCAGGAATCCTATGTGATGTATTCTTTACCAGTTCCCTGATATAGTCCGGTGATGTCCCACAGCAGCCGCCCAATATGGAAGCGCCCGCTTCCATAAGCTGTACCATTTCCTTCCCAAACGTGTCGGCGTCCATATCATAAACCGTGCTTCCGTCCTGCGCAAGCATAGGAATACCCGCATTCGGTTTGGCGATAATGGGAATCGTGACCGCCTCCGCCATGGCACGTATCACATCCACCATCTTATCCGGCCCGGTGGAACAATTTGCGCCGACAGCATCCGCTCCGAGACTTGCCAGCACAACAGCCGCCGTGACGGCATCCGTCCCAAACAGGCTCCTCCCGTCCGCTTCAAAGGAAAGAGTCGTCATGACCGGCAGATCGCACATTTCTTTTGCCGCAATCACCGCCGCTCTTGTTTCCTGCAGACTCATCATGGTTTCCACCACAATCAGATCAGCACCGCCATCAACACAATAACCGATCTGTTCTTTATAGATTTCGATCAAATCTTCAAACTCCAGATTCCCCATCGGCTTCAGCTGCTGTCCGGTCATCGTCAGATCCGCTGCAACCAGCGCCTTATCTCCCGCAGCCTGTTTAGACAACCCGATCAGGTTTCGGTTCATCTCACCGATCCTGTCTGACAGTCCGTATTCCTGCAATTTAATCCTGTTACAGGTAAAGGTCGGGGCATAAAGAATATTCGTCCCGGCTTCCACATACTCCTTCTGCAATTCCAGAATTGCCTCCGGATGATCCAAGATCCACTGCTCCGGGCACACGCCCGCAGGCATTCCGCGTTTGATCAGATTGGAACCTGTCGCACCGTCAAGATAAACAACTCTATCTTTACAAAACTCTTTAAATTCCTGCTTTGTCATCTTTTTTCCTCTTTTGGGTTACATTACAAACATAACTGCTTTTGTTCCTTCACAGTTATTACCAAACATACTTTTTTATTTTATCATGTATTGACGGTTTCCTCAATTTCTTTTTTGTAGATACCGTTTGCTTTCCCTCATGGAATATGGTAAATTTATTGCATGACAGTTAGGAGGCGCAATACTTTGAAATATATGAATCATACAAAACTAATATCCATTGCCACTGCCTTTACGGTTCTGCTCACCGGCTGTGGGAAAACGGATCCCGAACTCGACACTTACAAAAAAGAAATGACAGCTTTTACCGAAACCGTAACAGATCTGGTGGACTCCATCAACGCAATTGATGTGGATTCGGATAACCGGACAGAAGAACTCCTGTCTTATCTTGATGAAATGGACATTGCTTTTACCGATATGGCAGCTCTGGAGGTCCCGGAAGAATTCAGTAATATCGAAGAACTTGCAGACGAGGCAAGCTCCAATCTCTCCCGGGCTGTCTCTCTTTATCACGAAGCCTTTGACGGAACCGGAGAAGATTTTGACAACAATATTCCAAGAGAAGAAATCCTCTCGGCTGCGCATGAATATTACAGCCGTGCTTTCAAGCGGATTGATTTTATCGGCACGATCCTTCAGGGAGAACTTCCCGATGACGAATCCGTGACGATCATCCACGAGACAGAAACTGAGGAAGAATAAAAAGTCACTGTTTCGAAAAATACAAACTGCCATCGGCAGCTATCACACATAGACAACCATGAAAAGACGCCTCTTTCGAATGATTCTGCTTTTCGAAAGAAGCGTCCTTTTTATTCCTCTTTATTTACTTCCGTGAAAGAAGTATGTTTCTAAAGGATACGCAGATTACTCCACATCCTGAAGTGCGTCATAATCTTCTTCACCGGTACGAACCTTGATTACCTTATCCACATTGTATACGAAGATCTTGCCGTCTCCGATATGGCCTGTGTACAGAGCTTTCTTGGCAGCAGCGATCACATTATCTACCGGAATCTTGCTTACAACCACTTCTACTTTTACCTTAGGCAGCAATGTCGCATCCATCTCTACTCCACGGTACATCTCGCCGGCACCCTTCTGGACACCACAGCCCATGACCTGAGTCACCGTCATACCTGTTACACCGAGATCGTTCATCGCTTTCTTCAAGCCGTCGTATCTGGACAGTTTTGCAATGATAACAACCTTGTAAATACCTGTCGGTGCGGAAGGAATCGTTGTCACGCTGACAGCCGCATCTCTCTTGACCTCAGATGCCTCATCATAATCCTCTGTGCCAAGACTTGTGTTCTCGTTAACCTCCATTGTCATAGTATTGGAAATATCCATGATACTGAAGCCTGCATATGCGGAAGCAAGACCATGCTCCATAGAATCAAGACCGACAATCTCTTCTTCCTCTGTCACACGCAGTCCGAAGATCGCTTTGATGATCATGAATGCGATCACAATCGTAACAACTGACCATGCCATGACGGAAAGTACACCTACAAGCTGAATTCCGAGCAATTTGAAACCGCCGCCATAGAACAGACCAAGCATCTCATTTCCGGCCGCATCTGCAATTCCGTACTCGGGTGCAGTGTTGGTTGCAAAGAGACCTACCGCAATCGTACCCCAGATACCGTTTAAGCAGTGAACTGCAACGGCACCGACAGGATCATCGACTCTCAGCTTGTAATCTAAAAACCATACACCAAATACAACCAGAACACCGGCTACCGCACCAATCACAATTGCACCGAACGCATCCGTCACATCACAGGGAGCTGTGATGGCAACCAGACCTGCGAGGGAAGCATTCAGACACATTGACACATCAGGCTTACCGTATTTCACCCAGGTAAGGATCATACATACCACAGTGGCAATTGCCGGAGCAATCGTCGTTGTCACAAAGATAGAAGCAAGCTGCGGCAGCGTTGTTGCAGCCGCACCGTTAAATCCATACCAGCCAAGCCAAAGGATAAATACGCCAAGGCATCCGATCGGAAGATTGTGTCCGGGAAAAGCATTTACCTTTGTAACCTTTCCATCCTTATCCTTCACGAATTTACCGATCCTGGGTCCGAGAATTGCTGCACCGATCAATGCGCAGACACCGCCGACCATATGGATCGCACAGGAACCTGCAAAATCGTGGAAGCCGATCTGTGAAAGCCAACCGCCACCCCAAATCCAGTGTGCCTCGATCGGGTAGATCACTGCGGAAATCACTGCGGAATATACACAGTAAGAAATAAATTTTGTTCTCTCAGCCATGGCACCCGATACGATCGTCGCGGTCGTCGCACAGAAAACCAGGTTGAAAATGAAATTGGACCAGTCAAACTCAGCATAATTGGTGAAAATATCAAATCCCGGCTTACCGATCAGTCCGACCATATCCTCACCCAGCAAAAGGCTGAAACCGATCAGAATGAACATCACGGTACCAATACAAAAATCCATCAGGTTCTTCATCAGAATATTACCTGTGTTTTTTGCTCTGGTAAAACCGGCCTCCACCATTGCAAAGCCTGCCTGCATCCAGAATACAAGCGCGGCACCGATCAGAAACCAGACACCGAATACTTCGCCGCTAATCGTGCTCATAATCTCCTCTGTCATAATTTTTTCCTCCTCAACGTAATAGAAAAAGCGCCATGGACATCTGTCCATAGCGCCTTCGCTTTTTTATGGTTAAGATATTAACACGGTCTCCGACCTCTGTCAACCAAAAAATTTTCAAATTTCTGAATCAGTATTTTCTAAATACTCATCGCCAGGCATTTGTGAAAAAAAATCTCCGGGAAAAAGGTGGTCGTAAAGATACATTCCCAACAGGAAATGCCCTGTGGCATCCGGATGGAGTCCATCTATCAGACAGTTCTTCCCCCAGATTGTAAAATCCAGTTCCGGCTCATTATACAGATCAATGACCTGTATGCCATAAATGGCTGCCATCTCACGGATTGCAGCAGCATATTGGTACAGATAATACCCACTTTGATTCGTATGCATATCATCTGCGCGCCTCAGCGGAGTACAGAAAACAATCCTGCTATTAGGATACATCTGTTTCAGGCCGCACATCAACAAGTTTAGTGAACCATAAAAGGAATCCCCAGTCACATCTCCCAGTTGCCCGAGCGGAACGCCGATCTCATCGCATCCGGCATAATCATTTGTTCCTCCGAATACCAGCACTACATCCGCGCCTCTCTTCATGGACAAATATCTATCCATGAAGCGGCCTACATTATCCGCTCCACCGACACAAGACCCTCTCCAGCCATAGTTGTTACACTTCACGTTGTTTCCGAGCATCTCTGCGATCAGATAAGAATATGCCTGTGTAACATCCGGCAGGCTATCACCGTACGTAATACTGTCACCCAGTATATTGATCATCATCCCATCTTCGATTACAATCGGATCCGATTGAATTTGTGTCGGCAACCTGTACGCAACGAGCGAATCGCCGGGGACATAACCGATCATCCCGGTATAATAAATCTGTTTCCAACCATTTTCCGTTATGCCGGTAGCAATGGCAGGCTGCCCTAACCGCAGTGTTCCAAGCCTTCTCCTGTCTGTTCCGGGTCCCGCATACACTACCGTATCACTCTTAGCCTGATAATACTCCACATGTGGCGTTTCACTCGGATCATTAGGGGCATATATTTCAAAATCTTTTTCTTCCGCATATACCCTTTGAACATTTCCGAATAAGCATAACAGGCAGAGGAATGCACCGAGCAGCGCTGCCATCTTATATTTCATAAACACATTTTCCTATTACGTATTTTATATTTTTATACTACCGTTTTGTACAATTATGTATTATCTTGCGTGAACCACCTGATCAAGGCTGGAGGCTCCCCTGAGCGCAAGTGCCTGCTGGATATATGCTGCCTGATTCGGGCCATCCAGCTGCTTGTAGCAGTCATACATACTCTTATGACTTCCGTCAGCATTTGACAGACCAACAGCCAGTCCCTGTGCGATAGAAGCTGCGTTATCCATCTCCTGCGCAATAAAGAATGCATCAATGTGCTGGTTGTTCGCCGCTGCCTGATAGCCGAGTACCATAGCTGCATTTGCATAATTCTCACCCTGAGTCGAGGTATATCCGCAGCCTGTGATGATAGAACGAACCTGTCCGTTAGGAGCAAGCAGTTCCTGTCTGCAGAAGTAATCTGTCAGGACTTCGATATTCTCCATGGAAACAAATGCTGTGGACGGGCTGTGTGTTACAAGATTTCTGAAATAAGCTCCACCTGTCCAATAAGCTGCCCATGTAAGCGGTACCGGATACGGATGAGTCATAAGCCCCCAGTCAATATTACCCGTGGAAACCACATAGTTATTTAACGAATCAACAAAATCTTTTCCGTCAAACTTTACAGCGCCGTGGCTGGAAACACCCTTCGGGTTACGATCCCACTGATGCTCTGTACAGATATAAACACGCGCGTTTGCATTCGTGCTCTTGATCGCATTGTAGAATACTCTCAGGCCTTCGCCGTACTCACGGGCATACACATTGATGTCCGGGATATTGCAGTAATTCCATTCATCCTGAATATTAACCTCATTGCCTACTACCCAGTTGTCAACTCTGCCGTGCTGACCGTCACTGTATCTCTGTGCAAGGAAGGAGCCAACAGCAGCCATAGCCTCTACACCGGACTGCTCCGCATTGTTAAACAGATAGCAAGGGCAGGAAGCGCCGGTACGAGCCATCGGATGATACATAACCGGGGAACGTCCCATCCACTCTCCCTCATTGATGAGACAAGCGGTAATGGAAGCGCCGCCGCGTGTATACTTACCAAAGATGTTATCGAACTCGGCAACTGCAAGACCATTCATCTGATATGTCTTACCATTGTATGTATAATTGATTGTCGGATAAGCACCCATCTGTGTCGGTCCGAGGATACGGCCAACCGGAATATTATACAGAACCTGCTTAACACCAAGATCTACAAACTCACCGGTGTCCAATTTTTCGGGAGCTGTCAACAATCCCTTCTTGCCGCGCTCGGTACGTCCGAATGTCTTTGTTGCAATCGCTTCCGGATTGGTAATATATGCACCCGGATTCAGCGGAACGTATGTGCCGCCCTGCTTTGCCGCAACAATAAACTTAGAATAGAGCTTGGATCCTGCAGAATTTGCATCGAGAGAAGTCGTAAATGCTGCAGCAGTACCTGCCGGTGCCGAAGCAACCGCTGAGGTTGTGATTGTGTCGGATGACATCGGTTCTGCAAACAGATACAGCATTCCGTCATCACTTGCAGGAGCACTTGTTGCATTTGCAACAACATTTACATTTCCGCCGCTGATTGTTGCAGAAACGTTCATGTTATTTCCGGCTGCCAGAACTACGCTTGCATCTGTCTTCACTGCTCCGGTTGCTACAAGAACAACTGCAGTAAGCATACCGGCCGCCAGCATACTAAGGTGTTTCTTCAGTTTCATAGATTAGTTTTCCCCCTTTATCATGTTGATTTGTAAAAATACCATATTTATTTTATCACCATTCGCTCTTCTGCACAATACTTTCCGACAATCTGTTAACAAGAAATACAGAATGACTACCTCGGCAGCCATTCTGCATCATTTAACATTTATCTTCGACAATCAAATCAGCATATCAGTCGTCATCATCATCATCGTCGTCGCGGTCGTCATCGTCGTCACGGTCATCATCATCATCGCGGTCGTCATCATCATCACGGTCGTCGTCATCATCGCGGTCATCATCATCATCACGATCGTCGTCATCATCGCGGTCATCGTCATCATCATAGCGGTCATCATCATCATCAAGATCAATATCATATGACAAAATGCTGCCGTCCAAAGCATTGATTTCATAACTGTATTCAACGCCGTTTACAGAAAACTCCACTTCATATTTAAGCATACCGTCATCATAACTGCCTTCCGTTTCGAGTTCCCTGACTTTCTCCGCATCAACTCCGGCATAATGAAGCGCTAGCTGTACCGCTTTTTCGGGCTGCATAATAGATCCGTCAGTCAGTTCACCTATGTTGACCGGTTTCTTTAATGCAGCCGGCATTTCAAAGGATATTCCTTTCACTGCACCGTTTCTGCCGTCAATTTTGTATTCGAACAAATAACTGCCCAGCAGACACTCCACGCTGTATTCCTGATATCCATTCTCAAGTTCCCTTTCAACCTTAACAACCTGTACCTGCTCCGAAGGCAGTCCGCTGTGCCGGATTGCCGCCTGTACCGCTGCCTGTTCCCCGATATCAGCAGGTGCCGCCGCCACACTTCCCGCAGGAACCGCAAGACATAGCGCAAGTACAAATGCCAGAGTCTTTCCACATCCGAGAATTCCTCTTCTCATAATGTCCCTTCCTTTCTGCCCTTCCTTCTGTCATGACATTTTGCATGACGTTTTTCGTTACTGATCACAGTATAAGCTCTGCAGATTAAAGGAACATTAAAAAAGTCAAAAGCTGTCATCTTTTAGTTTCAGCGTAAAGGTGCTGCCGCATCCGGGTGTACTCTCAACCGAGATCTCCCCTCCGTGAAGCTTTGCAATCTCATAAACCATGTAAAGACCCAGTCCGATGCCTTTACTTCCCGCTATCCCCTTTGCCTCCGGTGCCTGATAAAAACGATCCCATATTCTCTCTTGTTCCTGTGGCTCGATTCCTATTCCAAAGTCTGTTACCATCAGAATAATGAATCCTTCCTTTCTGCCCATCGACACGCAGACTTTGCCTCCGTCCTTCCCGTATTTGCACGCATTATCCAAAAGATTCCCAACAAGCCTCGTCATCATCTCCCGATTTAACGACAGATAGATCTCATCCTGCACACACTCTTCAATCTCCGGAACAACATCCGGCAGGAGACGATAGTCCTGACACATATGTCTCACCAACGCACTGAAATCCACCGGCTCCAGCTCTAACTTTTCCATTCCCCGTTCCAGTCTGCCGAACATCAAAAACTGCGCAATACTCTCGGATATCTTTCTGGCCTGCCTGTCGATCCGCTCAAGGATTTGGCGTTCTTCCTCTGTGATCGTTTTGCTTTCTAATGCAACCTCACACTGGGACAAGATCACGGTGACCGGCGTGCGCAGTTCATGTGACACGTTTGAAATATACTGTTTCTCCTGTTCAAAATTCCGTTCCAGACGTTCCAGCATGCTGTTAAATGTTCTGGCAAGTCCGGCGATCTCATCCCGCTCATTGCCGATGGGAATCCTCTTGGACAGATCCTCTCCCGCACTGATCTCATCCGCAGTGCGAATCGCTTTCTCCAATGGGAGAAAAGCATGTTTCAATAATATCTGTCCGCCCAGCACAGACAATAAAACGACAAACGGAAGAATCAGCAAAACCGCATGAATACAAGCGGTTATCACATGAATGCTTTCTCTGTCATAAATCAGACCACGCAGCCTGATCACACCGCCATCTCCAAACATAACCTGTCTGTCATACAGATAATACGTCCGTTGTCTCGCATAAAACTCCAGAAACTGTCCGTCCACGAAATCATAATCCAAAGAGATATTCGTCGGCAGTTTCCCGGCCAGCAGTGTGCCGTCCCCGTCGTATGCAAGACAGCACATCCCGTTTTCCCTGTCGATATAACCTTCGTCTATGATATATCTTCCATCCTCATATTGGATCCTTTCAACATTTTCCTCTACAAACTCTTTCACTCTCTCATAGAGTGAGTTGCGCAGGAAAGTCCTGCCGAGGGCAATCGTCAGCACGAGCAAAAGTCCTGTCAGCAGCAGGATTAACATCGTATACCACAATATCACCTTAGTCCTGATCGTCAGCCGCCTCATTCCTCACCTCTCAGCACATAGCCCACACCGCGCACCGTATGAATCAGTTTCCTGTCAAATCCCTCGTCAATTTTCCTTCGAAGATATCTGATGTATACGTCCACCAGATTGGATTCGCCCTCATAGGCAAAATCAAGGATATGTTCCTCAATCTGCTCTCTCGTCAGGACAATCCCCTGATTGCGCATCAGATACTCAAGCACTGCAAATTCTCTGGCGGAAAGCGCGATCTCCCGTCCTGCCCGCACCACCCTTCTGGTACGCACATCCATCGTCAAATCCTCTACCCGGTAGGAGTTCGTCGGATTGCCCGCACTCATTCTGATGATCGTGCGCAGCCTTGCCAATAATTCCTCCATCGCAAAAGGTTTAACGAGATAGTCTTCCGCTCCGGCATCCAGCCCGGTAACCCGATCCTGCACGGAGTCAAGCGCTGTCAGCAGCAGGATTGGCGTTCTGTTGCCCTGCCTCCTGATTTCATGCACCACATCAAGGCCCGTCATTTCCGGCATAAGGATGTCCACGACGGCACAGTCGTACGAAACAGTCTGAAGATACTCAAGTGCAGTCCTG
>JALFTO010000181.1 GCA_022779165.1 Lachnospiraceae bacterium
ATCCCGTCTTCGTGAAGCCTGCTAAGGGGAGCGCGAGCATCTCGATCTCCAAGGCGGAGGATGAGGAGACGGTGCGGCTGCTCATGAGCCATGGAGAGGAAATGATGATTCAGGAATTCCTCGATGGCCAGGAGATCGGGGCGGACTGTTATATCGATATGGTCAGCGGCGAGACGGTATCCGTGTTCACGAAGAAAAAGCTGGTGATGCGTGCCGGTGAGACGGACAAGGGCATTTCCTTCCGGGATGAACGGTTGTTTGATCTGATCGAAAAATTTATTGATGAGTCCGGTTTCCGGGGACAGATCGATATCGACCTGTTTGATATCGGCGGTGTTTATTATATTTCCGAGGTGAATCCCCGTTTCGGAGGAGGATATCCGCACGCCTATGAGTGCGGTGTGGATCATATGACATTGATCTTAAACAACCTGGAAGGCAAGGCAAACGACTCCATCATCGGGCAGTATGAAGAGGGACTTGTCATGATGAAATACAACGAGATCATGGTGCGCAGGGCATGAAAAAGGTTTTGATCGCCATCAATTTTGATGAAGGACTCTTTAATTTCAGGAAAGAATTGATCGAGGCGCTCGTTGCGGCGTCCTATGAGGTGCATATTGCGCTGCCCGATGGGGAATATATTTCCAGACTGAAACAGATGGGCTGTATCTTCCATGAGACAGCTTTCCGCAGGCGGGGAAAGAATCCGTTTCAGGAGTGCAGACTGATCGCGCGGTACGGAAGGATCCTGAAAGAGGTTCGTCCCGACGTGGTTCTGACCTATACCATCAAGCCGAATCTCTATATGGGGATGCTGTGCGGTATACTGGGGATCCCTTATATCACAACGATCACGGGGCTTGGCACTGCGGTGGAAGGGACAGGTCTGCTGCAGAAGCTGACACAGACGATGTACCGGATGGCGATGCGGAAGGCTGCCGTCGTATTCTTCCAGAATACTGCAAACGAGAAGCTGTTCACAGACAGGAAGATCGCTCCGGGACGGCACAGAATGCTGCCGGGCTCTGGCGTCAATCTGGAGCATTTTTCCTATCAGGAGTTTCCCGCAGAGGGACCTGCAGAGTTTCTCTTCATCTCGAGAGTCATGAAGGAGAAGGGAATCGAACAGTATCTGGATGCCGCGGAGGCGGTGCGGAAGAGATATCCTGACACGGTTTTCCGTATTCTTGGTTTCCTTGAGGATGATTATGAAGGGACAGAGCGGTTCCGGCGGATGGCAGAACAGGGAATTGTCCGGTTCGAGGGAAGCGTTGCGGATGTGGTGCCCTATATCAGGAACAGTCAGTGTACCGTGCATCCGTCCTTTTATCCGGAGGGAATGTCGAATGTATGCCTTGAGAGCGCTGCCTGCGGGCGGGCGGTCATCACGACGGACAGGGCAGGCTGCAGAGAGACTGTTAAGGATGGCGAGACGGGATTTCTGGTAAAGGAGCGGGACAGCGCGGATCTGACGGAGAAGATCCTTGGGTTTCTTGAGATGCCCGCAGAGGCACGCGAACAGATGGGACGGCGGGGCAGAGCTTATATGGAGAGTTGCTTTGATCGCAGAATTGTGGTAAAACACTATCTGGATGCGGTGGCAGAGTTTACAGTGCAGTAATGAGGGCCGGCATATCAGCCGGATGAAAAATAGAAAGTAAAAAATAAGATGCACAGCGGAGGAATAAGAAATGTCTTTATATGAAAAGCTGGTAAACAAAGAGGAAAAGCTTTCCCTGGTGGGACTTGGCTATGTGGGTATGCCCATCGCGGTTGCCTTTTCCAGGAAGATCAATGTGGTCGGATTTGACTTAAATCAAAAGAAGATTGAACTGTATCAAAACGGCGTCGATCCCACAAAAGAGGTCGGCGATGAGGCAATCAAGGCATGTGCGGTGGACTTCACCTGTGACGAGACGAAACTTAAGGAAGCAAAATTTCATATCGTGGCGGTTCCCACACCCGTCAATCCCGATCACACGCCGGATCTGACCCCGGTGGAGGGCGCCAGCAGAGTGCTCGGACGCAATCTGACGAAGGGTTCTGTCGTCGTGTTTGAGTCCACGGTTTATCCGGGAGTGACGGAGGAGATCTGTGTTCCGATCCTGGAGAAGGAATCCGGATTAAAGTGCGGCACAGACTTCAAGATAGGCTATTCGCCGGAGCGCATCAATCCCGGTGATAAAGTACACAGACTGGAGACGATCACCAAGATCGTATCCGGTATGGATGAGGAGACGCTCGAGACAATTGCCAAAGTGTATGAGCTCGTGGTGGACGCAGGCGTATACCGCGCACAGTCCATCAAGGTGGCAGAGGCGGCAAAGGTCATCGAGAACAGCCAGAGGGATATCAACATTGCCTTTATGAACGAACTCTCCATCATTTTTAACAAGGTGGGAATTGATACGAAATCCGTGCTGGCGGCGGCGGGAACCAAATGGAACTTCCTGAAATTCTTCCCGGGACTGGTCGGCGGTCACTGCATCGGTGTGGATCCTTATTATCTGACGTATAAGGCAGAACAGCTTGGATATCATTCCCAGATCATCCTGTCCGGACGCCGGATCAACGACGATATGGGCAAATATGTGGCGGAGAGCCTGATCAAGAATCTGATCAAGGCAGACATTCCGGTCAAGAATGCAAGGGTGGCGATCTTGGGCTTTACCTTCAAGGAAAACTGCCCCGACACCAGAAATACCAAGGTGATCGATATCGTGAACGAGCTGCGTGAGTACGGTATTGAGCCGATGATCACCGATCCTGTGGCAGACAGGGCGGAAGCGGAGAGAGAGTATGGCGTTAAGCTTGTTTCCCGGGAGGAGATTCAGGATATGGATGCCGTGATTCTGGCGGTTTCCCACAGGGAATTTGAAAGCCTCACGATGGAAGATATGGACGGGCTGTTCGCCGGAACACATCAGAAGAAGGTCCTCTCCGACATCAAGGGCATGCTTGACCGGGAGGCTTATGAGAATGCCGGATACCTTTACTGGAGGTTGTAGAAGTGCCGGTTCCCTTTACTGATGCCTGCAAAGGTGCTATACTGAAAAGTACCAAAAGCATTGCAAAGGAGGAGATATCATGAACGTATTGGCGGTTGGTTCTCATTTTAACAACATCGAAATCGGCTGTGGCGGCACACTTGCAAAGCATGTGCAGCGGGGCGATAAGGTGCTCCTCTATGTGGCGGCTACCACAGGAATCCTCAATTCCGAGCGCAAGGAAGTGGGGAAGGATCAGGCGGCATTTGATGATGCCAGAGAAGCGGCAGACATCATCGGCGGCAAACTGATCTTAGGCGGCTTTGAGACGCTGCATCTGGAATTCAATGACAACCTGAATTCCAAACTGGTACATTTGATCGAGAAGGAGAAGATTGATCTGATCTACACGCATTTTCCGGGAGATCCGCA
>JALFTO010000234.1 GCA_022779165.1 Lachnospiraceae bacterium
GTCTTTGCTGTTCTCGGTTCCTATATCTACGGTGCCATTTCCTGCGTCATTCGTCCCTGCAAATACGAGGATATAATCCGCATCGTCATCCATAGATGCAAACCGCGCAACAACTGACAGTTCCGGCGGATACGTCCCGCCTGCCACATTGTAGGACATGTAGCAGCCATTCTTTCCATAGTTGACATACTTCATATGGTTGCGCTCCGCAAGTTTTCCAAGCCAGTTGCGCGATCCTGTCACGTTATGCCCGTAGGTCATCGAATCTCCAATGGCAACAATCTTCTTTCCGTACAGAACATCATTCGGTGCGCGCTCATACAGTTCATCAATCTGACTCTGCACTTCTTCTGCCTTGACGCCAAGATCCTCCTCCAGAGATTCCATCCTGCTCTGTAGAGCACTTTGCTGTTCGGAGAACCCATTTGTTTTCTCTCTCAGTTCAAAAATCTCTGTATCGATAGATTGATAGCCTTCCACAGCAGCATAAACGCACATGCTGTTATTGACAAGCCTCTGGTTGATCGCAAACTGGTCTCCGGGCTGCAGCTTCTGTGCAATTGCCGGATTCGTCAGAAAACCATAAAGCGTAACTCCTTTTGATTTTCCAGAAACATAAGCAATCCTCGTTCCGGTAGTAGACGCTCCGAAAAGAACCACATCCCCCTCATTCACATTGACAGACAGATCAGAAACCGTAATAATCTCTTTTTCCCCGATATTCTCGGTTTCATAGGTGATTTTCTGGATGTCGGTGATAACCAACGTCTCAGGACTGCCGCTCAACGCATAAAAGGATTGTTCCCCTGCCTGTTCAGCAGAAGCCGCAAAAGTCAGGCTGACAATGCGTCCTTGGGGGTATCTCGTTTCATTGCCATACAGATTTGATGCCATCGCTGACCCAGTCCCCACCTGGAACAGCTCTTTATCCACAACGAACGTCTCATTGAAATACATGTGTTCAGACAGATTTCTTACGGACTCGCCAAGTGTGCCAAATACCCTGCCGTTCGAGTGCATTCTGGCATCTCGTACCTCCTGGATCACAGCCTCCGATGGTTTCTTTTCCGCATAAGGAAGTCCATACAGATAAGCATCAAACCAAAAAGAAGCGTTCTGCGCAAATGGATGGAAGGACAGCTGATCGCCCACATGGATTTGATCTGCCTTTGAGCTTGTCTTAAATCCGGTCGCCTCTGAGATGGGATATTTTCTCTCTGTCTGATATCCCAGAGTAATACCGTTCCCCGTGCCGAACCCTTTTGTATGATACAGCATCAGCCTGTTCCCTGCTGGCAGGATATATTTTTCTGCGATATCCACAGACATTACCTCACCAGCAGAACCCGAGAATACCACATCTCCAAACTCTCTGGTCACAATACCCTCTGCATCAACTGCGTACAGCCGGACAACTTCTTCTACCACATCGTTCTTTGAGATGATATAGAGCCGATGAACAGCAAGGTCTTTTTCCGCGACCTCCTCATTCACCACATAAAAATGCCCTCCCGAAAAAGTTGATTTCGTCATATCTGAGCGGTCTGCAAGCTGGATCTCCTGATACCCAATGCCCAGCCTGTTCATCGCATTCGTCAATCCTGCACGCATCGATTCACCGGCGGACGGATGGATAACTCCATCTGCGTCCTTCCGAATATCCAGCAGTTCATTCAGATAAGGTTCTGCATCTTCATGAGTTGTAAAGGGAAGCCGGAAACGTACTGCATCATACCAAAACGATGCGTTTGAGTAAAACGTCCCAAGATTCAATACCTGCTCCCCGACCTTCCCATCGGTATTGGTACCTCCTGATACAAAGCCGGTTTCAGGATCTACGGAAGACTGCCCCACCCGATTGTACAACAACATCAGACCGCTATCTTCGTGGCCAAAGCTCTGATTCCGATGGATCATCAGCCGATCCCCGGCCTTGAGCAGAATTGGGATTTCCGGTACTGCATCCAGCACCTCACCGGCATTCCCGGAAAACATAACATAGCCGTGATCTCCCGTGATGGTATTGGCTTCATTGACGGTATACAAGCGTACTTGTGCTTGATCTGCAGCTACCGAGGAGATCAGATGAATCGCTGTGATATAAATGTCCTCTGAAAAAGTGTCATTATTTGCCACATAAAAATGGCTTCCAGAAAAAGCCCCCTTAACCATATCACTTCTGTCCGGCGTTGGATATGCGATCAGCTCTGCCTGCAAAATGTCATAAATACCGTTTATCTGGCTGCGGATGGATTCTCCGGCAGACAGATGCGCGGTTCCCATATGATCCACACGGGCGTCCACCAGCTCCGAAGCATAGTTGGCATTCCGGTCGGTCGATGCTTTCACCAGCGTGTCCATGCGCCGGTTCAACTTGGCCGCAGTATCTGCCAGTTCCACTCTTCCGTTGTTCAGATCCGAGTCCGCTCTTTCGACTATCTCTGTGAGCTTTCTATCCGTAGCATTGAGCTCCGCTGACATCGCAGACTTCGTGCTGGTCAGTTCCTCGGACATAGCCGCTTTCGTACCATGAAGGTCTTCCGCCATACGGGTTTCAGTTTCGGAAAGGTTCTGGTTCATCCGCCCTTCCGTCTCCTGCAGGTGGATCTCCATGTCTTTGATCTGCTGGGAGAACCGGCTGCACACAGACCAATACCGACCATCCATCAAATCCATGCCGGCCGGAACCTCGCACCGTGAGATATAGCTTTCGCCGCTCTCCGTGTGCAAGACGATACTCAGCATCTCATAGGGGATATCTTTGTTCCACTCACCGCAGTGCTTGGGCACGATGCGCTTTCCGATATACTTAGACATGAGCGGCACCTCCCCTCCGGGATTTGAAGCC
>JALFTO010000232.1 GCA_022779165.1 Lachnospiraceae bacterium
CGTGAAGTACGCATTTTTCTTCCTTCTGGCAGTAGGCGTTGTCTCTTTTGTCGGGGCAGAGCAGATCATCAGCGTCTTCCGGAAAGGCGATCCGGAGGTAACTGCAGCAGGGACGCTTGCACTGCGGTTTCAGATGGTGGTATTCCCACTGGGATCGTGGCTCGTGATGTGTAACATGATGCTGCAGTCGATTGGCAGATCCGCCAAGGCATCTGTTGTGGCGGCTGCTAGGCAAGGGGTGTTCTTTATCCCGCTTGTCATGATCCTGCCACACTTTTTTGGTCTCCTTGGAGTGCAGATGTGCCAGATGTGGGCGGATATCTGCGCGTTTGTCTTGTCGGTTCCGCTGGGGATCAGTGTACTGAGAGAGTTCAGAAAGGATCGGGAGGAGAAAGCATGATGTTCACAAAGCGGGATTTGTGCGGCGGAAGTAGGATAAAAGCAGTTTTTTTCGACGTTGACGGAACGCTGTTTTCCCATACGCAGAAAAAGGTTCCGGAAAGTGCAAGAATCTCTTTAGGGAAATTGTCTGAAAAAGGGATTCAGTGTGTCCTTGCAACGGGCAGACACATGCTGGAACTGCCTCTGCTGCCCGGATGTGGGATCACAAGATGGAATGACTATGGGGTAGATATCATTGCAGCATCAGGCGACAAGAAGGCAGGGATCGAAGAATATTTGCGAAAGAGTCATATTCGAAGAGAGGAAACCATGGCCTTTGGAGACGGAGAAAATGACCTTGAAATGTTACAGTATGTCCAGGTCGGTGTAGCCATGGGAAATGCCGATGACTGTGTAAAGGAGATTGCGGATTATGTTACAGCTTCCGTTGACCATGACGGTATCAGCGAAGCATTGACAGCGCTGAAGGATTGCTTTTAGTATTTCCGCCTGTCGATTCCCGTCGTCCGGTAGTATTTGTCTTTTTCGGCGTACATCATCTGATCCGCGCGCAGAATAGTATCTTCCATTTTCTCACCGGGATGACGTTCCGCATATCCGATTGCCATGTTTACCGTGAATCTGTAGTGTCTGCTCTTTTCATCACAGGAATGCTGTACCTGTTCTATTTCTTTCTCAACAATTTCCATCGGTACATTCAGATAAATCACTGCAAATTCGTCTCCGCCGATCCGGTATACCTTGTAAGCATGCTTCATTCCGCTGATCAGGCTTTCGGCGCAGGCCTTGATCAAGGTATCCCCTTCCAGATGACCGTAATGATCGTTTGCCTGTTTCAGCCCGTTGACATCGGCCAGGACATAGATGAGTGTTTCGGTATCCGGTTTATTCTTAACAGAATTTGCGAGGTCGTACTCATAACAGTTCTTATTCCAGGTCTGTGTATTAAAATCAATAAAGGAACGATTCTTAAACTTTTCTACAGGATTCTCGATCGCAAAGAATACCCCCAGTGCCATTAAGCACAGCGCACAGCCGCTGAACAGAAACTCCGGAACAACAATCTGAATTCCGATAAAAGTCAGTCCCATAATGGAGATAGGGATAAGAAGTAATACGGTCGCTTCATTGATTTTCTTACGGTAAATGATCATAAGCACGTCAGATAACAGCATCAGGAGATATCCGAGTGCATAACACAATGTGGGACCGATCCCTGCGCTATAGTCGGTTCCATTTCCGTGAAGATAATGGATCGGTGAAAAAACCGTGACGACAAGGCAGACGGTGGAAATGACATAGGCAGTCCGTAGAAGCACTTTTGCCCTGTTTTTTAAGATGATCAGGGAGAGCGCATATTCAAAGTATTTCAGGCTGAAAAGCAGCGCAAATGCAAAAAACAGAATGTGCGCAATATTATTCCATATCACGGGAAATCCTTCCAAATTTACAGTGATTTCCGTGATAAGACCAAAAACGGTATGCCCGAGTGCCGTCAGGGCAACGCCTCTGAAGAAATCCTTCCCGTCTCTGTATTTTGCACATATTTCATTGTATAATGTTAAAATCAGCAAAATAAAAATAGCAAGAATTTCTGATCTGGTAATGAGTAAAATATTCATGACGATACCTCTTTGAGAGAGTCTCAAACAATAAAACCATAAGGGGGATAACCTATGTTAATACATACAGCAGACAATATCAATACTTTAGGAGCATTCTGTGCGGTGGCGATGTGCTCGCACAGGCAATGCGGGATCATATCGCAAAGAAATATGTGATCGTGGGCGGTGCCGGACATACGACAGAGACGTTGCGGTTGAAAATGCATGAGGAATTTCCGGAGCATGATCCTCTCGCAGGATGCGACGATGCAGCATCGCATGGAAGCAGGCCTCAGAAAGTATGTGGGTGACACGGTCACGATCATAAATTATGCTGTCTATTCGGCAAAGGTGATCGCACAGAATGGCGCGCTTGCATATGATAAACCAATCTGGGGAATGTGGGAGATCAACAGATACTTAAGCCTGCTCATGGGAGAGATCCCGCGGCTTGTCAGAGAAGCCAACCCGTTATTTTCTTCTTGAAAATAGCGGGTTGGTTTATTTTTTTTCTGATTTATTTTGAATTCAAAGGAAATTCAAATGTTCGGATCCTACAATAAAGCTACAGCAAAGGGAAAGGAGCCGACAGTATGATCAGGTTTGAGAATGTTTCCTACCAATATCAGGATACAAAAGAGACAAAACAGTTAACGGATATCGAACTTACAATTCCACAAGGACATTTTTTGTTGGTTACAGGGAAAAGCGGTTGTGGGAAATCAACTCTGGCACAATGCATAAATGGTCTCATCCCGTATTTCCATGAAGGTGAGATGACGGGCAGCGTATGGCTCGGCAACTACGAGACAACAGAGCTATCCATTGAAGAGATCGGCGAAAAGGTCGGTTCGGTGTTTCAGGATCCGCGTTCGCAGTTCTTTACAACGAATACGACGGATGAGATCGCGTGTGGCTGCCAGAATATGTCGCTCCCCAGAGAAGAGATCCTGAAAAGAGTAGAAGAAACGATCCGGACATTTCGGATCGAGGATCTGAGGGATCGCAGCTTATTTGAATTATCCAGTGGACAAAAGCAAAAGGTAGCCATTGCTTCCTGTTATTGCATGAAGCCGGACATCTACAGCATGGATGAGCCCTCGGCCAATCTGGATCCTGTGGCCATTGCGGAATTAGCAGAGGTATTAGCCGCACTTAAGGCGCAGGGCAATACCATCATTCTGATAGAACATCGTCTCTATTATGCGAAGGATCTCATGGATGAGATGATCTATATGGAGAACGGCAGGATCGCAGAACGCATGTCAAGGGAAGAGGCGCTGGCTCTGTCCGGAGAAGAATTAAGGAAAAGAGGGCTTAGAGTTTTTGATCTGGAACAGATCAGGAAAAGGAAAGAGAACCGGACAGCAAGAAATACAGACCTGCTTGAAGTCAGAAATATTGCTTTTGCATACAAAAAGAAAAGGAAGCAGGATCGGTTTGCTTTTGGCAGCAACAGAGAGGAGAAGAAAGAGGAGACGCTCCTTGCTGATGTGAATTTTACGGCACATGGCGGAGAAGTGATCGGGATCGTAGGGCAAAATGGTGTGGGGAAAACAACACTTGCAAGGGTGCTGACAGGGCTGTTGCGTGAAAAGAAAGGCGACATTTACTTGAATGGCAGGAGACTGGATGAGAAAGAACGCATGAAAAACAGTTATTTCGTGCTGCAGGATTCTGACTATCAGCTTTTTT
>JALFTO010000004.1 GCA_022779165.1 Lachnospiraceae bacterium
GACATTCAATACCGTTTTATGTATGTTTTCTCTGTCTTGGCATCATACTGTTTCTGGCCTGCCGTTTCTCATGGAAGAAAAATCTTTCCAAAGCATGCCCTGCGCAGAAAACACTTGCCGGCGCAACATATTTCCCGGGCCGGAAGATCCTCCCCTGGGCATTCGCTCTCGCTGCAGCGATCCTGCTTTTGTATATGACGGATGAAAGCACCACTCCCGTCACGGTGACTGCCAAAAATTTGACCAGGAGCGCAGGGGAGCAGGAAGATACGGCAGTCGTAATCAATTCCGACAGCGAATATAGCGGCGATTTCTTAAAGAGCGGAAATTACCTGCTCGACAAAGGAGTCTACACGCTGGGTGTGGCATACAACACCGACAGCGGTGCAAACAGCCTGACACTGTATGACAACGGCGTCCGCCGCGGAACCTATACACTCAATCCGAATGCAACGTATGATGAGTTTACCTTTGAACTTGAGAAAACCTCCCAGGACTTTACGTATGCCTTAAGCTTCGGCGGTGAAGGAACCCTCCGGATCTATTCCGTAACGCTCATTCCGGAAGGCCGCTTTTATAACGATACTTTCTTTCTGATCATATGTGTAACGGCAGTATTTCTGGCCGCCGCGATCATCTGTGCCTTTTATAGGAAAAAGGAATGCCCTGCCAGCAGGAAATATACCCTCTTTATCCTGCTCGGCATCGGCCTGGCCGCCTCCCTTCCCTACCTGAATACGGGGCTGGACTGGGCGATCGACCTGTGCTATCATCTGATCCGGATCGAGGGAATCAAGGACGGTCTGCTCGCCGGACAATTTCCGGTTGTGATCTATCCGGAGGCAATGCACGGCAACGGCTATTTGAACTGTATGTATCCGAACACGCTTTTATACATCCCGGCACTCCTGCGGATCTGCGGCGTATCCATGGCAGACAGTTTCAAATTCCTGATGATCGTGTGCAATTTCGCAACCGTCTTCCTCACATATCACTGTGCCAGAACACTGGGAGGAAACAGAAAGGCTGCTTTGCTGGCCGCCCTGCTGTACAGCTGCTGTCCTTACCGCTTTACTAACCTGTATGCCAGAGGCGCCATCGGCGAATTCCTCGCCATGACCTTCTTCCCACTGTTATTCACGGGACTGTATCACGTCCTGATCGGCGACCGGAAAAAGTGGGGATATCTGGTGCTCGGAATGACGGGACTATTGCAGACACACATTCTCAGCGTGACGCTCGCAGGCATTTTCTGCGTACTCTTCGGTCTGCTCTATGTGAGACAAGTCATCTCGGAGAAACGCCTGATTGAGATCGCCAAAGCCGCTGTTGTCAGCGTTCTCTTAAATATCGGTTTTCTCGTTCCTTTCGTGGACTTTTATAAAAATGAAAATCTTTGGCAGAGTGCACTGGATATCGGTACTTTTCAGGAATATACCATGAATCTCTCCGGTCTCCTCGGAATGCAGACGACGGGAGATTACCATATCCTGACGCTTGGAATTCCGCTCGCGGTCTGCGCATTCATCGCGCTGGCCGTGCTGATTTGTGAGAACCGGAAAGACAGCTTCATCCTTTGCCTGACCGTCCTCGGGATCGTGCTGCTCTATATGATGACGAATTTCTTCCCGGGCCGTGCCATGATGGAACTGCCTGTATTCAATCTGATCCTGTCAAAGGTTCAGTTCGCCTGGAGACTTCTGGGACCTGTCAGTCTGCTGTTTGCATTGGCGGGAAGCATCTGCCTGTTCCGGTCAAAAGTATTATCGTCCTACACTCCGGCAATCTGCGTCGTGCTGGCAGCGCTCTGCCTGCTCTCCGCTTCCAGATTCCGCGATGAGGACTTTGCCTACTCCGACAAGGCATACACCATCGGCCATGAAGCCAAACTGACCGGCATTCCCAAAGGCGCAAACACCGTAGTCTATCCATACGAATGGAGATTAAAAAACACGCTGGACGGCGGGATCACCACAGATATCATTATGATGGATGAAAGTGCAGTACAGATTGAAAGTTTTGAGCGGCAGGGAACCACAACGGAGCTGTCCTACACCGCTTTCGGTCCCGGACAATATGCAGACCTTCCCATCCAGTATTACATGGGGTATGAAGCCGTGGACGAGAAAGGCGAACAAATTCCTCTGGAGACTGGATATAATAACAAAATTCATGTATTATTAAACGGAGACGGCAATCCGCATAAGATAACCGTGTTCTACCGCGTGCCGGTCAGCTACACACTGTCTGCCTGGATCTCGATCCTGACAGCCATCGGCGCCATGATATGGCAGGTTGTACGTATTTTCAAAAAGCAGTCTGAGAACTATTCAGAACAGGTCGAAGCAAAACCGCAATGACCGTAAGAATATGATTCAGGAGTGCAAAAACAGAGAGGAACAATAAAATGCTTGATAAGATCGCAGTTTTGATCCCATGCTATAATGAAGCGCAGACCATCGGAAAAGTGGTAAACGATACGAAAGCCGCTTTGCCGGAGGCCGTGATCTATGTATATGACAATAATTCCACCGACGACACAGCCAGAATCGCGGCTGACGCCGGAGCCGTTGTGCGCCACGAATATCAGCAGGGCAAGGGAAATGTCATCCGCCGGATGTTCCGGGAGATCGATGCACAGTGCTACCTGATGATCGACGGTGATGACACCTACCCATTGGAGCATGCACGTGAGATGGTCTCTCTGGTACTTGAGAAAAATGCAGACATGGTGGTCGGTGACAGGCTGTCCTCCACATATTTCACGGAGAACAAGCGCCCTTTCCATAATTTCGGCAACAGTCTGGTCCGCGGCAGTATCA
>JALFTO010000018.1 GCA_022779165.1 Lachnospiraceae bacterium
ATCTTCCTCACATTCTCCCAATGCATGTTTCCTTGCAATATACTCTGCCAGAATACATGCATACTCTGCCACCTTCCTCGTATGCGTCCCGTTATACGGTGTACGTTCATCTACCGCCGTTGCAAATGCCTCCACAAAAGAACGCAGCTGTGCTTTCAATTCTTCCACATAGGAAAGATTTGTCAGTTCGATCGCCGCCATGGAGCCAAGCGCGCGGATAATGATCTCATACTGTTTATCAAAAGGGATCACGTTACCCTGTTCATCTATGGCATTGATCAGCTGCAGCACGCCCAGAAGTTCTCCCTCATTATTCTCAAGGGGAATGACCAGTAATGACTGGGTATGGTAGCCGGTCAGAGCATCGTATTTTTTGGGCCCTGAGAAGTCGAATCTGTCACTGTGGTACACATCCGGTATATTTATGATCTCACGGTGGATCGCAGTGTAGGCACATACATTTGCCTCCGTCATTGCCACCGGCGGCATATTCTCAATCGGTGTGCCATCCGCACCCTGACTGATCCCCAAGGACAATGTCTTCATGATTTTAAAGACAAGCTGATCATTTTCATACAGATACAATGTACTCGCATCACAATGAGTGATCTCCATGCCGTTTTCCAATATGGAAGCAAGCAGTCTGTTCCGGTTTCTCTCAGTCGACATCCGGATCCCGATATTCAATATACGTTCAAAATCTTTGTATTCCAGTCTCATTGATACACCTCATGCCTTGTTCGTCGGAAATATATGATTGCGCTTCAAATATTCCAATGACGTTTTCTGTGCCTCATATCCGTTCACTTCCACAAGAACCGACGAGTCAATTTTGTACTGATGGATCAAGTCATCAAACCTTTTCCAGTCAATATTACCGTTTCCTACACTTCTGTGCAGGTCATCATGCAGATCATTATCGTTGATATGCATATGCCGGATATAGGGCGCTAACGTCCGCACCCATGTCTCACAGGGACAGTCCGTAATCGCACCGTGGGCATAATCAAGGCATACGCCGAAATTCTTCACATCACGCAATGCCTCTGCGAGCTCTGCCAGCATATCAGGCGTCTCATCAAACATATTTTCCATATAGATTTTCTGCGCCGAAAATCTCTCCGCAATTTCCGTAAAGAAACGAATATTCTTTTCCTTCCACCCTTTCAGGTAGCCTGCCGTCCGCAGACTACCGATCAATCCCGTATGGAACACAACGCCCTTTAGTCCCATCCTTTTGGCAATCTCCAGTGATTGAATGACTCTGTCCCGGGAAATCTTTCGTATCAGTGCATCATCACTGTGGACGCAGATATCCAGAAAGGCCCCGTGCATCGTATCCCGTGAGAAATCCGTTCTGTACTTTGCATAATGTTCTATGATCTGCTCCTGCTTTTCCCGATCATCCAGAACATCAGGTTTCCAGAAATCATTATACTCAAATGCCGCTCCGTATTCTCCCGCCAGACTGACACTCCGCTCTACATCTTGTCTGTCAGGGATGATATAAACCTGTCCCATTTTTCTATTCCTTTCCCATCAGGCTGTCGACCTGATAGACAAACACACCTTTACTTTTTCCCTTTAACGGAATCTCCCCGATCGGTGTGACTGTAACTCTATCCTTCACAGCCTCATACACCTGCTCACTGATCAGAATCTGTCCGCTCTTTGCATTGCTCTCCAACCTCGCCGCTGTGTTGACCGTATCGCCGATCGCCGTATAATCCATACGGAAATCACAACCGATATTGCCGACGACCGCATTGCCACAGTTAACCCCGATACCGAACACAATCGGCGTACCGAAACGCTCCTCAAATTTCGCGGTCAGAATATCAGCGTTCTGTTTCATCTCCCACGCCGCACTGACCGCGCGGAAGCAATAATCATCCAGATCAAGCGGCGCATTGAACACTGCCATAACCGCATCGCCGATGAATTTATCGACTGTCCCCTGCTGATGGAAAACAGCCTTGGTAGTAAGATCCAGATATTCATTCAGAATCTCGACAACCTGCTCGGGCTCTAAGCTTTCCGACATCGTTGTAAACCCCCTGATATCGATAAACAATACCGCGACATGGCGGTTCTCACCGCCAAGCACCATCCTGAAATCCTTATCCTTGCTGATCACATCCACAACCTGCGGTGCAACATACTGCTTAAATACACTTACCACATGGCGTCTGCGCAAACGTTCCGCTATATAGCCCTGCACAAGCTGCCCCACATAAATGACTGCAAAGACCGCAGGAAGCAAAAGTACGGGAATTACATATCTGCTTTGGTACATCACTTTCACAAATATGACATT
>JALFTO010000045.1 GCA_022779165.1 Lachnospiraceae bacterium
GTCACGGACAGCCAGCTGTCCGCATCCTCAATATTTTTGTCACAGTACTGTGTCACTTCGGAAAGTGTGCTGCGCAGCCTCAGTGCACGGATTGCAATGACCGGATCGTCCGACGGTCTGGTGATCTTCTTGCCCGTCTCCATCTGTGTGCTCAGCTTATCCTGCTGCACCTTATTATTATTGATATTCGTCAGCGAATTGTTCTGCATGATCTTATTTGTTATTCTCATACTCATAGATGTTCCTCCCGGCCATCCGCCCTGCCTGATCTGCCTGTCATAAATTTCCCGTTATACGCCCGTCTCAAAGATCAGCCCGCCATAGACCTCCTGTTATACGCCCGTCTCAAGGATCAGTCTGTCATAGACCTCCGTCAGCACCTGAATCATCTTGGAAGCAAGATTGTACGCGTTCTGGTATTTCACCAGATTGATCGCCTCCTCATCATTGTCCACGCCGGAGATTGACATGCGCTGTGTCTCAATCGATTTTCCGATATTTTCAAAATTTGCCGTAAAATTATTTGCTCGTTGCGCGTTCAATGCAATATCTGACAAGATACACTGCAGGAATTCTCCCGATGAGCTTCCACGGAAGGACATCCTGGTCTTTGATGTCTTCAGATCGATCAGATCATCCACCACATTGTACTTGCTCTCCTCATCGGCATTGCCTGTCTGAGTGGCGATCAGGTACGGATCCTTGCGGATATTGTCATTAATATTGAAGTTGAATGCCGTCAGCCAGTAATAGCTGTCATCCGACGTGGAAATCGTGTAACTTTTCTTGTTTTTGACCGCCTCTGCCGCCGTCTTATCATAGGCAAAGGTCCACTGCGTCCCGTCAGCCTTGTCCGCCATGAAGAAATACTGTGCGGGGTCTCCGTAGTAATCAATCGCGCCGTCCTGAGCGATGATATTGTTAAAGGCTTGTGCATAACTTCTGCACCACTCATTCATCTGTTCCATATAATACGGGATTCCCTGATACTCGATGCGTGATCCGATCATGGCATCCGCACCCTTCAGTCCGCCCATATAGGTACTTTCGTTCTTATTTGGATCATTGCTGACCACAAAAGTATAAGAATAAGAGTAAGAATCGCTGTCCGCGTCATAATCGGCGTTGAATGTCCAACTGTCAAAATAGACATCTTTACTTCCGAGCCTGATCACTCCACCGTTTTCCGGCAGAGTACATTTACTCAGATCCTTGAGGTAATCTGCAGACACGCTCACCGTAACCGTGCTGAATTCCTCTCCGGCAATCCTGACCTTGCCGTTGTCGGATACTGTCCCGTGGAAGTATTCTCCATTATTGCCATCCCGCATCTGCACCAGTCCGGCAAGTTTTCCTTTCATGCTGCCGTTTGTCAGGCTGAACCGATTGCCGTTCGTCCATCTGATATCATACAGACCATCAACGTCTGACTGATTCACCTTCTCATAAGATTTCCTTGCCACACATTCCAGCTGATTGTAGCCGGAATCATCCACAAGTGTCTGTTTCCCTGCAATCTTGACAATAAACCGTGTCGTACCCGTCTTGTGATCCGGATTATAGTGATCGGCTATCTGCTGTTCCTCCGTCTCCACATCCACAATTTCGGAAAGCTTGTCAATGACCAGCGCCCTCTGATCCCTCAGTTCATTCGCTATGCCGCCGGACACTTCGATCACGTTGATCTGTTTATTCAGAGTGGCGATCTCCTGCGCATAGGAGTTGATCTGTTCGATATTGACCTTGATCTCCGCATTGACATCCTGCTGCAGCTTCTGGAGATTTCCCGCCATCACATTGAAATACTCTGTCAGATTTCCCGCGCTGCCCACAAACGCCGTGCGCGTCTCGTTGGTACCCGCCTGCTTCTTGATCTCCGCAAGTGCATCATACATCTCGTTGAATATCGTATTGAAACCTTCCATGGTCTCGTCATCACGGAAATAATTCTCAATCTGCGTCATATAGTACTGCTTCACGGAATACTCGCCGCTGTTCGCGTTGTTGTTCCAGTACTTCACATCATAAAACTCATCACGGTAGCGCTCAATCGCCAGCGTCTCGACACCGGCTCCGGCACATCCGTAGGTCGTGAACATGCGGATGGCTTCCGCCGCCTGCTGTACGGTATGCTGTCTGCTGTACCCTTCTGTATCGACATTGGAGATATTGTTACTGGTTGTATTCAGGGAGGCGTTCGCTGCCGTCAGTCCCAGATATGCTGTATTAAGTCCAAAAAATGTTGAAGGCATACATTCACCTCTTTCTCACTTAGGCAAGTGAATTCAGCAGATGCTCCAGCATCTCATTGATCACATTGATATACCGGCTGGAAGCGTTGTAAGCATTCTGAAACCGGATCATATTGTTCAGTTCCTCATCGGAGGATACCCCGACGATCTGTTCCCTCGCGGCACTGGTTGCTTCCACCGTGTCCGCCTGACTCTCGGAGATCTTCTTGAATACCGATCCGGAGTTTGAGATCTGACCTACCAGATCCGAATAGTAGTCCGCATAATTCAGTTTCGTAGTCAGATTGGGATTTAAGGTCATCCCCTCATCCTTGAATGTCTGCAGCAGAGCCGCCGCCGTCTGGTAATCCTCGCTTCCGTCCGGCTTGACCATTCCGAGGAGTGTCGGCTCCTTGAGCAGCGCCGGATTGATCATCAGATTACTCGTAGTATACAGTGTCTCCTTATTCTCAGGATCCTCCTCATTGTAGACAACGCCCGTTATATTGCCGTCATTGTCCTTCTCATAAGAAAATCCATCCGTCGCTCTTTTCTGGAAAAGCTGGATCGGTCGGTATACCAGCTGTCCGTCCACCTCCACCTGTTCACAGAGATAACCAGTCTCCGTGTCAGCCGCATTCTCCAGCACCTTGTTGATCCCTGTCGTCACCTGATGGATCAGCTGATCGAATTCTGCCTGTACATTCATGAGAATGGACTGCGAAATGTCTCTATTGTATTGATTTTTATCCTGAAGATCCGTGTAGTCCGCCCTGTGGTCTCCCCTTGCAAGGAGGATCGCCTTGAGTCCGCCGATGTCCGTGTTCAGATCCGAAGAAACGGTCTGTGTGAGATTGAACACCTCAGCACCCTCGATGTCATATTCCTTTTTTCCTTCGGAATTGATCGTATAGCTGGCATCCACCGTCCAGAACGGTGTATAAAACCCGGTCGTATTATCCTGGTCAAGGCCGATCTCATACACGAGATCACGGCTCACAAAATCATGTCCCTCCAGCTGCACCAGCACATTCCCGTAGACATCTTCCTTATAGGAGATCTTTGCCATCTCGCTGAGTTCATCGAGCAACAGATTCCTGGTATCGCGCAGGTCATTTGCACTCTCGATGCCACCGGACTCCACCTTAAGAATCTGGATGTTGAGATCATGAATCTTCTTGCCGTATTCGTTGATCTTATCGACCTGACTCTTAACCTTCAGATTCAGATTATCCTGATAATCGGAAATGCCATTGTATACTGCCTGTGCATTTTCCAAAAAAGCCGTGGCTCTCTGTACCACCAATCCCTGCACAACGGAATCGCTCGGTGTCTTAGCCAGCTCGTCGATCGCCTCCTGCAGTCCTCCATCCTCTCCGAGAGACTTGCTGAAAGTGATCCCGTAAAGCTCCCCAAGGATATTTTCCACCTCGGTCATAACCTCATATGAAGTTGAATAGAACATACTCCTGCCAGACTCCTTGCGATAAGTCTGATCCAGGAAAATGTCCCTTACCTGTCTTACCTTGGAATATGTTACGCCCAGGCCGATCTGCTGATTAGAAACACCGGCACCATTGAATTTGATCGTCGTATACTCCTTGTCTCCAAGAAGCGACTGCTGTCTGGTGTAGCCTGTCGTGTCCAGATTGGACATATTATGTGCTGTCGTATTTAACAAATTCTGGCTTGTCTGAAGCCCGGATTGTCCTATATATAAACTTCCCATCAACGGCATACGATTTCACCTCAACAAGTTACTGTCTGGCATCGAAGCTCCCTGCATTCGTACCGATCACAGACCCGTCATTGTACGCGCCTTTGGTATAGTTTGCCGTCTCCGGTGCCTTTCTCATCGCCTGGAGCAGATTCAGGTCAAAATCAACCATCTCCAGCGCAGATGTCAAAAGCTCCCGGTTCTGTGAATTCACATCCCGCATCTGCCCCAGAGTGGATTTTAACCTTTCATGAACCTCCGCAAGCCGCTTCTGATCTGCGGGGCTCCTCCCAAGCATCTGTATCAGATTATCCAGTTTCAATTCCTCAACATCCTTGTTGATCACATTGGCGATATCTTTCGTATGCTCCATCCGCTTTGCGTCCAGATGGGCAATCCTGTCGATAACGTTCTGTTCCTCATCCGTGATTTCCTGTAACCGTACAATGTCTCCCTGTACGATCACAGGTGTCTTCTTTCGAGATAATTCCAGCAGCATCTCATATTCTGAATTTTCCTGTTCCAAAACCGAAATCAGATTTTCTATCAAGCTTGCCACTGTGATTACCTCATTTCATTATAATATTTGTGATACAGCTTTGCTGCAAAACTCTCCTCATCCACACTGTAAGTGCCATTGTCGATCGCAGTTTTGATGGGCGCCGTCACATCTTCCCTGATATCTGCCGCCGCATTCACTGCCTGTTTCGCCGTCTGAATATCTTTTCCCTTGCTGGAAATCTGCACCTGATCAGCGAAGCTTGCCTTCTTAGCCGTCTCAGTCTTGGCTGCCTTTCTGGTATTATAAATCTGCTGCACCTGTGTATATGCCTCAATACGCATATGAACTCCTCCTTCCATGGATCTTTGCGCTGACATCCTGATCAATTTTCCCCAATTTCATTTATACATTATGTGTATCGGATTTTTTTCAAAAGACTTTAGGGCTTTCAAAAGATTTTCCTATTTGCAAAATTTGAAAACCTTCCTATAATAATAAGGTACTACTTGGGAGGAAACGGGAAATGATCGGAACAATCTTTAATACCTGCACAATTTTAATAGGAAGCGTTATCGGAAGCCTTTTCCGCAGAAGCATCAGCGAAAAACACCAGAAAGTTCTGTTCGATGCCATGGGGCTTGCGGCTGCCGGTCTCGGGATCAACGCAATCGTCAATCATATGCCGGACAGCAAATATCCGGTGCTCTTTATCGTCAGCCTGGCTTTGGGAAGTCTGCTTGGCAGCATCCTTGATCTCGACAAACGCTTCCAGTCTCTGACAGCACGAAGCGGCAGCAGCACACTTGGGCAGGGGCTGTCCACGGCAATCCTGCTCTTCTGTATCGGAACCTTATCAATCCTCGGTCCGATTCAGGCATCATTGTACGGCGATCACACTTATCTGTTTACAAACGGCACACTGGATCTGGTAACATCCATGGTGCTCGCCTCCACTTATGGCATCGGCATTGCCGCCGCAGCGCCGGTACTCTTTCTGTGGCAGGGTTCCATCTATCTCTTTGCCGGATCTCTGGAAAGCTTCATCTCACCGGAATTTATGACAGAATTGTCGATCGTGGGCGGCTTCCTGATCGCAGCCTCCGGGATCAGCATCTTAAAGATCAAAGAATTCAAAACCATGAATCTGCTCCCGTCCCTACTCATACCGATTGCTTTCTTTTTGATCAAATCCTTCATTTTTTAATAAATGCTTGACAAACGCACTTTTTGTGCAATATACTGATTAGCGTTTTAATGTATTAAAGGAACAAAGTGTTTTACTTATGAAGGGAGAAATGAAACATGGCAAATTTAAACACATGGACAGTGACTGACAGCAACGGAGCGTCTCACACAATTGAACGCAAAACCGGCTTTGGCGGCAATAAGATCATCATTGACGGAGCAGTTTACAAGACGAAATCAAGCAACTGGTTCATCAATCTGATCGATTATCAGATCCAGTTCCCGGGACTGAACTGCAATCTTGTTGTCATCGGAAATAAGGCGGATCTGTCTGTCAACGGTACATACTTAGGCTCCGGTAAGGCTTACGAGCCCGTTGGTTCCATTCCCGCATGGATCTGGGTGCTTGTCGCAGTAAGTGCGATCGGTGGCTGGTTCTTCGGCGGTATCCTCTGTATGGCAATCGGTATCGGACTGAGCACCGTCTATGTACAGGGTTATCTTGAGAAGAAAATGAATAAGGTATGGATCGCTTTCGGCGCCTTTGTGGTGATTGCAATTATTTTCCTGCTTCTGAACCTTTTCCTGTTAGCTGTTTAGTCCGGAATCTGAAGAGGTGATATCATGCAGGAAAACGAGAACAGGAATAATCAATATGGCGTTCCGCAGCCGGCAGGGCAGGCTCCGAACGGAAATAGCGGAATGTATACGCCGCCTCTCGTGAGAAACGCTGTGCCGAAGAACAATTCTTCCATGGCTGTCGCTTCTCTGGTGCTCGGTATTTTTGGACTGATCGGCTGCTGGGTTCCGGTCTGGAACATCGTGCTAAGCATCGCCGGAATCGTGTGCGGCATCATATGTCTTGCCAAAGACCTCAAGAGCAAGGGGATGGGCATTGCCGGAATCGTGATTTCCACTTTGGGTCTTCTGTTCAGCATTGTCTTTTATATGCTCTTGATCATTGCAGTCGCATAGAGCAACTTCTTATCGAAAAAAGAATGGCTGTCGCATGCATCATGCGGCAGCCATTTTATGTCATTCTTACCGGCTTTATTCCTCTTTTCTTACAGTTTCGAACCTTTCTGTCCGCCGAAACTGGACTGATTCAGGATATTGGTATCAAAGGTAAACGTAAGATTCTTTTCCGTCCTCTCACGCTTCAATGCCAGACCGATCATCCTGTCAAGCAATTCCTTATACGGAACCCCGATCGGCTCCCACAGGTAAAATGCCAGCGAACCGGGGATTGTATTGATCTCATTAAAATACAGTTTCCCGTTATCCTCATCGATCATAAAATCAATCCTGGATACACCGTTACAGCCGAGCGCCTGAAATGCCCTGACTGCCAGTTCTCTGACTTCTTCGCGCTTCTCGGGAGTAAGCTCTGCCGGAATCTTCCTCGAGACACTCGCCATTCCCTTGGAGCCGCTCCCCTTGGCATTGCTCACATACTTATCCTCATAGCTCAAGATGTCTTTCGTATGTAACGGTTCCTCACATTCAGAGGCAACCGCCTCATTCTCATCTCCCAGAACGGCACAGTTGATCTCCCGCAGACTGGAGATCGCATGCTCCACCAGCACTTTGGTGGCATAGCGGTACGCATCATCGATGGATCTCGTCAGCTCAACACGATCCTTTGCAACGCTGATTCCCACGCTGGAGCCCAGATTGACCGGCTTAACGATCACAGGATAGCCGATGGCTGACTCGATCGTAGCGATCATCTCATCGATCTCAGCATAGTCCGACAATGTAAACACCTTTGCATCTAGAACCGGCACATCGCTTTCCTTAAGGATCGCTTTCATGATGTATTTATCCATTCCGACGGCGGACGCTGTCACATCGCATCCGACAAAAGGAACACCAAGCGTCTTGAAATATCCCTGCAGTGCGCCGTCCTCCACATTGGTTCCGTGGACCACCGGAAATACGACATCGATCTCCTGCGAATAATTCTTCCCGAATTTCTTCAGAGGATACTGGAGCAGGACAACTCTGTCCCCCTCATTCATCATGATCACTCTCTGCGATCTCTTCAGAAGCCCGTCGATGTCCTTGTAAGACTCGATCTTGCCGATATCCTCTCCGATATACATGTCATTCTTCTTGGTCATGTATACCGGGATCACCTCATACTTATCCGTGTCCATGTTCATCACGGCCTGGATTCCCGAGATCACGGACACTTCGTGCTCCACACTCTTGCCGCCAAACACCATTGCAACTCTAGTTTTCATACTATGCTACCTCTCTAATAATTGTCCGGAAGATCATTCTCCAACAAAATATATTTGTGAGCCTGCTCCCTGATCGCATACGCATAGGAAACAGCCTCCTCCAGCCTGTCATACACAAGACATTTCTCCTCTGGGAAGCCCTTGCTCAACACGCCCTCACGGATCGGCTCCGTGTGCTTTTTCCCAACAAGCAGAATGTAATCGCAGCAGTCTGCCGCGTAAGTTCCGAATTTATAATTGTATTCCGCCTCTTTCTCTCCGAGTTCCACCATGCCCGGCGTGATCAGGATCCTCACTCCCTCAAACATGGCAAGTGTCTCTACCGCAGCTTTGGAGCCTACCGGATTGGAATTGTAAGCATCATCGATGACTGTCACCGTACCATGCTCACGCAGCTGCATCCGGTGTTCCACCGGCTCGATCCGTCTGACCGGCACGCGCAGCTCCTTCAGGGAAATACCCAGACTGTGCGCCACGGCAATGGCTCCCATCACATTGATCACGTTGTGGGCGCCCACGAGACGCATTTGGAACCGCTCACTCTCTCCGTCCGGCGCAGTCACGGTAAACTCCGTTCCCAGACGGGACAGCTTCAGATCGCTCGCG
>JALFTO010000057.1 GCA_022779165.1 Lachnospiraceae bacterium
TATGACAGGGTGATCTTCGGCGGCTGGATCATGGCGAACATGATCTCCGGGCTTCCGAAATTGCGGGAGATGGGAGTGTCCCCGGCTGTGGTTTTTGCGGTTGGTGCTTCCCCTGCATTTGAGGAAGTTGTTGCACAGATGCGGGAGCAGAATCAGCTTCAGGAAACACCGCTCTTTTATTTTGAGGGCGGCATTGATTTCGACAGGCTGGGGTTCATGCAGCGCACGATGCTGAAGATGATGAAGAAGATGACGGAGAAAAAGAAAGATATGACACGGCAGGAGGCTGCGATCGTGCAGCTCCTTGCGGGAAGCTTTGATCACACGGACAGGGGACAGCTGGAAGAAATGCTGACCCGGTTAAAGGAAAGTGACAGACCATGCTGATTCTTGACCGAAGGGTATGCCATCAGACATTGAATCTGCCGGAAGCAAACAATAACAGATGTTGACGGGCTATCCTCCCTCCAATATAATAGTGTCGTACTAAAAAGGGATAATCAATGATTCCGAATTGGAATCCGGGGATCTGATATGGATACATTTGTTTTTGTGATTGAGTTACTCGGCACGGCGGCCTTTGCGGTGACAGGGGCCGTGACGGCTATGGGAAAAAGGATGGACATCCTGGGTGTGATCGTGCTTGGCGTGACCACGGCTACAGGTGGTGGAGTGATTAGAGATCTGATTCTGGGACGCACTCCCCCTGTTACCTTTTCAAAACCGGTTTATGCGATTGTGGCGGCGACAGTGTCTGTGGCGGTATTCCTGCCGCTGATACAGAGGCTGATCCTGTTCAGCAAGAAGGTGTACGAGCCGTTTCTGTTTATTATGGACACGGCAGGACTCGGCATTTTTACGGTGATCGGCGTGGCTGCCGCATATAACATGTATCCGGATGCCGGATTGTTTCTGCCTGTTTTTGTGGGTGTGGTGACGGGTGTCGGCGGCGGAGTGCTGCGGGATATCTTTGCGGGAGATACGCCTTATATCTTTACGAAGCATGTGTACGCATCCGCGTCTATTGCAGGAGCTGTATTTTATGCGCTGATGCATTCCATGCTGCAGGATAGTGTCAATTACATTATTTCCATGTTGATTGTGACGATGATCCGACTGTTGGCATCCCATTATAAGTGGAATTTGCCGAGGGCCGGAGGGGACTGTCAAAATTTTTGAAATTTTGTATTGACTTTGAACAATAAAGATGATAATATACTATTCGCGGCACGTAAGACGATAAGATGTCGAGCGGGAGTGCTGGAATTGGCAGACAGGCAAGACTAAGGATCTTGTGTCTGTATAGACGTGTGGGTTCAAGTCCCATCTCCCGCACTGCGCAGGAATGGCGGAATTGGCAGACGCGCACGGTTCAGGTCCGTGTGAACATTGCGTTCATGAGGGTTCAAGTCCCTTTTCCTGCAGCGAAAACCTCCGATTAGAATCGGAGGTTTTTTTGTGGTATATGCTAGCCGGAACAGGATTTGCAAAGTCTGTTTTGCACGGTTAACTTTATTGCAATACAAGTCGATAAGTAGTATAATAAGCATGAAAAGATGCGATTGTATGACAGGCACGGAAGCCGACCTATCTTCAAAGGAGTGAACAGTATGCAGGATTATTCATTTTTGTTCAATACATCATCTTCCAATTCTACGGGAAGTTCGTATTCCTGGCTGTCGGAATACGCTAATATCAAGAACGGCACTTACAAGAAGGTGCTGAAAGCGTATTATGCAAAGAAAGAAGGCAGCACGGATCAGACGACAGACAGCAATAAGAGCACAGCGACCAAAGATACGCAGGACAAGACGGCAACTGCGCTTGACAAGGTTCAGGCAGCCGGCAAGGAACTGGTTTCCTCAGCGGATGCGTTGACGACGATGGGATCAAAGAGCCTCTTCAGACAGAAGGAGATCACCACCACGAACGAGGACGGCACGCAGACCACGGAACTCGGTTATGATAAGGATGCGATCTATTCGGCGGTAAAGAAATTTGCGGATAATTATAATGCACTGCTGGATGCTTCCTCTGCTAAGGACAATCAGTCCACAAGCGTTCTGAGACAGACGCAGAATCTGATCAGTCAGACACAGAAGTACGCAAAGACGCTCGGCAATGCCGGAATTACCATCGGGACGGATAATAAGCTGAAGGTTGATGAGAAATCATTCAAAGAGGCGGATATGTCTACGGTAAAGGCGCTTTTCAGTGGGAAAGCTTCCTTTGCTTCAAGTGTATCGGATAAGGCTTCGGCGATTGCCATCAGCGCAAATTCCGAGGCGAATAAGCAGAGCCTGTACAACAGCACGGGGAATTACAGCAATTACTCCACCGGAAATCTGATGAGTGACTTTTTCTGATATGGAATGATTTACAAAAATTTGTGACAGTCGGTTCCAAAAGAACTGCCTGTCACTTTTTTGCGCAGGGGACAGAACGGAAAACAGGGGTGCGGAAAAAAATGCAGCCGGCGCAGCCCGCGCCCGCGCGTATAAAAAATCAGGCAAAAAAAAGGATTTGCGAAAGCGACGGAGAATAATAGAAGTAGGGTAATGGTGCATAAGAGAATTGCAGCCGGGAAGGAGTGCCTATGACGATTCGGGAAAGTCTGGAGCAGCGGGAAAAAGAATACTTAAGCCCCTACGCTTCATTCAGCATGGACTCGAGAGGCAGACTCAGGGAGGAGGAGCCCTGTGATATAAGACCCTGTTTTCAGAGGGACAGAGACAGGATATTACATAGCAAATCGTTTCGGAGACTGAAGGATAAGACGCAGGTATTCCTCACGCCGGAGGGAGATCATTACCGGACGAGACTGACACATACGCTGGAGGTTTCACAGAATGCCAGGACGATAGCCAAGGCGTTAAAACTCAACGAGGATCTTGTTGAGGCGATCGCTCTCGGACATGATCTGGGGCACACGCCGTTCGGACACGCGGGGGAGCGTGCGTTGAATGCGGTCTGTCCCTACGGGTTCAATCACAATGAGCAGAGTGTGCGGACCGTCGATATCCTGGAGAAGGACGGTCAGGGACTGAACCTCACATGGGAGGTGCGGGACGGTATCCTGAATCACCAGACAAGCGGAACCCCTTCCACGTTGGAGGGTAAGATCGTGCGGATCTCCGACAAGATCGCCTATATCCATCACGATATGGATGATGCGATCCGGGGCGGCATTCTGGAGGAGTCGGATGTGCCGAAGGACATCACGGAGGTGATCGGAGATACGACCGGGAAACGACTCGATCATTTCATCCATGATCTGGTGATCGCGAGTGCCGGGAGAGATGATATCCTGATGTCTCCGCCGGTGGAGCAGGCAATGAAAAAGCTGCGTGCGTTTATGTTTGAGGGTGTCTACACCAATCCGGATGCCAAGTCTGAGGAGAAGAAAGCCGAGGATCTGGTGAAGACTTTGTATGAATATTATGGGAAGCATATGGACAAGCTGCCGCGGGATCTGCTGGAACTGATGGACAGAGGGGAGCCGAAGGAAAAGATTTTGTGTGATTATATCAGTGCCATGACAGACCGGTTTGCAACGGCCAAATATGAGGAGATCTTTATTCCCCAGTGCTGGCACAGATGATGTTGCCGGCAGGGAAAAAAGTAATGATAGATAAGGAAGGGCAAGATGTATTATCCGGAAGAACTTGTGGAAGAGATCCGAATGAAAAATGATATCGTGGATGTGATTTCCGGGTATGTGCGCTTACAGCGCAAAGGAGGCAGTTATTTCGGCCTGTGCCCCTTTCACAATGAGAAGTCGCCTTCCTTTTCCGTGTCGGGTGCCAAACAGATGTATTACTGCTTCGGCTGCGGCGCCGGCGGCAATGTATTTACCTTTCTCATGAATTACGAGCATTATACCTTTGCGGAATCGGTGAAGGCTCTGGCTGAGAGAGCAGGGGTGGCACTTCCGGAGATTGAGTATTCGGATGAGATGAAAAAGCGCGAGAGCAGGCGGCAGCGTCTGCTTGAGGTGAATAAGGAAGCTGCGAAATATTTCTATTATGCGCTGCGCCAGAAGGAAGGCGAGCAGGGATACCGTTATCTGACGGGAAGAAGCTTAAGTGACGAGACGATTCACAAATTCGGACTCGGCTATGCGAGCAAATACAGTGATGACCTGACGAAATATCTTAAGAGCAAAGGCTACGATGAGACGCTGATTCGCGATGCCGGACTTTGCAGCATCGATGAGAAGCATGGCGCTCATGACAAATTCTGGAACCGTGTGATGTTTCCCATACAGGATGCCAACCACCGCGTGATCGGTTTCGGTGGCAGAGTGATGGGAGACGGTACTCCGAAATATCTGAATTCGCCGGAAACACAGGTTTTTGACAAGAGCCGTAATCTGTACGGGCTCAATTTTGCAAGGACTGCAAGGGCGGACAACATGATCCTGTGCGAGGGCTATATGGATGTGATCGCCATGCATCAGGCGGGATTTCACCAGGCGGTTGCTTCTCTGGGAACGGCATTTACGTCTGGTCAGGCATCGCTGATCAAGCGGTATGTCAAGGACGTGATCCTGTCCTATGACAGCGACGGCGCAGGCGTCAAAGCAGCACTCCGGGCGATCGGCATCCTGAAGGAGGCGGGACTTTCAGGCAGGGTGCTCAATCTGGAACCCTACAAGGATCCGGATGAGTTTATCAAGAATCTGGGTGCGGAAAAGTTTCAGGAGAGAATTGACGCGGCGGAGAACAGCTTCTTCTTTGAACTGCGGATTCTGCAGCGGGATTATAATCTGAAGGATCCGGATCAGAAGACGAGATTCCATCAGGAGATCGCAAAGAAACTGTGCACCTTCGAGCAGGAGGTCGAGCGTGAAAACTATATCGAGGCGGTTGCGGAACGGTATCACATCGGGTTTGACAGTCTGCGGGAACTGGTGCGTTCCTATGCGCTGCGCACGGGAATGGCAAAAGAAGTGATACGCCCCAAGTCGGGGATTCAGAAAAAGAACACGCCGGAAGAGGGGGCAAAAAAAGCACAGCGCCTTCTGCTCAACTGGCTGTCTGAGGAACCGAAGCTTTATCCTAAGATTGAGAAATATATCTCACCGGAGGATTTCACGGACGAACTGTATCAGAAAGTTGCACAGAAATTGTTTGAGGAAATAAAAGCAGGATCGGTGGATCCGGCGGGGATCATCGGCCTGTTTGAGGAGGAAGAAGAGCAGCGCGAGGTGGCAGCTTTGTTCCATGCGAAGCTTGAAAGTCTTGAGGACAGAAAGGAACGGGAAAAGGCGTTCCATGATATCTTAGTCAGTGTAAAGACATACAGCTATCAGTATTACGCTGACAGACTCGGTAGCGATATGAGTGCGTTAAAACAGATGATCGACGGCAAAAAGGCGCTGGAGGAACTGAAGAATACGCATATTTCTTTTGAATAAGGCAAGAATAAAGAACAACTATGGAAGGATGGACCAAGTGATGGACGAAAACACAAAGGCAAGATTTGAGGAAAAATTGAAAGAGATTCTCGCCATTGCCAAGAAAAAGAAGAATGTTCTGGAGTATCAGGAGATCAATGATTTCTTTGCGGACATGTCGTTGGAGGAGGAGCAGTTTGACAAGATCATTGAGATGCTCGAACAGAACGGCATCGATGTTCTGCGCATTACGGAGGACGATGATGACGTGGATGAGGAGGAGATCATTCTTACGGAAGAGGATGAGGTTGATGTGGAGAATATCGATCTCTCCGTTCCTGACGGTATCAGCATTGAGGATCCCGTCCGCATGTATCTCAAGGAGATCGGCAAAGTGCCTCTTCTGTCTGCGGAGGAGGAGATTGAACTTGCCAAGAAGATGGAGCTTGGAGACCAGGAGGCAAAGAAACGCCTTGCGGAGGCAAACCTTCGTCTGGTTGTCAGTATTGCCAAGCGTTATGTGGGCAGAGGAATGCTGTTCCTTGATCTGATTCAGGAGGGTAACCTGGGTCTTATTAAAGCTGTGGAAAAATTTGATTACCGCAAGGGTTATAAGTTCTCGACATACGCAACCTGGTGGATCCGTCAGGCGATCACGAGAGCCATCGCCGATCAGGCCAGGACGATCCGTATTCCGGTGCATATGGTGGAGACGATCAACAAGCTGATCCGTGTGAGCAGGCAGCTCTTGCAGGAACTCGGAAGAGAACCCAGCCCGGAGGAGATCGCTGCCGAGATGAATATGCCGGTGGACAGAGTGCGTGAGATCTTAAAGATTTCGCAGGAACCCGTGTCTTTGGAGACACCGATCGGTGAGGAGGAGGATAGCCATCTGGGAGACTTTATCCAGGATGATAATGTGCCTGTGCCCGCTGATGCGGCAGCGTTCATGCTGTTGAAGGAGCAGTTGGAGGAGGTACTCGGCACGTTGACGGAGAGGGAGCAGAAGGTGCTCTGTCTGCGATTCGGACTGGATGACGGACGCGCGCGCACACTGGAAGAGGTTGGTAAGGAATTCAACGTAACCCGTGAGCGTATCCGTCAGATCGAGGCAAAGGCCTTGCGCAAATTGCGTCATCCGAGCCGCAGCAGAAAGCTGAAGGATTATCTGGACTGATGGGCCGTAAGACACAGGGAGATCATATCCGGAGTACGGGATTGTCCGAAAGGCTCCTGGCAGTGGCGTCTATGGTGACACCGGGAAGCGTTGTGTGCGATGTGGGATGTGATCACGGCTATGTGCCGATTTATCTTGTGAAACATCATGTCTGTCCGCGGGTGATTGCCATGGATGTGAACGAGGGACCGCTAAAGTCTGCCGGAGAGCATGTCAGGGAAGCGGGGCTTCTGCCATACATAGAGACCAGATTGTCGGACGGTGTGGAAGCACTTGAACCGGGAGAGTCAGATTGTCTGATCATTGCCGGTATGGGCGGCAGACTGATGGAACGGATCCTGACGGAAGGCAGGGAGCGGGTTGCCGGGATGAGAGAAGTGATCCTCCAGCCCCAGTCTGAGATTGCAGCTTTTCGGAAATTTCTGCGGGAACAGGGCTATACGCTGCTTTCCGAGAATATGATATTTGAGGACGGAAAATATTATCCCATGATGAAGGTGGCAACGGGAAATATGCAGAGCGTGTCGACTGGAAAGATATCGGACGCACCGGATGCGGAAGAGCTGCAATGGCAGCAGGTGTACGACAGATACGGTTTCCTGCTGCTTAGGGAAAAACATCCGGTACTGCATCAGTTTTTGATGTGGGAGGAGCACCATAGCCGGGAGATCATGGAGAGACTGACAGGTCAGCAGGAGGCTGCGGGGACGGACGAGCGGAGAACACAGAGATTAGAGCAGTTGAGGCAGGAGGCGGAACTTCGGACAATGGCGCTGTCCTGCTATGAGGAATAGGAATGCGGTGCAGAGAGATTCTTGATAAACTGGAGACATTATCACCCCGTTCTTTTGCGGAACAGTGGGACAATGTCGGACTGCTGGCGGGCAGGTATGACAAGGAAGTGCAGACGGTGATGCTGGCGCTTGATGCCACGGACAGCGTTGTGGAGGAAGCGGTGGAAAAGGGGGCAGACCTGTTGGTGACACATCATCCGCTGATCTTTTCCGCGAGAAAGAGCGTGACGGACGGGGATTTTATCGGCAGACGTCTTGTGAAGTTATTGCAGCACGATATCAGCTATTATGCGATGCACACGAATTTTGATGTGATGGGAATGGCGGACGCTGCGGCGGATGAGATCGGACTGTTGGAAAGACAGGTGCTTGATGTGACATATGAGGATGATATCTCCAGAGAAGGGATCGGCAGAGTGGGAAGGCTGCCGGTATCCATGACACTGGAGGAATGCGGTGCTTATGTGAAGCGCGCATTCGCACTGGAGTCGGTGAAGATCTTCGGAGAGAAGGATTGTCAGATCAGTGTGGCGGCAGTTTCTCCGGGATCGGGCAAAAGCGTGATCGGGAGCGCTGTCAGTGCAGGGGCACAGGTGCTCATCACCGGGGATATCGACCATCACGAGGGGATTGACGCGGTGGCGCAGGGATTAACAATCATCGATGCGGGACATTACGGGGTTGAGAAAATATTTGTCCCTTATATCGAGGAATATCTGAGGAGGGAATGTGCGCGGCTGACGGTTATCCGGGCACAGGAGAAGAATCCGTTTTGGATTATGTAAAGACATTGAACTGGGAGGTTACGAGATGATTACGGTTACGATCAATGGGGAAAAGAAGCAGTATCGGGAAGGCATCACATATGAGGAGATCTGCAGTGAATATCAGAAGCAGTATGACGATATGATCGCGCTGGTCATTGTGAACGGCAAGATTCAGGAACTGATGAAAAAGGCAGAGCGAGACTGCGAGCTTACCTTTATCACACTTGCGGACAATGCGGGTCACAAGGCATATGTGCGGACTGCGATTATGTTAATGATGAAGGCTCTGTACGATATCGTTGGAGCGGATGAAGTTGAGAAGGTTAAGGTGGAATTTGCGATCGGACAGGGATATTACTGCAGTGTGAAAGGATCTCTTAAGATTGACAATACGCTGGTAGAGAAACTGAATGTCCGTATGCGGCAGATCTCAATGGAGAATATGCCGATCCTCAAACGCAATTATGCGTTGGAGGACGCGATGAAGCTCTTTGACCGTTATAAGATGGAAGACAAGAAGAAACTGTTCAAGTACCGCCGCAGCGCTACAGTCAATGTGTATCGTCTGGGCGATTATTATGATTATTATTACGGTCATATGCTTCCCTCGACGGGGTATGTGAAGTATTTCAATGTCATCTCCTATGAGAACGGACTTATGCTCATGCTTCCCGACAGAAAAGATCCGAAGACACTGACTTATTTTGAACCGAGAGAGAAGCTGTTTGATGCGCTGATCAAGTCCACGCAGTGGGGAGAGCAGATGGGGATCGATACGGTAGGAGACCTGAATGACCAGATCTGTAAGGGCAATCTGTCTCAGGTAATCCTGGTGCAGGAGGCGTTGCAGGAGAGAAGGATCGGAGAGATCGCCAAAGATATCGTGGACAGAGGCGGAGTGAAGTTTGTGATGATCGCCGGCCCGTCCTCCTCAGGCAAGACGACCTTTTCCCACAGACTGTCGGTGCAGCTGCAGAGTTATGGACTGAAACCGCATCCGATCGCAGTGGATGATTACTTTGTGGACAGGGAAAAGACTCCGCGGGATGAGAACGGAGATTATAATTTTGAGTGCCTGGAAGCCATTGACATCGAGCAGTTTAACAAGGATATGTGCGATCTGCTTGAGGGGAAGACGGTAGAATTGCCCAGCTTTAATTTCAAGACGGGCAAGCGGGAGTACAAGGGAAATTATAAGACTTTGGGACCGGATGACGTACTGGTCATCGAAGGGATCCACGGACTCAATGACAAGATGTCCCATGCCCTTCCGGCTGCCAGCAAGTATAAGATCTATATCAGTGCGCTGACCAGTCTGAATGTTGATGAGCACAACAGGATCCCGACGACGGACGGTCGTCTCTTGCGCCGCATGGTGCGAGATGCCAGGACGAGAGGAGCCTCCGCTAAACGCACCATCGAGATGTGGCCTTCCGTGCGCAGAGGAGAGGAGGAAAACATTTTCCCGTTCCAGGAGAGCGCAGATGCGACCTTCAACTCTGTGCTGATCTATGAGCTGGCTGTGCTGAAACAGTTTGCGGAGCCGCTGTTATTCAGTATCGAGAAGACGGATCCCGAGTATTACGAGGCGAAAAGACTTCTGAAATTTCTGGAATATTTCCTCGGTGTGAGCAGCGAGGATCTGCCCAAGAATTCCATTGTGAGAGAATTTGTGGGAGGAAGCTGTTTTAACGTATGAAGAAATTAGGGAGAGAGCATGTGATCTATGCTCACGACAAATGTGACGATCCTGTCATGTTTATAAATCCGGGAGAGAGTATTTGCGTGGAGACATATGACTGCTACCAGGGGCAGATGCTTCCGGCGGATGCCAGATATGAGCAGTGTGACAGACGGTGTATCAATCCCGCTACCGGACCGGTCTATGTGCGGGGAGCAGAGCCGGGGGACACCTTAAAAATAGAAATTATGGATATCCGGCTGGGCGCTGTCGGGATCGTGGACTGCGGCACACCGGGCAGCGTGTTGGAGGATCAGTTTTCACAGGTGACGGTGAAGCGGCTGCCGGTGAAAGACGGTGTGATCTTTTATGACGGGAAACAGGTTCCGGCAGAGCCGATGATCGGGATCATTGGCGTGGCGCCTGCAGAAGAACCGGTGAGCACACTCTCACCCGGCACTCATGGGGGTAATCTGGACTGCCGCAGGATTACGAAAGGCGCTGTGCTGTATCTGCCGGTGTCTGCAACGGGAGCACTCCTGTCCGTTGGAGATCTCCATGCGGTCATGGGGGATGGGGAAGTCGGAAACTGCGGAGTCGAGATTGAGGGCAGTGTGGAACTGCGAGTGGATCTGATTCCTAAGACGGAGCGTAAATATATCATGCTGGAGAATCAGGAGGATTGGATCACCATTGCAAGCGCGGAGAGCCTGGATCAGGCATCGGAAGCGGCAGTGTGGCAGATGAGTGATTTTCTGCAGCAGACAATGGGTATGGAAGCGGTGGATGCTGGAATCCTGCTCACACTGGCAGGAAATCTTGCAGTGTGTCAGGTGGTTAATCCGTTGAAGACCGTCCGGATGGAATTGTCGAAAGCGCAGATTGAGCGCTGGATGAGCTGAAAATCCAAAGGATTTCCACTATAACGGACAAAAACATTATTATTTTGTCTTGACATCTGCATGAGAGTGTGACATACTTTACTCAATTAAATTATTTGTGGAGCATAAAGAAGTGCAAAATAGTGATCTGTTTTGCACTTTTTTTTAGGAATAATTTAGAGATTGGCTAACGGGGATGATAAACATGGTAATCAAAGATATCAAGACGGGAATTATCAGGATTCCGCTTGTGACACCGTTCAAGACTGCGCTTAGGACAGTGGAGCATGTGGAGGACCTGATTGTTTGTGTGGAAACGGATTCGGGAGAGACGGGATATGGTGAAGCACCGGCGACGGCGGTGATCACTGGTGATACGTTAGGTTCCGTTCAGACGGCGATAAAGGATTTTATCACGCCTGCTATCCGCGGGATGGACATCATGGATATGGATGGCATCCAGCGCAAACTGCATTCCTGCATTCTCAAAAACACATCAGCCAAGGCCGCAGTGGATATGGCTCTCTATGATCTTTATGCCAAAAGCCTAAAGACACCTCTGTATAAGCTTCTGGGCGGGAATGCCCGGGAGATTGAGACAGATCTTACAATCAGCGTGAACGATATTCCGCAGATGGTATCGGATTCTCTGGAAGCAGTTAAAAAAGGGTTTTCCATCCTGAAGATCAAAGTGGGTAAGGAAGGCTTTCAGGATGTGGAGCGCATTGCTGCCATCAGGGAGGCAGTGGGAAAAGAAGTCCGGATCAGAGTGGATGCCAATCAGGGCTGGAATGCCAAGGATGCGGTTCGCATCATTTCCAGAATGGAAGATATGGGACTTGACATTGATCTGGTGGAGCAGCCCGTGAAAGCACACGACTTCGAGGGAATGAAGTATGTGACATCCCGTACGTTCACAAGGATTCTTGCGGATGAGAGCGTTTTTTCGCCGGAGGATGCTATCAGGATCTGTGCAGAGCGCGCGGCGGATATGATGAATATCAAGCTGATGAAGACAGGTGGTATCTACGAGGCGTTAAAGATCTGTTCGATTGCGGAGATCTATCAGGTGGAATGCATGGTGGGATGTATGCTTGAGAGCAAGATTGCGGTCAGTGCCGCGGCACATCTTGCAGCCGCAAAACATATCATCACGGCGGTGGATCTTGACGGTCCTTCGCTTTGTAAGATCGATCCTTATGAAGGCGGGCCGCTTTATGATGGCGCAAAGATTGTGATGAATGACACACCGGGCATCGGGATCTGTCGTGTGCCGGTTACCTTTTCTTAGTACATAATGTTATCGGGAGAAGAGACAAGATGGGAAAGACATTGTTGGAAGTAAAGGATCTGGAAGTGTCCTTTTATAATAAGAAGAAAGAGACGCCGGCAATCCGGAAGATCAGTTATACGCTGGACGAGGGTGAAGTGCTCGGTATTGTAGGGGAGTCCGGAAGCGGCAAATCGGTTTCCTCACACAGTATATTGCAGCTTCTGCCGGATAACGGTAAGATCAAGGGCGGGCAGATCCTCTTTGAGGGAAAAGATATCACAAAGATGTCCAAAAAGGAAATGAGTGATTTGAGGGGGAATCAGATCAGTATGATCTTTCAGGATCCCATGACTTCGCTCGATCCGCTCTTTACGATCGGATATCAGTTGGAGGAGGCGCTGAAGAAGCATACGAAACTGGACAAGAAAGCCAGATGGGACAGGATGTTGGAACTCCTCTCTCTGGTGGGGATCAATCAGCCGGAGCGGCGCTTAAAACAGTATCCGCATGAGTTTTCGGGCGGAATGCGTCAGAGAGCGATGATCGCCATGGCACTGAGCTGCGATCCCAAGCTTCTGATCGCGGATGAGCCGACCACGGCGCTGGATGTGACGATTCAGGCACAGATCGTGGACCTGCTCAAGGAATTAAAGCAGAAACTGAATATGTCCATTATTTTTATCACGCATGATCTTGGTGTTGTGTCCGATATCTGTGACAAGATTATTGTCATGTATGCGGGAGAGATTGTTGAGACAGGCAGCAAGCGCCAGATCTTCTATGAAAACAGACATCCTTATACGGAAGGATTGCTCAAGTCGATCCCCAAGCTGGATCAGTCAAGGGATACGGAACTGGTGCCGATCGAGGGAACACCGCCCGATATGAGTAAGCTGGGACCGGAGTGTGCCTTTGCACACAGATGCAGATATGCCATGCAGATCTGTGCGAAGAGTGAGCCACCGTGTGTAGCGCTGGACGATACCCATTCGGTGTCCTGTTGGAAATGCCTGAAGAAGGATTAGGTGAGAGCGATGGAGAAAGAGGTTCTTTTGGATGTCAGACATCTGAAAAAATATTTTGAGGTGAAGCAGGCTTTTTTTAAGAAGGCTTATGTGAAGGCTGTCGATGATGTCAGCTTTCAGATCTATAAAGGCGAGACACTCGGACTCGTAGGGGAGAGCGGCTGCGGCAAGACAACGCTGGGGCGGTGTGTGCTGCGGATCGTCGAGCCGACTTCCGGACAGATTTTCTTTGACGGAAATAAGATTTATGACGGGGATGACAAGACCAATCCCAAGATGGCGGAATACAGAAAGAAAATGCAGATCGTATTCCAGGATCCGTATGCATCCCTGGATCCCAGAAAGACAGTTGCGGACATTATCGGCGAGGCACTCGATATCCACAAACTGTATGAGGGAAGGGAAGAGCGCAAACAGAAAATCCTGGAACTCATGGATTTGGTGGGACTCAATGATGAATTCTACAACAGATATCCGCATGAGTTCTCCGGAGGACAGCGACAGAGGATCGGCATTGCCAGGGCGCTGGCTGTGTCTCCCGATTTTATTGTATGCGATGAGCCGGTGTCGGCTCTGGATGTATCCATACAGGCACAGGTGATCAATATGCTGGAGAAGCTCCAGAAGAAAAAAGGGATCACATACCTGTTTATTGCCCATGATCTTGCGGTTGTGAAGCATATCAGTGACCGTATCGGTGTGCTCTATCTGGGACATCTCGTGGAGCTTACGGGAAGTGAGGAGCTGTATGAAAACCCGCTGCATCCCTACACGCAGATGCTCCTGTCTGCGGTACCGATCGCCGATCCGGATGAGAGCGCGAGACGCCAGAGAGTTGTCTGTGAGGGAGAGGTTCCTTCTCCGATCAATCCTCCGTCCGGCTGTCCGTTCAGGACACGGTGCGCGCGTGCAGGACAGAAATGCGTGGAGAGCTGTCCTCCTTTGACGGAAGTGGCGCCGGGGCATTTCGTGGCATGTTTTGATGTACAGGAGGATAGATAGATGGAACTTTTTCATAAAATTTCCAAACGGGTGCTGCTGGCAGTGTTCAGTTTCTTTGTGATCGTGACGATCACCTTTTTCCTGATGAATCTGATCCCGGGCGATCCGTTTATGTCAGAGAAAGCCAATGCCGAGGCACAGGCGATCCTTCGTGCCAAGTACGGTCTTGATCAGCCGATTTATATTCAGTACATAAAATATCTGCAGGGACTTTTCCACGGTGATATGGGGAACAGCTATGTGCTGCAGAAAGGGCGTGCGATCACTGAGATCGTGACGGAATCCTTCAAAGTGTCCATGCGTCTGGGGGCTAAGGCGCTGTGCGTCGCCATATTGATCGGCGTTCCTGTGGGCTGTATTGCAGGACTTTGGAAGGATAAGGCTCCGGACGGTGTGATCCGTGTGATCTCCGCAGTCGGCATTTCTCTTCCGGGTTATGTGGTGGCAGCGGTTCTCATGCTTTTGCTGGCAGTTCAGTTCAAGGTGCTGCCTGTATCTTACAACAAGCCGGGAGGAACGATCATGCCGATGATCACACTGGCGTTGTATCCGACCTGCTATCTGATCAGACTGACGAGAAGTTCCATCCTGGAGGTGCTCAATCAGGATTATCTGCGCACGGAGCGTGCAAAGGGAATGAGCGAGTTCGTGGTGATCTTTGTTCATGCGCTGAAGAATTCCCTGATCCCGGTCATCACTTATCTGGGACCACTCACGGCATCGATCCTGACCGGCGGATTTGTGGCAGAGAGTGTGTTTAACGTGCCGGGGCTCGGAAGATATTTCGTGAGTGCGATCAGCGCCAGGGATTATACGCTGATCATGGGGACAACGATCTTTTATGCGACACTGATCATTGTCATGAATCTCGTCTGCGACATTCTGTATCAGATCGTTGATCCGAGGATCAAGCTGGATTAGGTTACGGCGAAGGAGAGCAGGAAAAGGAAATGGAGAAACAGATTTTAAGTATGCAGTTAAAAATAGATCCGGCGGACTTCGCACCGCTCCCCAAGGATTATTTTCAGGAGAGCAGGGACGAAACAAAGGAAATGGGCTTCTGGAAATCAGCATGGCGCAGGCTGTTAGACAACAAGATTGCCATGGCGGCGCTGTGTGTCATTGTGATCATTGCCGTGTTTGCACTGATCGGTCCCATGCTGTCCCCCTATACCTATGATCAGCAGATCAAAGGGGATGAGAGTATGTGGCCCTGTATGAAGCACCCGTTCGGGACGGACAGACTGGGCAGGGATCTGCTGGTGAGATGTATGATCGGTACAAGGATCTCTCTTTCGGTCGGCATTGTCTCCGCAGTGATCGTGTTGATCATCGGGTCCATATACGGAGCGACTTCGGGATTGATCGGCGGTAAGGTGGACACCGCCATGATGCGTCTGGTCGATATCGTGTATTCTGTACCGGAGATCCTTCTGATCGTTGTCATCAAACTGGTGATCGATGAGCCACTGACGAATCTGGTTGCGAATGTGGAATTTTTTAAACCACTGCAGAGGATCGGGTCCGGATTGCTGGCAATCTTTATCGTATACGGCTGCCTGTACTGGGTAGGCATGGCAAGGATCGTCAGAGGACAGGTGCTGCAGCTGAAAGAGATGGAATATGTGACGGCGGCGAGAGCGCTGGGAGCGGGAAAGAGGAGGCTCATCAAAGAGCATCTGCTGCCGAACTGCATCGGTCAGCTGATCGCGACGGTCATGCTGCAGATCCCTTCCGCAATCTTTACGGAGGCGTTCTTAAGCTTTTTAGGAATCGGTGTGTCGGCGCCCATGGCCAGTCTGGGTTCCCTGACCTCGGATGCGCTGGACAGCATTACGACATGTCCGTACAGAATGGTCTTTCCGGCGATGATCATCAGCCTGATCATCCTTGCGTTCAATCTCTTCGGAGACGGATTGAGAGACGCTCTGGATCCCAAGATGAAGAAGTAATTTATATAGCATTTTTCATATAAATTAAATTGAAAACAGGAGGAAAACATTATGAAGAAAAAGTTGTTGAGTGTGTTGCTGTGTATCTGTGTGACCGCAGGTCTGCTGGCAGGATGCGGTTCATCG
>JALFTO010000058.1 GCA_022779165.1 Lachnospiraceae bacterium
GAAATGCCGTTCCACCCAAACGGGATGATTTCAGTGTCGGACGCAAGCATCATACGCAGCCTGGAACCACTGATCGTCAGAGTGCTGTTGTCAAAGCGCTCATATACGGTCGATGTCGCTGATTCAGTCTGTGGTGCAGAGACAGCGTCTTGCGAGGCTTGTGAAGCAGAGGCAGCGGTTTGTGAGGACTGTCCGCCTGATGAGTCACTTTTTCCTTCGGAAGAAGAACCGCCGTAAGAACTTCTGTCAGAGTCTGAGGAAGAACTGCTGCCTGAGTTTGTTGGGGGTGTCTGGACCAATGGCTTGTCCAGAGTCGTGTCATTTGTATCGGAACCGTCACGGTCACCGCCCATACCATTATTGATACTGTTGTCTGTGGGAGGTATTAGTTTTACCACATTGGAGGTGAGATCATCGCGGCAGACTTTCAGATAGTAGTATTTTTCCGGATCAAGCATGGATCGGTAGATGCGCACGCCGTTTTGTGAATAAGTGCAAAATCCATTCGGAATCTCAGAGGTCCAGTCAGCCTCCGCAGGTTCCGTATCCGGTTCCGTAACGGCGTACCGGAGCACCGGATTTTCATCTCCTGACGGAGAGACCAGATACTGGATATAGGTATCCATCGTTTTGGAATAGGTGAGCGTCAGTTTATCCGGAGCAGTTACCGTTACAGAAAGGTGTAAGGTACGCGTTTCATCTGAGATATAAAAGTCGGATGAATATTCGTCAGAAAGTTTTAAACGGATGACAATGGTGTAAGTGCCGGGTGTGGAGAGGTCGAGATCACTGGCATCAATCTTATCTAAAACGAGCTCAGCCTCGTATTCATTGTCGGCAGTCCAACCGCCTATTGACTCAAATTGTTGGGATAAAGTGTCCAGCAAGTCTGAGCGCCCTTCTTCATCGCCGCACTCCAGCGTACGTGCCTGCAGAAACAGATCAGCATTCCAAATAACCGTAATCTCCGGCACGTCATCTTCGCCTTCCCATTCCCCTTCATTTTCATTGGGATCGGGTTCTGACGCCGGGGTGATTCCTGCATCTGTGGCCGGTTCCGCTGCAAGAACTGTCACAGGGCGGGTGGAGAGTAACAAGATGATATACATTATGTAAATCCAAAAGCGTTTCATACTTCGCCCTCCCTCATCGTTTCATGAACTGGAACCGCACGAGCGCTTCCGATACTTCCGAGATCCGGGGCCTGCTGATCGGGAGACGGTCGCCGTTTTTCATCAGTAAGTCATTTCGTTCGAGCACTTTTGCAAAGTCCAGATTTACGACGATTCCCTTTGAAACTTCGATAAAGCGGAAATCTTTTCGCAGAGGGGCGGTCAGCTCGGCGAAGGTAAGCTGCTTTCCGGTCGTCAGCACGGCGTTTTCACCATGGATTTCAATACTGCGGTTACAGGAGATCACATAATGGATTTGCGAGAAAGGAAGTGTTACGGCTGACCTTTTGACAATCACGGTAAGCTGCCTGGCAGAGAGATTGATCTGCTCGATACATTCCGGGAGCGCTTCGGCAAGCTGCTCCGGAGTGATCGGTTTGAGCAGATAGCGCCAGGCGCGTAGTCTAAACCCATCCGCAAAGAAGTCAGGACTGGTTGTCAGGAAGATGACGAGGCATGACGGATCGATCTGCCGAAGGGCTTCGGCAGTCTGCACACCGTTCATACCATCCATAAAAATATCCATAAAGCAAAGGTCATACAGATCAGGCTGCACATTTGCAAGGAAATCTTCTCCGCTTGTAAACAGTGAAAATTCCGATGTGAAATCATAATGTGCCATATATTGTTTCAGCAGAGTGAGCAGGAGCATGCAATCCTCCTGCGTGTCCTCTATAATTGCAAATCTCATGGAAATATCTCCCTTATTACGTCGCCATTTATGTTGAGACAGATACATATAGTATAACATATAACATGGCTCCATAATATATTATAAGCTATCACCTGACATTATTTTTGACATTTTCGACAAGTTTGCGACATCTTCGACAAGTTTGCTTGAAAAAGCAGGTGAAGATCGGCATGATGAGAAAGGGAATGGGGGTATTCCAATATATCCGGGAGGCAGCAGGCAGGACAAAGCCTGTTGCCTCTTTTGGGAGTGCGCTGAAAAGTAATAGAAAGGTGGAAAGAATTGTTATATAATAGATTTAGTATATTCGGGGAGCAATTGTTTTATTGAGTGAGATATCGAGGGGAGGTTTTCATGAGAAATTTTGTTTTGGAGGGAAATTTATGTTGCAGTATAACGCCGAAGGAATTGAAAACACTCAGAGGTTATGTTGTCTGTAAAAACGGGATATGTGCGGGAACTTTTGAGGAGATTCCCGAAGAGTACCAATCGTTTGAGGTATATGATTACAGTGATATGCTGATCATTCCGGAAATGGTGGATCTCCATATTCATGCACCGCAATATGCATTCCGCGGGATGGGAATGGACTATGAACTGATCGAATGGCTCAATACGCAGACATTTCCCGAAGAAGCAAAATATGCGGATGCGGAATATGCAAAAAAGGCATATGCTATCTTTGTCGAAAATATGAGAAAGAGCGCAACGACAAGGGCATGCATCTTCGGAACCAT
>JALFTO010000093.1 GCA_022779165.1 Lachnospiraceae bacterium
CATGTTGCTAGGAGTTGACACGGGTGTCATGAATCTGATGTTCCCGCAGATTCTTCTCGTTTTTGCATTGGGTAGCTACTCCAAGTGCGGACGGTATCTTTGGATTGCGGGTATGATGGTGACGCGTGCGGTCGTGTTTGAATATCAGAAGACGGCAGCACCTTATTATCAGCTTGGGACGCAGGAGCGGCTGAATCTGATGACGCTTAATTTTGTCACGGTATGTGTGCTCCTCATCGTCATAGCGGCGGTGAGCACCAAGGATGCCCGACAGGTGGAGCAGGGACTGATCTCCCACAACAGTGAGCTGCAGAACCTTGCGAGTATCGATTCTCTTACCGGTTTGCGCAACAGACGCAGCATAACGGGATTTCTGGAAAGTAAGGCTGAGGAATACCGGGTGGGCAGACTGCAGGGACTGTCTGTATCCATCGGAGACATTGATTTCTTTAAGAAAGTCAATGATACCTACGGTCATGACTGCGGCGATATTGTGCTCAGAGACCTTGCTACAGTGTTTCGTACCTTTATGATGGGAAAAGGGACTGTCGGACGCTGGGGCGGTGAAGAGTTCCTGTTTGTGTTTACCAATATGAATGGCGATGAGGCCAGTGTTCAGCTGTCGGAACTCCAGACTGTGATCCGGAATATGGAATTCCGGTTCCGTGACGAACAGCTCCATCTGACGATGACGTTCGGCCTGTCCGAGTATGACCTGCACAGGGGAATCGATGCCGTGATTAAGGAAGCGGACGAGAAACTGTACATGGGAAAAGAACGTGGAAGAAATACGGTTATCTACTAGGAATAGTGATAAAAAGCATACAAAAAAAGAACCTACATGACGGGATAGGTTCTTTTTTGTTTGCTTTTTATTTCGAATCGGTTTAACCGCATTAAGCCATCTCGTTAACGGCTTTGCTCATACGGGAAACTTTTCTGGCAGAAGTATTCTTGTGATATACTCCCTTGCGGGTTGCTTTGTCGATCACAGAAGTGGCATTCAATAAAGCAGCCTTTGCAGCCTCCTGATCCTTTGCCTCGATAGCAGCGTATACTTTCTTTACTGCTGTCTTGACACCGGACTTGATGGCTTTGTTTCTCTCCATCTTTGTGCGGTTTACGAGAATTCTCTTCTTCGCAGATTTGATATTTGCCAAGGTCTACACCTCCTATACTTGGAATTTACTTTTTTCAGAAGATGTTTCATTAAAGCGAGACACGGACGTTCTAATGTAAACATACGAGTTTATTTTAAAGTAAGGTATGTTTTATGTCAATACATAATTTTTTTTTTTTCGCAGAAAATAAGGAAATGAATAGTATAAAGAAAGAGCAGCCGGTGGCTGGGAAAGAAACAGGAAATGCAGATGAGCTGTTTTCAGGTGAGAACCGATCTTGCGCTGGAAGCGCGGGAGAGTATTGAACGGACGGAAGAGGAGATCCGGGGAGTCAGGGTGGAGGAGGAGACCAAAGAGGATATCCAGGTGCACATCACAAAAGTCGTGATCGAGACAAAGAATGGCGCCAGAGCGATGAATAAGCCGATGGGGAACTATATTACGCTGGAGGCGCCTGCGATGCAGGAGGCGGATGATGGGTATCACAGGGAGATCTCGGAGGAGCTGGCGCGTCAGGTGCGTTCTCTGATCCCTGATGCGGACGAGGAACAGTCGGTGCTGGTGGTAGGACTGGGAAACAGGGAGGTGACGGCAGATGCGCTAGGTCCCGGCGTGGTCGATAATCTCTTTATTACGAGACATATTGTGAGAGAGTATGGCAAGGCGGCCTATAACAAAGAGCGGATGAATGTGGTCAGCAGTATTGTCCCCGGCGTGATGGCAGCGACCGGAATGGAGACTGCAGAGATTGTCAGGGGCGTGATCAGTCAGACGGAGCCGGATCTGGTGATCGTGGTCGATGCGCTGGCAGCACGGAGCACCAAGAGATTGAATCGGACGATACAGATCACGGATACGGGGATCCATCCGGGATCAGGAGTGGGAAATCACCGTAATGGGCTGACAGAGGAGTCACTGGGAGTGCCTGTGATCGCGATCGGTGTGCCGACTGTGGTGGACGCGGGCACCATTGTGAGCGATGCGCTGGAAAAACTGGTCCAGGAGTCGGGAGAAGGTGTGGAGAATCTGAAGACAGATTGTCTGCATACAATGACCGAGCTGAACAATATGTATGTTACGGGAAAGGATGTTGATGAGGTGATCAAGCGTCTGAGTTTTACCATTTCGGAGGCATTGAATATTGCGTTGGAGTTATAAAATAGAGCTGTGCCTGCATATACTTGTCTATGCGGAGAGTAGCAAAATGGCAGGAAGTGGGGCATAGATTGCATGTATGACAGGACAGCGCTGCGCCGTCTGGCGGGAATGTGGACAGCCGCTGCGGTGGTGGGGATCTGGATGATGGCGGGAATACAGGAAAGAGCGGTGGAAACCTGCTTTCCTGTATTTTCTTTTGTGGCGGAGCGGGCTGATATGGAAGCTTCGGAGGAACATAATTTCTGGGTGAAATACTGGCTGCCGCTTTATGATTTCCTAAGCATTCATGACAGGGGAATCCTTCAACGTTCCAGTGTGTGGGATAAGAGTGACCGGGAAGAAACGGTGGAACCGGGAGCAGATATGATCGAGGCGGTCAAGGCGGAAAACGAAAATGCTTCCTTTGAAAAAGAGGAGAGCGCAGCTGTCACGGATACTTTTGCGGAGGCGGAAAAGTGCGTTTCCCTCGATCTGGAGAAACTGTGTGACTATGATACACTGCGGAAGGAATTCTACGCGGTGGACAGTACGACCTCCGTCGGACGGGATCAGATTGATCTTCATAAGCTCATGGAGCAGGACATGACGCTCAAGCAGACGGATCCCGACAAACCGCAGATTCTCATTTACCATACACATTCCCAGGAAGCTTTCGCGGATTCCGTTCCGGGGGATGACTCCACGACAATCATGGGAGCGGGGGAGGTCCTTGCGCAGATCCTGAGGGAACGGTACGGATACAATGTGATCCACCATCTGGGAAAATATGATGTGGAGAGCCGTGATTATGCCTATTCCAATGCGGCGCCGGCCTTGGAAAAGGTGCTTGAGGAAAATCCGGATATCGAGGTGGTCATCGATCTACATAGGGACGATATGCCCGAGGAACGTCATCTGGTGACGCAGATTCAGGGAAGACCGACGGCTCAATTTATGTTTTTTAACGGCTTAAGCCGCACCAATACAACGGGGGATATTGATTATCTGGAGAATCCCAATCTCGGGGAAAATCTGGCATT
>JALFTO010000098.1 GCA_022779165.1 Lachnospiraceae bacterium
ATCCTTTTTCGCAAGATATGTCGCAATATCCGCCAACTTCTGGATCTGGCTCTCTGCTTCTTTGAGGGACGCAAGCCTACCGGCTGCCATTCCCGCTGCCACTTCCTCAGCCTTGGCAGTGATCGCAGCATCGTTTCCATACAAAGAGCCATACTCTGTATAAGCTGAATTGCTGTCCACATCCTCCGCTGTCAGCAACCCGAGGCTCGACAGTGCTTTTAGGCCGTTCATATCATTGGCTGTGATGGAAAAGTCATTGGCTGCACCACTGTCATTGGCGCTGATAAAGATACGCTGGTTCGCCGAATCAAAATTGGCAGTTAAGCCTACGTCCTTGAGCTGTTTGATAAAATCATCAATGCTGGAATCACCGCTTAACGTGATCGTGCTCTCTTTTCCGGCATTCTTCACATTCAGCGTAATCTTATCCTTTGAACCGATTGCAGTACCGGACAACGTGTTCAATGTTGATGTTCCGGTTGCCGTCTGACCGTTCCAGTCCAGTTTGCCGCCGGTGAGATAACCGGACTTTGCCAGACTTTTCACCGCCAGTGTCTGCGTGCCGTTTACCGCGCTGTCACTGTTGACGATACTCGCAATATTACTGTCAGCGATCGTTGTTTTCTTTTTCTTATATGCACCTTCCAGGCTCATGTTGGTGACAGTCTTATTATAAAAGGCATACACCTTCGCATTCAGATCACTCCATGCCGTCTGCGTCCACTCCAGCTTTGTCTGTGCTTTCTTCAGATCATCAACCTTTGTGCTGGACGCCTTCACCAGCTCCTGAACCATACTGTCTGTATCCAGCCCGGAGGCAATACCCGTTATCCTGATGGCCATATTGATTCCTCCCGATCCTCTTACAACTCTGATCTAGCGTTTCTCATCCACGAGAATACCTGCCATCTCCCAAACCTTGGCGATCATATCCAGTGTCTTCTCCGGCGGAAACTCCTTGATTACCTCTTTGCTCTCCTTATCCACAATCTTGATCGTCACTCTGTTTGTCTCATCGTGAATGCCAAAGATCGCTTCCGAATTGCTCATCTTCTTGTTTAACTGATCCACCGCTTTCCTGATGGAATCCTGCGATGTCTGCTGAGCCTGTGACTGTGTCTGGTCATTTCCCAGACTGCCATTGCTCTGTCCTTCCTTCTCGTCCGCTTCCTTGATCACAACAGTGGTATTGTCCACTGCTTTCTCATTCTCTGTTCTGCCTACTTCCGTGTTAGCTTCCATTGCAGCCGGCTTCTCCGCCGGCTTTGCCTGTGTCTGTGCCTGATATGTCATGGCACTGCTGATTGGTTCAATCATCATCGCAAATCACCTCCATGTGATATCCAAAACTATAATCCCTGCTTTCTGCACGCATCGGAACCTTTTACTAAATAACTTATCGGAACAAAAAAGGAAAATGTTTATAGGTTTCCAAACATTTTCCCTTAAAATCAACCGTATTTATGCTATTGCCCGGTCGTCTGCGGTACAAATTTTCAAAGTGTACCGTCAGCCGAGCAGATTCTCAAGATTTTCAATTCCTTCCAGACTTGCAGCCTCTCTGGTTGCCTCCTGGATCTGCACATAGACTTCCTTGCGGTATACCGGCACCTCTCGCGGAGCGCTGATGCCTAACTTCACCTGCTCTCCCTTGATCTCAAGCACCGTGATCTCCACATTGTTGTTGATAATGAGCGCTTCATTCTTTTTCCTTGATAATGCCAGCATCTTTACTCACCCGCTTTCTTCTTCTGCAATACATCATAGATCATGTATTTCACAGGATATTTTTCGTTGTCCACAATGATCTGACAAGCCTTCCTGGACTCGGTATGGATCACGATCGGAGCGCACAGATTCACACTCATCTTTGTGATATCCTTCGGAACCGTCAGTGTCACCAGTACCAGCATCTCATCCGGGTTCAATTCCCCGATCGGTTTGAGCAGTTCATCCTCGACCTCCGGGTTATAATCCGGCTTCACAGCGAGTGGATCGAGCACAGGCATGGCAAACGCCGGCTCCTGCAGGGACTGAAGCCATCTGATGTTGCTCTTCTCCCCTTTCTCCGCATCATACATGAGTGCGAAATCCTTCAGATCGGGAAATCCTATAATCCCGTTCGCAAAGTGCAGTATCTTTTCCTCGTCAATATCGATCTCACCAAAAATTTTTGTTTGAATTCTCATAATCAGTCTCCTTATTAAATGTAATTCAGCAGAGAAGTCTGCGCTATCTTACCGGTTGCCATCAGGGACGCATCGTACGCCAGCTTCGCGCTCGACAACTCGATCGCCACCTCTGTCGTATCCGCTTCCTCGTTGTCTGAAACAAGATCCTTGAAATTCGTCTTCTGCGATTTCAGCCTGATCCTGACCAGATCCACCTTGGCAGAACGGGTTCCGACCTCGGTGATCGCTTGGGTGACTGTGGTCAGATGATTCTTCATTCTGGTGATACTATTCTCAAATGTATCCTGCATTTTCTGATTCAGATAAGTGTACGCCTTATTCGCTGCATCCAGCGCCTTTTTCGCTGCTTCATCGCTGTCGCCCGCCTCCACCTTCTTCTTCATCTGGTTGACGACATCCTCCATCTGTTCCACCTGCTCCAGAATATTGATCAGGTCATCCACATCTCTGCCGATATCGTGTGTGTACGCTTCGCTTGCCAGTGTGTTGACCCGTATTGTCTGGTTGAATCCAATGTCATACTCAATCACCTGATCACCGTTCATACCGTCCACGTTGCCGTCCTCATTATAAACGACTCCTTTTGATTCACACTTGAAATAGTGCTCCGGTCTCAGATCGTTCTGTCGCCAGTCTGTTTTGCTGTAGGTGATGGAGATTGCCCCTTCATCCACATTCTGGGTTGACGGATTATCCTTGGTGGAAGTCAATGTCTGATACATGGCATCAGACAGGATCAGTTCCCCTGTCTCTGGAATAAAGACAACTCCGGTACTATTTGTATCCTGCGCATAGAGATAAGGATCATTCGTCGTATCATACTTTGACACAACATCCGCTTTGACCGTCTTGAGTGTTCCGGTCGCATCATAATACGAGATCTCCGGCTCCTCCCCCGTAGCATAAGTACCATCCAGCTTATCATAGGACAATCTCAGTCTGTGCACCGTCTCCTGATAGATATCCGCCTCCTTCGGGATTGTTGTTCCCGCGTCATTATAATTGCCCTCATTGACATCTTCCATTTTCTGCGTATTCACATAGGTGATGTCATCAATAACCGCTTTTGTCACCGACTCGGTAATCGTGTACTGCTGCGTCGTATCCTCCTGGAATCTGAGTTTCGTACCCGTACGGTAGCCGGTGAACAGTCCGCGCCCCGCATAATCCGCATCGCCCGTGCTGTACACGGAATCCCGCAGAGCCTTGAGGTTATCTAAGATCGTCCTTCTGTTGGCCGTCTCCAGATCCTTGTTGGAACCGGTATTGCACTGTTCGATCATATCTTCGATAGCATCCGTGACACTGAGGAGGGAATCCTCCGTCACGGACA
>JALFTO010000101.1 GCA_022779165.1 Lachnospiraceae bacterium
CTTCTGAGCGACACTGTCAATCAGAAAATGGCAAACGAGGAAGCACTGGCAGCCAAGGAAGAGGAGAAAAAGATCCCGAGCGGTTTCCCGCTGGCAGGCACCGGTGTGATCGTGGAGAGCTCCGAGACCAAAAAGGTCCAGTCCGAGAATGAGGAGGAAGCCGGGGCTGATGCACAGGACGGAGAGGAAACGGAAGAGATCAAGGAAACGAATCCTATCGTAGTGATGTCCGCAGCGCCGGGGACACAGGTGATCGCCACAGCGGACGGTGAAGTGACTGCGGTGGATGCCGATCCTCTGTATGGATACCGGATCGAGATCACGCATGAGAGTGGCTATACGTCAATCTACAGAACACTTTCTAATCCCGAGGTTGCTTTGGGAGATAAGATAGAGAAGGGACACACCTTGTTCCGTTTTCAGGTGGCAGAGCAATTGTTGGGATACCAGATTATGAAGGAGAATAAATACATTGATCCGCTTGAAATGATGGAGATGTACGGTTGATCGGGGAGTCCGTAGGAATTTATATGAAAATAAAAGATGCTGCTGCATTGTATCGAATGCGGCAGCATTTTCTTTTGACTATTTATTGTTTTTTCTGTTCGTCTGTTTCCAGTCGTTCAAAGACCATCTCATATCCGTCGCATCCGTAATTCAGGGAACGGTTGACACGGCTGATCGTTGCGGTGGAAGCGCCGGTCTTCTCGGCAATTTCCAGATAGGTCTTACGATCCCGCAGCATGGAAGCAACTTCAAATCTCTGGGAAAGGGACAGAAGCTCGTTCACGGTACACAGATCCTCGAAGAAACTGTAACACTCCTCTTTGTTCTGCAGTTTCAATATGGCATCAAACAAATGATCCACAGCTTCCGTTCTAATTTTTTTGTTCATTGCAGCAGCCTCCTTATGACGCATAATTGTCCAACTCATATGTGCCAGTTTAACACATTAAAGATGTAAAGTAAAGCCTTCAAAACTTTTCCGTTTCATCTTTACTTTTGGGAATACATGTGATATTCTAACCTTGTTGCAGGGCAACAAACTTATTTTTATTATTTTTTGGAGGTATCTGAAATGAACAAAGGTACAGTAAAATGGTTTAACAACCAAAAAGGTTACGGATTCATTTCCGATGAGCAGGGAAATGATGTATTCGTACACTACTCAGGACTGAACATGGAAGGCTTCAAGTCTCTTGAAGAGGGCGCTTCCGTAGAGTTCGAAGTAGTGAACGGAGAAAAAGGACCTCAGGCCGTTAACGTAACCAAGTTATAAGAAGCATTCTTCTTACAACACTCAATAATCAGTTTTTCGATGTGCCTTTTCTTATATAAGTGACAACCAGTTTCATTATATTTTAGAAATAAGCAATATTGTTTTAACGGATTATGAGAAGAACCAGTCTCAAACGGCTGGTTCTTTTTTTTCCAGAGGGTCCGTTAGCCTGTCCGGGAAAGGACGGAAAGGAGTATGTTATGAAGAGAAATATCGTATGTCTGCTCCTAGCGCTGGCATTGACTCTGACCGGCTGCGGTGAGAACGGGAGTACCAAAGAACTGACGCCTACAAACGAAGAAAATGCTGCTTCAGAAGCTGTTGATGAAACAGCGGCGGAAGAAACGCTTGATGAGACTTCCATCGGACCGGTAAGTTTCACGCCGAATGACAACGGATTTTCCATGGTATATGGCAACACGACGCTGCATGCCTATTTCAAACGGCAGAATGTCGTTCCGGGAGACGGAAAATTCGTGCTTCACAATGCGGCAGATGACTCGGTTGTGGAAGAGATTGATCTGAGAGACAATTCCAAATGTTACGTGGCGGAAGCGGATTCCATGTTCTATATGCTCGGCTGGGACAATGGTACCCACATCGTCATCCAGTTAAAGGATACGCCGAAGCTCGGGCAATCCTATTATGCTACACTGGAGGAAGGCGCTTTCACCTCACAGGACGGAACCATCCGTTCCAAGGCTGTTACAGACAAGAACATCTGGCCGATGAACATTGCAGAATACGGTGTGCTGCCCGATGTGAAGAGCGGTTCTTCCGTATATGTCGGAGATGTGCTGAAGGCGCAGATCATCCTGAAAGCCCCTGCAGCTGTCGCAAAGGTGGAAAATTATGACGAAAACCGTGTCCGTTTTAATGAGAAGGAATTTACTCAGAGCGGTGAATTGGAGATCAAGATCTATCAGATTGGGGATGATCCTTTCAACGTGAATTTCTATGATAATGATGAAAATCTGCTGGGGACCGCAAGAATTTCCTATAATGCCGCAATGCCGCCGGAGCCTGAACCGGAGAAGAGTCCGGCCAAGACGGTGACACAGCTGTAACGTTATGGTGCAGAATAGAAAATGCCGGTAAGTGGTTTGACCCATTGCCTGCAAAATCAAGGGAAATATATTGACGTACAGAAAAACGCACTTTATAATTTAGAGTACAATTTTCTGTACGTTTTTATATAGGGAGGTGTCTTTATGTTTGCCGTCAATTACACAACGCTGCGCGATAATATGAAAACCTATATGGATCGGGTGACGGATGGTTATGAAACGATGATCGTCACGAGGAAAAATAACAAGAACGTGGTTATGATCTCGGAGGAAGTATATAACAATCTGCTTGAAAATGCTTACATCATGGGGAGCCGGACAAACTATGAATGGCTGATGGAATCTAAAACACAGTTGGAGAACGGGAATGTTTCCGTCAAAAATCTGACCGGGGTGGCTGAGGATGAATAAGGTGTTCACGGATAACGGCTGGCGCGACTATGTCTGCTGGCAGATCGAAGACAGGAAAACATTGAACAAGATCGATCGGCTGATCGAAGATATCTGCCGAAACGGGAATCAGGGCTTTGGCAAGCCGGAGCCTCTGACGGGAAAGCTGTCCGGCTTCTGGAGCAGGCGGATCAATGACAGGGACAGGCTGATCTATCGGATCGATCGGGAGAATGTGTATATCCTGACCTGCCGATTTCATTAGCGAATGAAATGTAAATCATCTCTTGTAAAGCGGCTTTAAAAACTATATACTAGAACCAAAGGAGCGCGTGATATGACGATAGATGCACAGGATTTGGTAAACAGTATTATGGCGAGCTTTGACCGGATCGAGCTGATCAAGTCGGAGGAGATTCCGGGGATCGATTTGTATGTGGATCAGGTTACGACATTTATGGAGCGGAAGTTAAAGAACACAACACGCGATCCCGCTCGTGATAAGATCCTGACCAAGACGATGATCAACAACTATGCCAAGAACAATCTGCTCCCGCCGCCGATTAAGAAGAAATATTCCAAGGAGCATGTGCTGCTCCTGATCTTTATCTATTATTATAAGAATGTATTGTCCATCACGGACATCCAGACACTTTTGAAACCGATCACCGAGCAGTATTTCGGCAAGTCGGACGAGCCAAACCTGCAGATGATCTATGACGAGGTGTTCAAACTGCAGGATGAGCAGGTGGAGCGCCTGAAAGCGGATGTGATGGAGAAATATAAACTGTCGGAGCAGACTTTCACACAGTCGGGAGAGCAGATGACGGAGAGTGAAAAAGAATTCTTACAGAAGTTTTCTTTTATCTGTCTGCTCAGTTTTGATGTCTATGTGAAGAAGCTGCTGATCGAGAAAGTCATTGATACCTTGACACCGTCGGGAGATCCCGATGGGAAGGACAACAGATCAAAGGAGAAAAAATAGGAGCGGGAATGCGGGATAAACAGGTTATGGGCAGCACGCCTGACAGAGAAGAACGGCAGAACGGCGGAACTGACCGGGAAGACAGGCAGGAACAGCAAAACAGTGTGACAGGACAGGAAAAAGCGGCAAAAAGTAACAGAGCATTGGTGATCGCAGGCATTTGCTCTGTTTCTTTTATGTTGCTGATCACCATCGGGAGTATGTTCTTTTTCCGGATGCAGATGGATAAGGCTTCCCGGTTGATGGAAGGGGCATCCTACGAATCCTATGAATCTTACTATGCGATGATCTCCTCAAACCATGAATCCGCTCTGTGGAGATCCATTTATCAGGGGGCGGTGGAAGCTGCGGCGGAGAACGGCGCTTACGTCGAGATGCTCGGCAGCAATCTGAGCACCGACTATTCCAGGCAGGATCTGATGCGCATTGCGATCGCATCCGGAGTGGACGGAATCATTCTGGAGGCAGATGAATCGGGAGACTATACAGGACTGATCAATGAGGCGGATGCGGCAGGGATTCCGGTAGTCACCGTGATGGGTGATGATACCACGAGCAATCGCAAGAGCTTCATCGGTGTCAATAATTACAATCTGGGCAGAGAGTACGGCAGGCAGGTGCTCCTTGCGGGGGAAGATGTACAGGAGGTTCTTGTCCTGATAAGTACCAGCATGCCGGATACCAGCCAGAACATTATCTTTTCCGGAATTCAGGAGACGTTAGTTGAGGCGGGAAGAGATGATATCCGGGTCTATGCAGCTGCGATCGAGGGCGATAATACTTTCGCGGTGGAGGAGTCCGTCAGGGATGTTTTTCTGGAACAGTCAATGGACGTGCTCATCTGTCTGGATGAGCTGAGTACGACATGCGCTTATCAGGCTGTCGTGGATTTCAACCGGGTAGGACAGATTGATATTATCGGATATTATGATTCGGAGACGATCCTGCGCGGGATCGAGAGAAATGTCATCCATTCCACCATTGCGCTTGATACCGGGGAGATGGGAGAATACAGCATCGAAGCGCTGGAAGAATACCGTGAGACCGGTTATGTCAGCGATTATTTCGGTGTGGACACCGATCTGATCACGATCGAGAATGTGCGTGATTATCTGGAGGATGGAGGGGAACAGGAATGATCAAACGGATTCAGAATTCATCCATCCGTACGCGTATGGTATT
>JALFTO010000108.1 GCA_022779165.1 Lachnospiraceae bacterium
GCTCTGGGGCTTGTAGTGCTTAATATCCGCGATCGTCACGGGCTCTACACCCCAGGCGTGGTCGATGAGCAGCTCGGCGTCGATGCCGAAGGTGTGGTAGAGGAGCTCCTCGTCCGCAAGTGTGATGTCTTCCATCGTCAGGATGCCCAGGCTGTGCAGGCGCTTCTGAATGCCGGAGCCGATGCGCCAGAAGTCCGTGAGAGGGCGGTGGCGCCACAATGTCCGCTGATATTCCTCTTTGTTGAGACAGCCGATGCCGTCCGAGACATGCTTGGCGGTGATGTCCAGTGCGATCTTGGCAAGATACAGGTTGGTTCCGATGCCGGCGGTAGCGGGGATTCCCGTTGTACTGCGGACATCGTCCATGATCCGAAGTGCGAGTTCCCTGGCGCTGATTTGATACAGCGGCAGGTAGTCCGTGACATCCATAAAGACCTCATCGATGGAATACGGGTGGATGTCTTCGGCGGACACATATTTTAAATAGACGCCGTACACTTCTGCGGACACGTCGATATAGCGCTGCATCCGGGGCGTCGCAGTGATATAATCAAGCCCTGTGGGAATCTGGAACAGACGACAGCGGTTCTTGATCCCGAGCGCTTTCATGGCGGGCGAAATGGCTAGACAGATTGTCTTCTCACTGCGGCTGCGGTCGGCAACAGCCAGCAGTGTAGTCATCGGATCGAGCCCCAGGTCCACACATTCCACAGATGCGTAAAATGATTTCAAATCAATACAGAGATATCGTCGATCTTCCATAATTCTTTCCTCAACTGTCATTCTACAATACAGAACATATGTTTGCAAGCATAAATTGAGATGTACATTTTATGGTACACATAAAAACGCATACTATACATAGAAAACGGACTGGCGGAAAGTTCGGCGGGAGAAATAGAACCAACAAAATAGCAGAAAAGAGGAGAAAGAGATGACAGGAACAGCATTCAGGACAATGGCAGTGAGCGTGGTATTCGTATTGGTGGCGGCATTTTTTGTGACAATGACGGTGAAAAGCCAGTCGAATCACGATGAACTGATGGAACAGAAATATTATGACGAACTGGAGAGCGATTATATCGAACAGGTGGAAGCGGTGCTGGAGCGAAACGGTCTGTCAAACAGCGGGATCAACATGACGAGGGTATCCGGGGCGGACGGCTCCAGAGTTTATACGGTAATGATCCACAACAGCTATTTCGGCCGAATGGAAACAAAGAAGCTTACGCAGGTGGAGCAGGAAGTGAGAGCGGTCTCTTTTGCGGATGAAACTTGCAGATTTTGTCATGCATTTATGGGTGGAAAAAGCAGTGGAAAGGGATTATAATATAGGTTCAAAGCAATACGAATAATCCTATTTTGGGAGAATGACAGGAGCGTAATAACATGACAGACATTCCGAAGCCGAATGAGATATACAGGCATTTTAAGGGGAATCTATACAGGATCATCACAGTTGCCACTCATTCCGAGACGAGAGAACAGATGGTGGTATATCAGGCGCTTTACGGAGATTATCAGGCATATGTGAGACCGCTGGAAATGTTTGTCAGCGATGTGGACAGGCAGAAGTACCCGGAAGTGACGCAGAAGAAGCGGTTCGAGAAGATCCCGCAGGTGGGAGATATGGCGCAGCCGCCTGTCGCAGAAGCGATGCCCGCGGCAGCCACAGGACAGATGATAGCAGGGCAGGAAGCAGCGCCCGCGGCAGCCGCAAGCAAAGGAACACCGTCCGACGGATCGGAAGGGGAGTCTGAACTGGATCCGTTCCTGTTAGGGTTTCTGGATGCCGATACGTATGAGGAGAAGTTGAATTTCCTCGTGGGACTTCACGCCAGACTGACGGATCACATGGTCAATACCATGGCGGCATCGCTTGATGTGGAGCTTAATGAGGGAAGCCTTGAGGAGCGTTATGAGGCACTCAAGAACTGCCTCCTGACGCTGGAACGTTACGAATGCGCGCGGATCAGATAAACGCAGCAAGGCAGGCCGGAGCAATCGCGCAGAATACACAACAAACAGAAACGGAATCAGATAATATATGTTTGAATTACAACAGATTGTAGAGCCGCTCCTTAGATGGTATGACGGCTCTCATCGTATTCTCCCGTGGAGGGAGAGCCCGACACCCTATCATGTGTGGATATCGGAGATCATGCTGCAGCAGACCAGAGTCGAGGCGGTCAAGCCTTATTATGACAGGTTTCTGCGGGCATTGCCGGACATTGCCTCGCTGGCGGCGGTGGATGACGAGGAACTCCTGAAGCTCTGGGAGGGACTGGGCTATTATAACCGTGCCCGCAATCTCAAGAAAGCGGCGATCCGGATACAGACTGAGTACGGCGGACAGATGCCGGGAGAATATGAGGAACTCATGAAACTGTCCGGTATTGGCAGCTACACCGCAGGCGCGATCAGTTCAATCGCGTTTGACAGACCGGTTCCCGCAGTGGACGGTAATGTGCTGCGGGTGATTGCGAGGGTGAGCGCGGATGACGGAGACATCATGAATCAGAAAGTCAGGCGTTTCGTGGAGGAGCGCCTGCTTAGTATTATGCCCAAGGATCGGCCGGGGGATTTTAACCAGGCGTTGATGGAGCTCGGAGCGGTGGTGTGCATCCCGAACGGTGCGCCGCACTGTGAGGAGTGTCCGTGGCAGAGCTTTTGTCAGGCGAAGATTTCCGGCCGGATCTCTGAGTATCCGAGGAAATCGGGCAAGAAGCCGCGCGTCATAGAAGATAAGACGGTTTTGCTCATTCGAGATGAGAACTGCACGGCGATCAGGAAGCGCCCAAACACAGGATTGCTTGCCGGAATGTATGAATTTCCGATGCTCGAGGGGCATAAAGAGGAAAAGGAAGTTCTCGAATATGTAAAAGGTCTTGGCTACGGCGTGATCTATATCAAAGAGCTGGAGCCGTCAAAGCACATTTTTACCCA
>JALFTO010000103.1 GCA_022779165.1 Lachnospiraceae bacterium
AAACTGCCGGATCACTGCGATCCTTCTCCGATAGCAGCCGCATCTCCACAGATAATATGCTCCGGCGAGTATAACCAGCACTGCCATTACCATAAATACTGCCACCGGCAGGAATGCATCCGGCTGTATCGGCAGCGCCGCCAACGGTGTGGGCGTCTCTTCTATTATATATAAATCATATCCTGTATTGGTAATCAATTTTCTCAACCTCTCTCACTGTAACACTTCAACTTGATGCATTGTGCAAAGAAACCTTTTTTCTGTTTCATACATAAAGAGTATCATTTTGTTCCAAAAGGTTCAACTTTTTTCATTTTCTTTGGAAAAATGATATGGTATAATCAATAAAGATATCTGAACACCTTCATATTATTATAAGAAAGGATACTTCCCATGCAAAACAAAGACAAAGATCTGTTAAAATACATGCGCAGGCTGAAACTGTTTGAACTGGCAATCTGCTTTATCGTTGTGGTCGCTTTTTTTGCTGCCGCCATCACGGAACCGCGAATGTTTATCACCATATTTTCCGATAAACTGCTTTTCATCCTGTGTGCCTTGTTGTGGATCACCTTGCTGTGCACCACTGCGTTCCTGTTCTATGATTTCTATCAGGCTCGCTCCCTCTCTGAGGAATACCACCTGTTGCACAAGAGCGCTTATCTGGATTTCCTTACGGAGATCCCCAACCGCCACAGCTGTGACATGATCTTCCGTACCTACAATACCCCGGAATCCATCCATTCGATTGGATGCTGTCTGCTTTCTATTGATAATCTGTCTGCCATCAACTCCGACTATGGATATAAACGGGGCGATGAGATCATCTGTGACTTCACTCATCTGCTCACGGATGCTGCATCGCCCTACGGCTTCTTCTGCCGTAACGGTGGCAATGAATTTCTCACCATCTTTGATCAGTGTGATGATGACCGGATGAAATGTTTCCTGAATGAGCTGCAGGATGAGATTGATGATTACAATACCACTTCCCCCGATGCACATATCGCGCTTCATTCCACTTATGTGCTGAACAGCGTCGAGGAGAAATCCTCCCTTTCCCAGCTTGTTGCCTCCGCTTATTCCAAAGCAAAAAGAGCTTGATCTGTTTTTGTAACTATTAACCTGCACCTATTCCTGTGAGGATCGGCATGCGCAAGAGTGATTACGACTACGAATATATTGCATCCCTTGTGATTCAGGCCCAGCGCGGCAGCAGCAATGCTTTTGCCGAGCTGTATGTCATGACCTATGACAATGTCTATAACTATGCCTGCCATTACCTCCATGATACCTTTCTGGCACAGGACATCGTTCAGGAAATCTATATCCAGGCACTGCGCAAAATCAACGATCTGAAGAATCCTTCCGTCTTTATCGCGTGGCTGAATCAGATCGCTTTCCATGTCTGCTACCATACATGTCAAAAAAACAACTCCCAGTACGGCCTCGTATCTGACGAGATGCTCTTTTCCATATATGATGAAAAGACTGACCGAAATCCGGAAGCGCATGCCATGCAGCAGGATGAGCGCAGTACCCTGCAGCAGGCCGTCGATGAACTGCCTGCCACCGAAAAGCAGATCATTATCATGAAATATTATAACCAGATGACGATAGAAGACATCGCCAGCGCACTCGGCATCAGCCGAAGTACCGTAAAACGCCGGCTTGCCGATACACAGAAATCGCTGAAAAAGAAATTGCGTTAGGAGTTATTATGCGTTTACTTGATCGTTTGACAGGCAAAAAGAATACTTACCGAATGGATCCGCGTATGGCTGATGCAACACTCCAAAATGTGTTTGCCTCCTGTAACAAACAGCCGAATACCATATCCTTTGACGTGCTGTCTCTGCGTCTGCAGAACAATGCGGCTCCATACACGATTGGAATGATCCTGTCCGGAATCGTTTTCTTTCTCGTTCTGGTCTTTCCCGTCGTAACACTCCTTTTATTCCGAATGACGGCAGGCAATACGATCGTGCAGACACCTCAACCCGTATCCGGCATTTCCCTTGTCTCTCATCACCTCGACAAGGATGACATCTTTTACCTCGAGATCGATCCCGGGGATGATGAACTCGATGCATCCTGCTGTGTCATGTATACAATGTCGGACGAGGAGATTGCTCCCTTGAGTTTTTCCTCTTCCCTGTTCCGCAGGAATGTGGTCATCACGTTCCCTTATCCCGGAGAAGAGGTCAACATCCTGATTGCGGGCAAAAAAGGAGGCACCCTGCAACTTCTGCTGGTGCCTTCCCCGTAACGATCTTTCTTAATAAATGTATTTCGTCTGATAATTGCTTCCGTTTCCAATGAAATTCTTCAGCGCAGACTGGCTTGAGTTCGCCGCAAACGTGGGATCCATCAATGACCAGCTGTGCCCGTCAAACTGGATAATTCCGTTTACCCAGCCCACATCCGTGATATACGTGCTGATCCACGCATGGTATGCCGTACCTGCATATCCCACTTCAAGTCTTGTAGGGATTCCCTGACTCCGCAACATACTCGCCATCACCGCCGCATAATCCAGACAGATCCCGGTACCCGATGCAAGCGTTGCATCCACGTTGCAGGTATATCCGCTCTGTACATTGGATGCCTTATTGTAATCATACTTGATGGAGCTTGTCACATAATTGTATACGTTGCTCACCACATCGAGATCATTGCCTGCGGAAGCCGCAAGCTGCGCCGCTTTTGCCACCACCGCACTGCCCGCATTGAAGTTCACATACTGATTCGGATACAGATACGGTCCGAACGTATTCGTAATATTCACACTCACATTCTGCTGGAGTGCCACGGAATACTTGTTTCCTCCGATATTCTCAAAAATCCCGATCTTGTAATTTCCATTTCCCGCAGACAGTGGGAACACTTCATTGCCGCCATGCAGATTATATGTATACGTCACACCGTTTCCGCCGGTGATCTGCAGCTTAACCTTGGAAGCGCCTCCGCTGTAATTGGCTACGATATAACCTTCCGAAGCGTTAGACACATCGATCTTCGCCGCCCCCGATGAATACACCTTCTCACCCGATGCCTTCGGCACATAAACCTTCGTGCCTCCCGCCAGCGGCACATCTTCGTCCTCTATCACGACAGCCGCCTTTGCCGCGGCAATCATCACATTCTCTTCTTCATATGTAGCAGTCGCAACGAGCAGAACAGCTGCCAAAATCAACGTAAATACTTTTCTTTTCATCCGCAATCACCCCGCTTACCTCTGTCGGTAGCATAATCCTTCAGTGACCTGTAATTACAAAAGAACACATATTTCTAATTTCATTATAACATTCTCACGTCAAAAGGCAAGGAAAAGCAATCGTCAAAAGGCGGGCAAAACGATCACCAAAAGGCGAGCAAAGCGCTTCCCGCCGGACAGCAGATCCAGCTCGCACACAAGCGCTATGAGATCCGCTTGCCCACAATGACCAGACGATCCCGCTTGCCGCGGTTGGTACAGGTCGAAAGCGTGATCAGTTCGTCATCCTTGTCTGCCGTCACACCCGTATCATAGAAACTCCGCGACTTCACTTCATCATAGAATGCCTTGAATTCTTCCTCATCATCGGTTCCAAAGAAACGATAATAGCGGAATCCATCCTCCTCCTGATTCAGTACCTTCCCATAGAAAACCGCCATGATCTGATAGGTGCGCTCATCCTGCTTCGTATAGAGTGTCATGGTATCATGATGTTTCTCATACTCCTGATCTTTGTACAGATCGAGTTCCCCGAACATCTCCCCACTACGCATGTTATGTCCGTGTATCAGCAGGTTTTTGGTCGGCCGATCGACATCCGCTGCCGCTGCCAACACCAGACAGCCGTTCTTGTCCGGCTCTCCGTAGAAATCGCGGTACATGTAATATTCTTCATCTTCCCTTGTCTGCATAACGGGGTAATCCACTTTTGCATCCGGGATCTTCAGCCAGGCCACCATATTGGAATTCATATCAAAGATTTCTTTGTACGGGGAAACATAGGTTTCTTCCTGAGCCTCTCCTTCTCCGGTCTCTGGTTCCTGCGTCCGGACATACGTCTTCAGTTCATTGATCTGCTCCGCATGATTTCTGGCGATTATCCACTGATATCCGCTGTATACAAGTGATCCGCCGATCAGAAGCACTCCAATGATAATTAACGCTTTCTGCAGGCCGCTCATTGAACTCTTTTGCTTTTCTTTGTTGTCATTCATACTCTCTTCTCTCCCTGATTCCTATTCTAACTACAGAATAAAAAATTTCTACTGTGACCGATACTTTGCATCCCCGGCACGCGAAATGCCTGCACCGACAGACATTCTCCACACCTAGCATAAAAAGGACTGCTGCGTTTGCAACAGTCCCTCACCAGCGTAATTTTATTTTACTTCTCTTCTTTCTTTTTGCCAAGCCCTAATGCTGCTCCGATCGCTGCGATTCCGGAAAGCATAACCGGGAGTACTGATACGGCATTGTCGCCTGTCTGCGGAATGGAATCTGCAAGCGGTACATCCTCATCGCCGATGATCACATCACCCGGAACGGATGATGCAAGTGCAACCGGTCCGTCGAGGATCTCGATCGCCGCCTGATCGATCATATCTGCCAGAGCAACCGAATCATCTGTGATCGTCACAACCGGTGTCGTCGTTCCGGGATTGCCGCCACCGTTACCACCGTTGCCGCCGTTACCACCGTTGCCGCCATTTCCGCCGCCCGGATTCGTATTCGGTGTGGAAGGTGTCTCAGGTGTCTTGGGATCCGGATCCCAATTGCCGGGAACCTCAGGGATTTCTTCGTAATCTCTGGATACGAGCTTATGGTCAATCATAAATCCATCGATATGATATCCCTTTTTACTCATGTCAGATTCACGCTTGAATGCATATCCCACGAAATATCT
>JALFTO010000193.1 GCA_022779165.1 Lachnospiraceae bacterium
AGAAGTCGGGTAATTCTTTAATTCCCGGTAGTGACTGCACATATGTACTTTCCCCAGGACCATATTGATAAACCGCTTGGCATACACATTTCCCGAGGACACAACCGTAGCAAGAGAATCCTCCGGTGCAGTATCATACGCGTCCAGCTTCTGGGTGTTAATCAGACCTACACCGTAAGCTTTCCGCTCTTTCCTCAGACGATCGTAAGTGCCCAGTGCAATGTCAAAATGCTCCGGTTCCACCAGGATATAGAACCTCTGCGTATTCAGATAGCCCTCCACCGCATTCCGCCAGGTATCGTCCGTAATCTCAAGCAGTTCACAGAGCACTTTCGGCTCCGCTTTTCGCCCGATCCGGATAAACTCTTCCCGGATTGCCTCTGTCACGCGGGTTACTTCGTCTGGGTAAGAGAATTTCTTCCTGTTCAACCGTTCAATACGCTGCTCCAGTTCCTGACTTTCCTTGGCGATATCATTCTGCCTGATCGTAACCTCAGCCTTTTTCATCTGTACTTTGCCATACATTTCCGTCTTGTAAGTGATGACGTCCTGCAGAGTCTGCTTAAAATCCGCAAGCTCCCGCATCTGATTCACATCTTTTAACAGACTGTGATATCTGCGCACGCATTCTGCGACATCTTTTACTTCGAGCAGCTCCGCTGTCTGCTTCCGGGCCTTGCGGATGCTCTCCTGCAGATGTCCGCGTTCCGCCCCCAGCTCGCCTTGTTTCTCTTCAAGCCCTTCCAGCTTTTTCTTCTGCTCATCCAGCGCAATAAAATCCTTATCCTGCCTCAATTCATCCTTTAAGCTTTCCCGTATCTCACTCTTTTCCCGCCTCTCTTTTTCCATGTGGCTGATCCTGGAATTCTGCTCACTCAGACGGATTTCATCGTCTCTTACCTCATGTTTCCGGTCTTCGATTTTTTCACTCGTGATATCTGCTTCCGCTTTGGCAAGGAAATACTCGTACATCTTGTCTTTTTTCTGTCCAAAGACAGTCTGTGCGTGAAATTTCTCAATGACGTCCAGTCTCCCGATCCGTACTTTCACATTCTCGAGCGTCCTCTGCAGATCCTGATAGGTCCTCACATTCTCCCGCAGGACATCGATATTGACCTCTTTTTCATCCAGCACATAAGAATAGACAAAGTCCTTGATGTCATCGATCGGACGGAATGCCATCGCTTTCGGAATCAGACGGAAAAATTTCTCCTCAATTCTTCCGAACCGGTTCCGCATCATCACCTTCGCATCCTTGTCCGTCGTACACCAGGTCTTAATCTGCTTTGCATTCGCAGTGCGAAACTGCGTGATCGATCTCGGCGTCTTCCCTGTGAAAAACATCTCCTCATCAAGACGCACACCGTCCATCAGATAACGTGCCCATTTTTCCTGTCCTTCGGACGCGGAATCAATGACCGCTCCCACGATAAAGTAACGTTTTTTACTCTCCTCATAAAACTCAAGCGCCACATGCGCGCTGATCTCGCCTGTCCGCTCGTACGGCCTATTCTCACGTCCCGTCTTACAGCGTATGTACCCTGTCAGCTTTCTCTTGCCATTCTCATGAGCTGCTTTGTTAAAATAATTGGTGGAGCAGGTCACCACGAACTGGATCGCGTCCAGTAGCGTGGACTTTCCCGCGCCATTCTCCCCGGAGATCAAAGTCGAATCTTCAAATTCAATTGTGTTATTGGTGAAACGATGCCAGTTAATCAGCTTCACTCTCGTCAATTTCTTCATCCGATTTTGCTCCTTTCCGGTAAATTTCCAGCTTATCGTATGCCTGCCTGATATCCTCCACACGTACTGCCATCAGGATCGAATCAAAAATGAGGATCCGTGAATCTTCTTTCGCCAGATCCTTATCGAGCGTCTCTATGATCTGGAATCGCCGGAACACACTGAGTGCATTGCGCAGCGTCGTCTTATCGATCATTTTATCCCGGATCTTCAGCGTCAGGAATTTGTCATGGATGTCGCCCACATTGATGATCACCTCATCGCTGACCGACAGTTCCCTTTTCTTCTCATCAAACAGAATCCTCAGGATCAGAAGAATGATCGATTCATACAGTTTCAGATTATATCGGTTATAGTTCTGCGGATTCGTAAGCTGCACCACTCCGTATTCCTCGTTGATCTCCAGACGATACCCCAACACGGAAAGATAAGATGAAAATTTTTCTTTGTATTTCAGCACAAAGTAAAAATCCCCTCTTGTCACAGGATTGTCCTTACACAGAAAGCAATTGCTGAGCAGCCGATTGCATATTCTTGAAAATTCATCTTTATCCCTTTGGAGCATCCCTTCCAGAAAATCCATTCTCTTATATCCCTTCCCTCATGATTGCACTGTTCCTTTTATTTTAAGCGGATCGTAAAATCGCGGAACCGATATCCTCCCCGCTGTGTCTCCTGTCCGGCTACCACCGTATAACTCATATTTTTCCTCTGTCCGTATAAGCGCACATAAATAATCTTCACAAAGTCCTCTGTATTATTAAGAGGAAGCTGTGATGCCTGCATCTGCCTCGCCGTTCCCAGATGTGCTTTCACATAACGCTCAATCTTCTCCGGATTCATCACACGCTGCATCTTCTCCATCATTTTCCGAAGTTTCTCCTGCCGCAGCATAAGATCCGGCTCCGTCTCGCTTAACTCTTCGGGGCAGAATTCCTTACGTCCCTCGACCGGCGCATACAGAGATTTCTCATCCAGTACCGCCGTACTGTAA
>JALFTO010000226.1 GCA_022779165.1 Lachnospiraceae bacterium
ACTCTCGCTTCATCCATCTGCCTTGTCTTTGCGGCAATTGAACGGATACTGTCAATCGACTTATCAATACCCTTTTTCACATCATCAAATGCTTTCTCCGTATTGGCAACATCCTCATCCTGCTTGAGACTTACGGTTTTCACGGACTCCATGGCCTCCACGGTCTTTTCGATATCCGCGATCAGTGAATTGATCGTATCCGCGATCTGTTTTGCGGAAGAATTGGACTGATCCGCAAGCTGTTGGATCTGGGCAGCGACTACAGCAAAGCCTCTTCCTGCTTCTCCTGCTCTTGCCGCCTCTATGGAAGCATTCAGAGAAAGCAGATTTGTCTCTTCCGCAATGTCAGATATGATATCCGTTGCCTTCTTGATATCGGCCACGGAATTGTTTGTATGGTTTGTCTGCTCATAAATAACCTCAATGGCCTGTTTTGTCTGACCATTAATTTCATTCAGTTCTTTGAGGATCTCGATGGCTTTTTCTCCGGCAGAACGCATCTCCCTTGCATTCTCTCTGAGATCTTCCACCTCTTTATCCGCCTCGGCGATCATATCACCCATGACAATGACATTCTCTGTTGCCGACTGAGTTTCCTGCGCCTGCGAGGTTGCTCCGTCCGCAATCTCCGTCACCGCTTTTTCCACCTCTTCCATGGAAATATTGATCTGTCCAGCGTTATCGCTCATCGCACCGGATGCAACAAACAGATTATCACTCTGCTCCCTGATCCTGCCGATCACTTCTGTCAGTTTATCCTGCAACACCACCGCTGCCTCTGCCATAATGCCGGTTTCGTCCTTTCTCTTTGCAAGCGCCTCCAGTTCCGAATCTTTGGTAAAGTCGAGCGCTGCCAGCTTACCAAGCGACCCTGTGATCTTTTCGATCGACTTTGTGAGCATCCCGATAAAGAAAATACTGATAACGGAACAAAAGATCAGGGCAGCAAGAACACCAAGGATTACTCTTCTCACAATCGCATTGGAAACCGCAAATGCATCCGCCTCATCTGCCGTCACCACAAGGATATAATCCATCCCTTTTCCTATATAATAAGAAGCATACTTTGTTGCGCCCTTAAACTCATAGACAATCGTGTCTGTGTCCGGTCGCTTGCCTGCTGCCATCTCTCCCAGGATCTGCTTAACTGCTGCATTCTCCACAGGCTGGCCGATCTTTTCCGGCGTCGGATGATACAGCATCGTACCATCGGCGCTCACGACATAAGCGTAACTGGAATCCATACCTGCAATCTGGATATCTCCCAGGAGTGCACTGAGCGCTTCCGGTGTAAGAGTTGCTTCCGCACCCTCGAACTGGATTTCCTCCTCAATGTTCTCGCCGGAAACGGACGTGATATCATTCATATAATTCTGGATAACCGCTTTGACGTTGCTTTTTACCGACGGAACCGTAATACACAGATTCAAAAGCCCCGTTGCCGCAACAACACAGACGATCAGTAACAGTATTTTCACTTTGATGGACTTCAGAAATGCTGTCTTTTTGCTGCTGTTTTGTGTCAATACCTCTTTTTCTTTCGTTCCTTTCATGCTATCATTCTCCTCTCGAGTATTTTTCCCCTCTCTCGTCCGGCAGTTATGCTGCTTTCAGATAATTATATCAAAAATATTACTTTAAAAAAAGTATTAGTTAATAAAAATTTGAAATCCCTATTTCAATCCTGATTTCCCGTATGGCTATTTCCGGGTGGATATGCTATGATAAAACAGACATGAGGCCACTGCCTCAAATATCTGAAAAGATAGTAAACTACAATAGAATCAACAGATCACAGGAGAGTAAACACTATGGAAAAAATTGCAAGCTTTACGATTGATCACGAGAAACTGGAACCCGGTCTTTATGTATCCCGCGTCGATCATTTCGGAGACACAACCATCACAACCTTTGATATCCGTATGACTTCACCGAATGATGAGCCCTGCATGAATACCGCAGAACTCCATACAATGGAGCATCTGTGCGCTACTTATGCGCGGAACAATCCGGAATACAAGGATAGAATCGTCTATTTCGGACCCATGGGCTGCCGCACCGGCAATTACCTGCTGATGGAAGGTGAGCTTACATCCAAGGAGATCGTTCCTTTTATCATCGGAATGTTTGAGTTTGTCAGAGATTACGAGGGCGTTGTTCCCGCTACAGTTCCGAAGGAATGTGGCAACTGCCTGGATCACAATCTTCCTATGGCAAAATATGAGGCAAAGCGTTATCTGGAGAGATGTCTGTACAAAATTGATGACGCGCACCTTGTTTATCCCGAATAATGATCGGCTGCTGTGCCGGAAACCAAAATTGACCATGGCACAAGCTACAGGAAAGGACTAAACGATATGAAAAAAATCGGTATTATCGGCGCTATGGAGATCGAGGTGGAAACCCTGAAGAGCCATATGCAGATCAAAAATACAATCACAAAAGCTTCCATGACATTTCTGGAAGGTACTTTGAACGGTGTCGATGTGATCATTGTCAGAAGCGGGATCGGAAAAGTGAATGCCGGAATCTGTGTCCAGATCCTGGTGGATCTTTTTGAAGTGACACATATCATCAACACAGGGGTTGCCGGCTCGCTGAACGCTGCCATTGATATCGGAGACATCGTGTTATCCACAGATACGCTTTATCACGATGTGGATGCCACCGGTTTCGGCTATCCTATCGGAGAGGTTCCGCAGCTCGGAACACTTTCATTTGCCGCTGATCCGCAGATGATTGCTGTTGCGAAGGAATCTTGCGAAAAGGTAAACCCCGATATCAAAGTATTTGAGGGACGCATCGTCAGCGGTGACCAGTTTGTCTCCGATCCAAAAGTGAAAGAAACGATTCTGAGCCATTTCAGTGACGCATTGTGTACGGAGATGGAGGGCGCTGCCATTTCCCACGGTGCATGGCTGAATCACGTTCCCTTTGTCATCATCCGTGCGATCTCAGACAAAGCGGACGACAGCGCCCACATGGATTATCCTGCTTTTGAGAAAGCGGCTGCGGATCATTCCGCAAAGCTTGTGGAGGATATGATACAGAATTTATAATTCATGATATTTAAAAGGAACTGTCCGATCCGGACAGTTCCTTTTTCGTTACAAATTTACAATATTTCTTTCTTTTCTATCCAGGAAAGCCTGAATATTCTGATAAACTTCCGTGACGATACGGGTACGCGCCTCAATCGTCGCCCATGCCATATGCGGCGTGATCAACAGCTTATTGCTGTCCTGGATACGCCCGAGCAGATTGTCCGATGTGATCGGCTCCTTCTCAAGGACATCCAGTCCCGCTGCCGCAATCTCACCGTTCTGAAGCGCCCAGTACAGATCCGAATTGTTCACCACCGGACCTCTCGCCACATTTAGCAGGATCGCTGTCTTTTTCATCCTGCGCAGCGCCTCCTTGTCGATCAGATCCCTTGTCAGGTCACTGAGCGGACAATGAAGTGACAGGAAATCCGACTTTGCAAGAAGCTCATCAAACGTAACGTGCTCATATTCCGTGCAGCTGCTCCTGCCCGATACGGAATGGAAGATCACATGACAGCCGAACGCCCTGGCAATCGAAGCGGTGCGTCTGCCGATATTACCCATTCCGATAATGCCCCATGTCTTACCTGCCAGCTCCACAAAAGGAAGATCAAAGTTGGAAAAACGATCCTGTGCTCCGTATTCTCCTTTTTTCACATAATCATCATAGTGGCGGAGATGCTCCATCAGATAAAAGAGCATCGCAAAGGTATGTTGCGCCACGGCATCCGTGCAATAATCCACTGCGTTTGTCACTCTGATACCTCTGCTCTTGCAATACGCCAGATCTACATTGTCATAACCTGTCGCAAACTCGCAGACCATCTTGAGATTCGCGGCATCCTTCAGGGAAGCTTCATTCAAAAGAGCCTTGTTGGCAATGATGATGTCCGCGTCTTTTACTCGCTCAGAGACTTGGTGATCCAGTGTATTCGGATAAGTGACCAACTCACCGAAATCACCGAAGCAGTCAACGCTGATATCCGGTCCGACACTGTTGCGCTCCAATACTACGATTTTCATAATCGTTCCATCCTTTACAGTCTCTTTAACAGTTCCTCGCGCTGCTCCTCATAGCCGGGTTTTCCGAGCAGAGCAAACATATTCTTCTTATAGCTCTCAACGCCTGGCTGGTTGAACGGGTTCACACCAAGCAGATACCCGCTGACGCCGCATGCAAACTCGAAGAAATAGAACAGCTGTCCGAGATAATACTCATTTACCTCAGGTACGTTGATCATCAGGTTCGGAACCTGTCCGTCCGTATGCGCGAGAATCGTTCCGTTCATCGCACTCTTATTGACAAAGTCAACGCTCTTGCCTGCAAGATAGTTCAGACCATCCAGATCTACCGGCTCCTCGCCGATCAGGAGCTCCTCACGGGATGTCTCGATATTGATCACGGTCTCAAACAGGATACGCGCGCCGTCCTGAATGAACTGTCCCATAGAATGCAGATCCGTTGTCAGATCAACGCTCGCCGGGAAGATACCCTTCTGATCCTTTCCTTCACTCTCACCGTAGAGCTGCTTCCACCACTCAGATACAAAATGAACGCTGGGCTCATAATTTGCCAGAATCTCGATGGATTTGCCTTTTCTCAGCAGAATATTACGGATCGCTGCATATTTCAGTGCATCATTTTCCTCAAAAGGCTTCTCAATGGCAGCCTTGCGTCCTGCCTGAGCACCCTCCATCAATTGATCAATATCCGCACCGCTGACAGCGATGGGAAGAAGGCCTACTGCGGTGAGCACGGAGAAACGTCCTCCCACATCATCCGGCACAACAAAGCTCTCATAACCTTCCTCGGTAGCCAGACCTTTCAGAGATCCCCTTGCTTTATCGGTCGTTGCATAGATACGCTTTGCAGCCTCAGCCTTGCCGTATTTCTTTTCCATCATTTCCTTGAATACACGGAATGCGATGGCAGGCTCCGTAGTCGTTCCGGATTTGGAGATCATATTGATGGAGAAATCCCTGTCCCCGATCACGTCCATAAGATGTTTAATATAAGTAGAACTGATGGAATTACCTACAAAATAGATCTCGGGCGTCTTACGGATACTCTTGTCCACCACATTGTAAAAGCTGTGTCTCAAGAATTCGATCGCTGCTCTTGCACCCAGATAAGAACCACCGATACCGATCACCAGCAGTACCTCGGAATCACTCTGGATCTTTGCAGCGGCTTTCTTGATCCGTGCGAACTCTTCCTTATCATAATTCTCAGGAAGATCGATCCATCCGAGGAAATCATTTCCGGCACCCTGTCTGGAAAGTAAAAGCTCTTTCGCATCCAGCGTCAGCTTTTTCATCAGATCCACTTCATTCTCTTTGATAAAAGGTGTTGTTTTGCAATAATCAAATGTTACATTCTTGCTCATTTTTTCTGCTCCTCTTCTTTTGGCGTAAGTACACTCGGAAACGTCGTTTTAAGTGTAGCAAAGTTGTATTCCTTTTTCAATATCATTATCACACAAAAAATTCCTTCAGCAGAGCCTCCAATTCTTCCTCCTCCCGTTTGGAAAAGAGCTTTTGCTCCGATATGGGGGGATTCTCTTCCGAAATTTTGGGTTCTCTGTCTTCTTTTTTCAGAATGTGCTGCTGCATCTCTTCCTCCTTTACAAGGATCAGATGCTTTACCATATGATTTTCCAGATAATCCACCATATTCGTCTTTACGATATTCCGCTTTCCCTTCACATCCACAATGGAAGCCACGGAAAAATACACATATAATCCAAAAAAACTGATAATATAGAAAGGAAGAAGATCACCGATCGTTTCTCCGCCGATGATCCCTCTGCAGGCACCGATTCCCGCCACAAAAACGGAAAGCAGCATACATTGACCTGACATATGTGTCATACTGTTTAGGGAAATGCCGCCAAGCGAGATGCGATTCATGAATTTTTCCACAAATACGGGGATATTTACGATGCCATCATTTAATTCATAGCAGTTACTGAATTTCAATTTGCACTGCTTCAGGAGTTTATTTTCCGTCACCGCCATATTGTCGGTCTCACGGATCATCTTTTGGTATAACACACCAATCATAATCTGGCACAGTATGCTCAATACTAAGAACAACAGGACAATACAGATCATGATGCGATGCTGTAGAAACGCTGAAAACATAATTTCCACCTCCTGTCCGTCTTATTATAAAAGAAACTTGTCCTCTCCACAATACGCCGGTGTCATAAATCGTTTTACATATTTCGCTGTTTTTTGTGGAAACACTGGAAAGAAAACGCAATATTTGGTATACTTACCTACATCTGGAGGGATGAATTATGATATATAAACCAAAGGGAGTTTGTTCCCAGTCAATTGAAATCAACATGAACGGCAATGTAATCGACTCCGTAGCGTTCACAGGCGGATGCAACGGCAATCTGCAGGGTATTTCCAGTCTGGTCAAAGGAATGACCGCAGAGGAAGCGATCTCACGTCTCAAAGGAATCCGATGCGGCTTTAAGTCCACCTCGTGTCCGGATCAGCTCGCACAGGCACTGGAGTCTGTTCTTCAACAAAATGCTTAACGGGAGGCGTCATCTGATATGAAAAAAATCGTCCTCACTGGCGGCGGAACCGCCGGGCATGTGACGCCCAATATCGCTCTGTTCCCTGCACTGCGGCAGGAAGGCTACGATATTCACTATATCGGCTCCTATGACGGGATTGAGAAAAAACTGATCGAGGATTTTGAGATTCCCTATTATGGAATTTCGACAGGAAAACTGCGCCGGTATTTTGATGTGAAAAATTTCACGGATCCGGTTCGTGTCCTCAAGGGATATTCCGAAGCGAAAAGGATCATGAAAAATATCCGGCCGGACGTTGTCTTTTCCAAGGGAGGCTTCGTATCTGTCCCCGTGGTAAGGGCGGCTCATGCTCTCGGGATTCCCTGTATTATCCATGAATCGGATATGACGCCGGGACTCGCCAACAAACTGTGCATTCCTGTGGCAAGCAAAGTATGCTGCAACTTTCCCGAGACGTTGAGGCTCCTGCCTGAGGATAAAGCAGTTCTCACCGGCTCACCGATCCGAGAGGAGCTGAAAAAGGGAAATAAGATCTCTGCCCTGGATCTGTGCGGGTTTACCGCCAGCAAACCCGTTATCATGGTGATCGGCGGAAGCCTCGGTGCAGCTGCTATCAACAAGACAGTCCGGGAGGCTCTTCCGCAGCTCTTGAAGGATTTCCAGATCATTCACATCTGCGGAAAGGAAAAGGTCGACAACCTTCTGCTGAACGTGCCGGGTTATAAACAGTTTGAATATGTGAAGGCTGAATTAAAAGACTTTTTTGCACTGGCGGATCTTGTCATTTCTCGCGCAGGCGCCAATGCGATCTGCGAGCTTCTCGCACTACAGAAGCCCAATGTACTGATTCCCCTCTCTGCCCAGAGCAGCCGGGGTGACCAGATCCTCAATGCTCACTCTTTTGAATCCCAGGGCTTCAGCGTTGTCATCGATGAGGATGATCTGATCGCTTCCGTTCTGGTGGAGAAAGTTCATGAGGTATTTTGTTCCAGACAGACCTATATCGATGCGATGGCAAAAAGCAGCCAGACCGATTCGATCCGAACAATTGTGAAACTGATAAATGAAGCAATAAATGAGGCGGTGTAATCACCGCCTCAAAACATTTCCAAAGATAACTTCTATTGTCCCACAATCTGATGTCTGATTGCCTCAAGCTCCTCCTGGGAAGGCTCACCCGGCTTCCAGCCGATCTTCTGTCCATCATCTTTGTATCTGGGGATCAGATGCATATGGAAATGAAATACGGTCTGCCCTGCCACTTCACCGTTGTTCTGAACCAGATTAAAACCGTCACATCCCAGCTTATCTGTCATGAGTGATGCCATCTTCTTTGCCAGCTTCATCACCTCTGATGCAGCATCCTCCGGGAGTTCATACAAATTTGCGTAATGATCCTTCGGCAAGATCAGCGCATGACCCTTTGTCGCCGGTCCCAGATCTAAGATTACCCGATACTTCTCGTTCTCATACAATGTCTTTGACGGGATCTCTCCATTCGCAATCTTACAGAAAATACACTTATCGTCTCTCATTTTTTGCCTCCTGTCTCTATAGCGATCTGACCGGTTCTCCGGATCAGATTCTATTCCTGAAATACAAACAACTGATCCAATGTCCGCAGCAGTTTAAAATCACCTTTTGTTTTCATGCTCCCGCCCATAAAGGCTCTCTGAAAAGTCATGCGGGCAAAAATGATGTCACTCATTGTTTCCTGACTGAGCTTCAGCTCTACATCCGCTTTCTCTTCCTCGCCGTAATAACAATTAAGCTCCGAACCGTTCACAGATACGATCAATGGTTTCTCTCTATGATCCAGCTGGAAACTGTACACTGCCTTCACACCCGGAACGGGATGAAAATGATCCTTAAAATCCTTGATATAGGCGGTCTCCTGATCAACTCCCTGACTCTCGATCATTCCCTTGAACATACTGGTCAGTTCCTGGAGATCCTCCTTCTGTCTCTGCACATAGCCTTCGTCAGACGCATACTGTGAGAGCTGCTCCGACTCCTGCGGTGTCAGATCCATATGCTTCGTGACAGAAACCGTTTGTTTGATCGCCTGATTGCTGGCAGGAAGGCAGGGCGTCTTCTGATTGATCGTCCGATACATATTCTCAGCCCGTTTTTCTATGATATTCAGATAATCCTTGTTCATCTCAAGACTTACCGTATCCGCGATATATCCGCAGATTCCGCTGCAGGGCAGACCGCCGAGGATCTCCCATGCGATTGCCAGATCCATCTTGCCTTCCCGCTCTCCGTAGGTAGTGGACATCACGACAGGACACATATAGATGCGACTGATCTTTTCCTTATCTCCGTACAGCCAGCAGGCATCCAAAAACTGATGCATATATCCGCCAATGCCATGCCACTCTATCGTGGTTGCCAGAATGATTCCATCCACATCCTTGAGCGTCTGCGGCAAAGTCGTGATCGTATTTTTCAGTTCATAGAGATTGTATCTCGTCACCGTGACGCGCAACTCCTCCAGAACCTCCTGCATTTTGTTGATTACATACAGTGTGGGGTCGTCAATCAATCCCCGTCCGCCATAATAGATATTGATCTTCATCCTTCGTCTCCCTGAATATGCTTTCATGGGTTATAACCTGCATATAGTATAGCATACCCGGTTACAAAATGACAGAAAATCTATTGAAGGATGAATTCTGCTCTGCCAAACTGCAGGATATCGCCCCGTTTGACAACAAAGCGTTCATGTGGCTGTAATGGCAGATCATTGACAAAGGTACCATTGGTAGAATGCATATCTTCCAGATAGAGTACCCCATCCTCCTGCAGAAACCTTGCATGGATGCGGCTTACGGACATATCCTTTACCGGCAGATTGACGCTGCCCTTCTCCTTCCCGAGCAGGAACGGAAACCCGCTGATCTCATATGTTTCTTCCTTCCCCTTTCTCCGACAGAACAGTTCATACGTCCTGTCCCTTACCTGGCTGCCGATATAAATCGTCCTGCCATCATTTTTTTCCTGCTCATTTTGTTCCGATTCACTCACGTAATCTACGGGGGAAGTTCTGTAATCTACGTAAGGAGTTCTTCCACCCCCAGCTCCCTGACAGTCATCCGGTACTGTCCGGAAATAATCTTTCTCCTCCATGATTTTATCGGATAACAACGACTTATCACCTGCCTTGACCTGTTTCTTCGCTGCACTCCATCGCTTCACTTCGCTTTGTTCCTTCTCTCCGCCTACATAAAAACGCATCTCGAACAGACCGATCCTCATCCCGCACAAAAACAGCAGAGCAGAAACAGCAAACCAGACTATCTTTTCCTTCTGCGAAAACACAAACATCCCCTGTGCCAGCCAGAATCCTGCAAATAGGAAAAGAGAAAGCATCACCATCCCTATTCCCGCCATCAGGCGATGATTCTTCCAAAACTTCTCTTCCCACACTTTTCGATCGGATCCCTTCCGTGGTTCCATCTCCTTTTTGGGACAGATTTCTCCTGTTATCTCATTCTCTTTCCACATTCCAAAGGAGTCAGATTTTCCCGGTTCAGAAAGCTCATCCGGAAACTCTTCTCTCTGTTCTGCCTCAACACAGGTTTCCGTCATCGGCCGCTCTTCCAGAAAACATTCCACTTCCTTGATCGAAAAATTTTCTTTGCTGCAGCATTCATAAAAGAAATACGCAAGCTCCACCGCTTTTTCATCCTCATGGCAGGTCCGTTCCAGAAGAAATGCTGCCAGGGAAGAAATATCGCTTTTTTCCCTTACTTCTGTATAATCAAACAAAAAGAAAAGCCGACCGGTATCCATCTGCCAGAATACATACTCCGGCAGAAAACACAGCTGCCTTCCGTCCAACAAAAAACGCTCCAGTTCTCTTACGATCTGAAGGATCTGTACCACAATGCTTTGCAGTTCCCCAAAACACAGTTCTTTTACACAAAAAGCCTGCGTGAACGCCTGAAGAGAGCTGATCGGATACCATGCCTCCAAAGCGCCATTCATTAGGCGAAGTTCGCACGGCAGCAACCCTTCAAAATGTTCCTTGAGACTGATCTTTCCGAAATAACTCTCCGTCAGTTCTCTGTCACAATCCGAAATGATCAGATAGGTATCCTGAAAACTTTTCTGATATCTGCATTTGACCGTTTCTTTCATAAACCGACACTCTCCCTTTCTGTTTTCCCTGCATTCCAAAAATCAATCAAGTTTTCCGCTTTCCGGCACATACGGATAAAAGCCACAGGTTCAAACTTCTCCACTGCCTGATGCTGTTCTGACCGCCAATTGCTGAAGAAGAATCTCCCACCCGGCGCTTTCATGTTTATCCCGGCATCTATCACAATTTTTTGATCCGAAAGTTCTTTTTCTGTGCTGATACTGCACATCACCTTCCGGTTTTCCACTGTCTCCCGGTATTTTTCCTCAAGCATGACTTTTTTCTCAGAATCATCCGCCACAAGCCGCTCTGCCCGCAATGCACTGCAATAGCTCCCCTGCATGACAATACACTGATCATACACAAAGAAACTTAAGAATACGCAGTTCCATATCAGATACACGATAAGCGGCAATAAAAAAGATGCCTCCACCGTTATACTGCCTTTCCATTCACAACTTTTCCGCGTGTTTTCCTCTGTCATAATATATCTGTTCTTCTCCCTTTCCTGATTTTCTTTCCCTGTCGACTCCTCTGCTATCTCCTCCACAGCATCCATTGAAGCAAAAACGCTGCTGTCAGAAAGGGAACAAATGCCAGCCTACTCCTTCTGCCTGCCCGTTTCAGCGCGAGCAGAACACCGGATACTACCGCAGCTGCAATCAATGCCGTGAGAAATACTGCTATCAATTCTTTTCCTGTCAAAAACAAGGAAAGCACAAGCAATACCAGTCCGTCTCCCATACCGATCTGTTCCTGTGTTACCTTCGCAAACAGAAACGTACTTCCGGCAAGAACAATACCCGGCAAATATTCTGCACAATACGCCTGCTGCCAAAGATCCAGCGCTATTCCCAAAACCGCAAACAATACCGGAACTGTCACAGATATTTTCTTTCTACCGATATCCTGCACACTGCATACCGTTAAAAACAGAAATGTCCCTATGTACCTCCACATCTGCTGCATGCTTTTCTTCCTCCCACCTGTGACAATGGTATTGCATAGATCGTTCTCTTTAAGCCGGAACATCCGAGACTGCTGTGATACCTGTCACCCTGATCTGTGATATAGACGCTTTCTCCGCCATCATGCCCGCAGTTCTCACAGGGATAATATTTTCCGCCACCTTCATTGCGGAGCCCCGCGACATCTTTCATATCAACAGACTGAATGGATAACCGGAGATGACTGCATCCCCTATCTCTGTGATAAACTGTTCCTGTTTCCGTGACATACACATATTCCTCGCCATCCTCCCCTTCCCGTGTTTCCTCCTGTATACGATAGCCGGTCCAGGCTTTCATCTGACATCTGTTGACCATGGTAAATCCGGAAAACCCCAACAGATCTACAGCCGGTCTGACACGATAACAAAGCGCCACATCCACAACATCCTGATTGGTATCACTCTGCAAATATGCAATTTGTACGCCCCGGCTGCCTCCCTCGATCAACGAATGATCCAGATATGCTTTCCCGACACGATTAATCACTTTCTCTTTGATCCAAAAACACTGTAAAAGATTTTCTAACCCATTTTCTTCAGGTGCTATCCGGTCATAGGCATATGCCTGCACTGACGCCTTGCATACCTCCTGATGGAGCGCAGCTTCCATACTACTGTGAAGATGTAGCAGATTTAATACCGAAATCATCTGAATACAGAAAAACAAGAATAACGGCAATGCAAATGATGCTTCCACCGTGATACTCGCAGTCATTTTCTTTTTTGTGACAGAGCCAAAGCAACAAGAAGAAAACCGGGACACCCTTCTTCCGAAAAAAGAATTTAGGCATAAGTTTGTTTTTTTCTTTGATTTTTTTTGCTTTGAATATGGTGTATTGAATTTAATAAGGGGATATTCCGGGCTGATTTGGGGGATTGCCCGGCAAGTGAGAACCATTTTTCCTTTCTTTAGATTGTTTTGATCTCTCTTCCGAAAGAAGAGCATCCCGGTTTCCTCCTTTGTTCCCTGTCACTTTACTTCTGATATCCTGCCATCCTTACCAGTGTATACCTGTGTCCTCTGGTGGATCCGATCACTGTTTCTGCCTCAAAATCATGAATACAGTGATCGATACAGAATGTATCATTTCCTTCAGTCAACCTGATGTCCATCTCCAAGACATCCATGAATCGGAAATTACGGTCGTATTTGTCTGTAAAGGCCAAAAGCAACCTTAGATACATCTGATAGGACAATCCTTCCTGTCCACCGCTTTGACCGGCATTGGGAAGATTCAGGTTCAATGCATTTTTCAGCCCGAGGTTCCAGCTTCCGCTGTCCTTAAGGATGGGTACTTTTCCGCCTCCAAGGAGAATGCGCACATCATTTACACTCTCCGCATACGACCAGGCGATCAGGATAGACAGTTTGATTAGATCCTTAAGTTCCGGAAAGAATATAACAACCGCCAGCGCTGCTGCCATCGCTTCCGCTTCCGCCTGTTTTGCATTATCCTGCATCAGATACATAAAATTTGCTGTCTCCCTGAGAAGCAGCAGTCTGTTTACCACAAACCGCAGATTTTCCTTATCGCTGCTCTTTCCGCCGATCAGGTATTCCATCTGATAATCCAGTGCGCCGTTTTCCTTCGGCTCCAGATAATTTCCGCACTTCTCCATCAGATATTCCCGAAAAGCCAGTTCTTCTGTCAGGGAAAGCGCTTCCTCTTCCCGGAGGTATCCGTCTCGCTCACATACAATCCGATGAGAGATATAATCCTCCGGCTGTATGTTCTTCTCCGATACGGGTTTTCCTCCAGTGACCAGATAGAGAGTTCCGGTACTTCCACGGCTGCTGTTTACATGATCTGCCGGATTGTTTACGGGAATTTTCTTTTTCTTTCCCTCCGAGTCTTCTACCGTTGTGTCCACCGCTTTGATCGCCTGCTCATTCTGCTTCCTTTTCTGTTCCATTGTATTTTTAAGCAGTCCTTTGTTCTCAACGATCTGTATTTCCGGTCCCATATCCGAAAGCGAGTCCATCCAATACCGATCCAGGATATATTCCGCTGCCAGCTTCTCCAGGATCTCACCGTTTCGGTCTGCCGCGCCGGTACTGCGGAGCACCTTTACTTCCTCTGCCGACATGCCAAGCAGATCTTTTGGTTTGCCAAAGGTGACCGCCTTATCCGCAGACAGATTTTCGTCCAGATAATTCCGAATATGTGCTTCCAACAACGCATAACTGCTCTCCGATGTTCCATATGACACATCCGTCAGAAACAGATCGTACTGTTCCAACACTTCCCTGTGATACTCCGCCAGCGCGGACTGCAATGCCATATCCGTCACACATTCCGCCTGGAACCGGATAGCATTTGTCCGCGCTGCTTCAATCACAGTCAGGAGAACCGACAGCAAAACCGTAAGCACAAGTGCTAAATAAACAGTGATCGATGCACTTTTTTCCATGCTGTTTCTGTCTCGTATTGCTTCCATAGCTTCCCATCATCAATCGGCTTAATAAATACTGCTGCTCTTTGATGTGATCTGAGAGAAAATGTCATTTACCAGTGCTGTGAGCTGACTCTTAAAGATGATCACCAGCGAGATCAATACCACCAGGATCAATATCATCTCTACAGTCCCGATTCCTTTTTCCTCTTTGATAAATCTCATCCACGCCTTCATGTTTTTTCCTCCTTTTGTTTTAAATTTGTCTATATCATGTAAATGTGGTGAATGCGGGGATCATGATAATCACCATGACAAACACCAGCATCAGGATCATGGGAAACAAAAGCTTTGTACCGGCTTCCTCGCCGAGACGTTTTGCCAATGCCTTACGCTCCCGCAACGATTGCGATGCCTCTTCCCAGAGTGCTTCCCTGCAGCCTCCGCTCCCCCTCTTTACACACTGGATCAAAAGGGAGGCAAATCTCGCATAACAGGGCAGTCTGCATCTGACACCCATATTCCGGTATGCATTTCCTTCCGAGATTCCGCTGTCCAATTCATGACACGTGATCGTTACCTCTTCGTAAATCAGCTGCTTTTTTTCATTTTTCCTGCGTTTATAATCTCCGGCAATCTTACGGAATGCCCCTGACACAGTCATGCCGGCACCCATCAGCATAACTGTTCTTGAGACCAGCTGCGGGTACTCTCTCTCCAACTGTTCCGTCCTCTTTTTCCTTTTCTTTTCCTCTTCCTGCTTCTTTCCTGCCACAGTGAGCACTGCCGCAATGCACGCCACAAAGAATATGGAAGCAGACGTATGACTTTCCTTTTTCTGCCAGGTGATCTGCTTTCCTTCAAAAACTTCCGGCAGATCATATCCGGCATCCGTGCGACTTTCTTTTTCAGTCTCGGTGATATGCACTTCAAGTCTCTCAAAGAACGCTGTCTCGGTACTCTTTGGAAATACGTTCAGATCAAATTGATAACTTCCCGCAAAGCTGCTGTCCTCCACTCTGCCGGTAACGGTCAGACTCACCTGCTCTCCAGACGGTTTCACATCGTTTCCCAGACATCCCTCCTGCGAGATTAACAGTGGATTGCTGCTCTCCCATTGCAGCATAAAAGGCGTTCCCTCTATCCGGTCGGGCAGAGAAAGATCCCTATCCACATAATCCGGCGACAGATCTTCCGGATAAAGCAATTCCTCAATCTTTTCTACGGACTCCTGCCACAATTTCTCCAATTCCTCTGCGGTGTATGCCTGCGGAGCAATCTCAAGACGGAAATCCTTTGTCTCATCTCCCACCATTGCCGTCACTTCAACTGATTGTTTCCTGCCATCCTTTTCTTCCCGTTGGAAACCGGACAGATTTTTCTCCCCTGATAACAGCATTCCGGACAATTCCAGCAACAAAGCCACCATACATCCCGCCATCACGATCAGGGCAGATTTCCTATATTGTCTTTTTCTGAGCAGGAACCATCCCGCCGCAATGATACCGACTCCATATACAATAACCATCTTTATACCTCTATGTTCACGATACGACGGGATACTGCCACAGATACCATATACACAGCCAGACACACGGTCATGACGATCCTGCCTGCTGGGCTCTGATAGAGCGGGTCGAAATAACCCGGAGAAGTGCAGCTGATATACAGCATAATGACAAAAGGAACGACACACATCACACGCTGCTCCATGACTTTTCCATGAAGCATGGTCTGGATCTCTTTCTCTGTGTCGATTCCGGCTGATATGACTTCACAGCAAAAAGATATGATCTCTCTGAAGTTTCCTCCGCTTCTCTTTCCGGCTGCAAAGATTTCGGAGAAATTCTCGATCTCGGGCACGCCGCTCCGGATGCCGAAATCCTCCAGGATCCGTTCCAGTGTCACATTGTTCTGCAGCAGGTGTTCCATCTGACGAATCTCTTTTTGGATATCTGTATTCTCATCGTACAGACTGCCGAGATCCTTTCCTGACTTCACAAAAGCATTCTCAACTGAATAACCTGCCTGCAGATTTGATGCCACGGCCGTGATCCAGTCCCGGAATTGGCACTTTAATACCTTTTGTCTCTTTTTCGCCAGCTCCTTCGCCTGCCACCTGCAAAACAGGATTCCGGCGGGAATTCCACACAGCAGTACCAGCCAATGATGGTAAAAGAAGTACAAAAACAGACTGCCTCCCAAATATCCCTGTGCCAGACAGCGGATCCATTCCTTTCTGTCAAGACAGTAAGTTCTGTAATCCTGCCGCCTGCAGTTTGTCCCGGTGATACAATTCCTTCTGAACAACAAAACTTCCCTTCACCCTTTCTTTCCTGCACGAATCTTCCTCACAGGACTCCTTATCATCAGATTCTTCTTCAAATTTCCACAGAGATTCTAATTTTATCTCCTCACCTTCCATTCCGATCACTTCTGCAATCTCCACAACCTTTCTCGTTTTGTCACGGAATCTGCCAAGCTGTATGATAATGTCAACACCTGATGCAATCTGCCTTCGCACCGCGGAAAGAGGAAGCTCCGATCCCATAAGCACCATGGTCTCCAGTCGGGAAAGCATATCCTTCGCACTGTTTGCATGACCTGTAGACAAAGACCCGTCATGTCCTGTATTCAGACATTGCAGGAGGTCCACCGCCTCCCCACCCCGGACCTCACCGACGATGATCCTGTCGGGGCGCATACGGAGGCTCGTCCGGATCAGATCCCGGATCGTGATCCCGGAGCAACCTTCAGCCGTGGCATTGCGCGTCTCCAGTCTTACCAGATTGGGTGTATCGATGATCTGCAGTTCCGCGCTATCTTCGATGGTAATGATTCTTTCCTCTCTCGGGATATATTGGGACAGTGCATTGAGAAATGTAGTTTTGCCGGATCCGGTCCCTCCGCTGACCAGAATATTATAGCCGGCCTGCACGAGAACCTTGAGAAAGAATGCTGCCTCCGCATTGAGTGATCCGATCCGGATCAATTCCTCCATACTGAACGGTTTCTGCGGAAAGCGACGTATGGTCAGGATCGGACCGTTCAGCGCAACGGGAGCAAGCACCACATTTACTCTGGATCCGTCTTCCAGTCTTGCATCCACGATCGGCGATGATTCATTGACGACACGGTTGCATTTCGCTGTGATCTGCTGAATGATATCCTCCAGTTTCTCTTTTGAAGAGAAATGATCCTGCCAGGGATACAGCGTCCCTCTTTTTTCCACAAAGATCGAATCCGCCCCATTGATCATAATCTCCGTGATCTCCTGATCCTCAAGAATCTCCTGGAGAATATCCAGTTTGCGGATCGCAAAGAAGAGTTCCCTTCCAAGGCTCTCCTTCTGTTCCAGACTTAAGAAACTTTCCCTTGCATACTCTGCAAGACTCTCTCCGATCAGACCTTTGATCTCCTCATCCTTCATTTCCCGGGAATAGTCTAGCTTCTGATGAATGCGCTGCAGGATGATCTCCTTTTGTGATGTATCACTCTTCATAAAGTTCTTCCCTCACAATCTTCCTGATATATCCTGCAAGCTCACTGTAAGTCAGCTGCTCCAGATTCAGCGGTATATTTCTGACATGCGGCATCTTCAGCCTGCAAGTTTTCTCCAGAATATCGGAATACCGCGTGCGCTCCAGCAATGTTTCGTACTGCTCCTGTTTGGCAAGCGCCATGCCATCCTCCGGCATCAGAGTAAACACCTTATAACACATACGAAGGATATCAAACAACCCCTGCATATTGTCCGAAAGATCGAGGATCAGATAATCATAAGACGTATACTTCTCCAATTCCGCAAACATTGCAAACCACTGTTCCGAGGTAATGCGGTTGAGATCCATATAGGAAAACGCCGGCGGGATATAGTCAAGTCCCTGTATCGTTTCTGTCATCTCTTTTAATTTGTAGTAAAGCGTCTCTCTGGCATTGGTCACATAATAGATCAAATCCGACATGTCTGTCATAAACTCTCTGTTCAGCCGGTTCTGAAGTCCCGAATAACTCTCAAAATTCAGGTACAACACCTTATATTTGCGGGCAAGGATCTGTCCCATCGTCAGTGCAAAGGTAGTCTGAAAACAGCGATGGACCGGAGAGTACAAGCCGATCAGTTTCATGGAAGAAGTGCGAAGCAGTGCCGGCGCGTCGGCATTCTGTCTCACATAATAGCTCATGACCTCACGGATAATATTTTCACAGGGCTGATATTTGTAGATCTGCTCCTGCTCCGTATCCTCATCCGGACGGTTCTCACTGAGCACAACGATCTGTCCCGATACGAGCGGCTCAAGCGACAGGTCATAGTCGCTCTCCGAGATTAAGAGAACCGGAACCTCCTGCTTCCCACAGAATTCCTTCAACTTTTCCTTGGAGGTAAACGCCGCTATCTCGAACGGATAAGGACCTCTGCTCTCCACATAGTGGCAAAATCGTCTCGTATATTCTGCCTCTGTATCACACACTGCCAGAATCTGCTTTTTCAAAAAAATACCTCCTTGCACTGTAAGATGAGAACTGCGCCCAGAATCGGGCATGACATGGGAATCTGCATTCCCAAAAGACTTTGTTTCGAATGATTTTTTATCCTGATGATAAGAAATTTGACCAACAAGGGAATCAGGGAAAGATAGAGTGACAGAGCGAAGACAGTCAGGGCAATTTTAAGGGAACAGTAGACTGCGATAACTCCCAGAAGCTTAATATCGCCTGCGCCGAGACACCGGCAGAGAAACAGCGGAAACAAAATGAGCACAACGAAAATCATCTGGATTAAAGATATCCGACATCCGTTCCAACCGTCTGTACTCAACCGATATGCAAACCCTGTGAAGAATCCTGCCAGAATCAGCAGATTGGAAATTGTTCTCGTGCGGATATCCTGCCACACGGCAATTCCCAAAAAGAAAAAAAGACTTACAATGTTACTCACCTCCGTATCGATCATCCGGGTTCGGTTTTTGTAACAAGTTGTAAGTCGAATTATAATCAATCTGTTTCTGTTTGTCCAGTGGCTTTTTTGCAAAAATTAATTTTTGTCAGAAAGTCACAAAAATTGAAAAATATGTATGCCGTAAAGCAGTGCAACCCCAGGTAATCCAAGGATTCCGGATGTCAAAACACTGACCGGATTCACCCCTACCATAGTCTGTAGCTGCTGCGAAGCCAGAATCTGATTGACAAAATAGATTACAGCCGTTCCCGTCACACTCCGCAGCAGGATATTGATCAAAAATTCCGCTCTCCTGCGAAGTGATGCCACACACAGGATCAGAACGCACATAAAAATGATGACATAAGCCCCTGTATAAAAGTCCATAAGGCCATCTCCCGTCAAAGCCCTTTGTGTATTCTATTTTGAAAATTATTTCGTTATGCATGAATATTTTACCACCGGCGGTCTATACTTTTTTTAAGAATATTTTTAGGAGTATTTGTAAAACAGGAAGGGTGAAATGTTATGAAGTCTCACTTCAGTCAAAGTACCTATGTGGACGACGGAAAGAACAGTATACTAAATGACATTGCCAAAACCCGGTTTGCTCTGGAGACAGCATATGCAGGTTTTGACAATGCCACGGATCCTGATTTGATAGATTGTTATATCTATGAAGTCAACGCGATTCAGAAACGATATAAATATCTGCTGCAGGAAGCGGCCAAAATGAACCTCGCCGCAGATACACCCAAAACAACCGATCTATGCGAAGAGCCCGCGGTTCCCCTGGTAAGCCAGACTTTCCGTGAGTTTCCCTTTTCCGTAGGTTAATCCGGCATAGACAGTCTGAGTATTTTCCATCACGGGACCTGATGTATCCTGGCGGCTTACCTCTCTGTAAGCCGTCAGCAGTTCCTCGATCACCATGCGACAGTTTTTAAGCGGCTTTGCATCCACGCAAAGATCCGCACTCGTCATCTCTTTGCTCACATACAGATAGAGTTGAAAGAGGTGATATGCCGTTTCATAATCAAAATTCAAAGAATTCATCAATTCATTCAGACAATTCCTTGCTTTTCGTATCGCTTCCCGGAATGCCTTTCTATCCTGCGCTTCCTTCTCTGCTTCCCCCAGATAGTCCAGATACATTTCATAGAGAATTACAATGAGTTCTGTCTTGCTTGCCTGTGTGATCCGCAGGGAAAACTCCTTTTTTCTCTGATCTGTCATAGCCTTTCTCCTTTTCCCGTCATCTTAGAATTACTGCAGAAGCTGCAGCACCTGCGACGGCCTCTCGTTTGCCTGTGCCAGCATGGAAGTACCTGCCTGTACCAGCACCTGATTCTTCGTATACTCGGTCATTTCCTCTGCCATATTCACATCCATGATACGGGAGTATGCCGATGTCATGTTTTCCTCTGTCACATCGAGGCTGGATACGGAAGATTCCAGTCGGTTCTGGTATGCGCCCAGTCTGGATCGGATAGAGGAAATCGTATCGAGTGCATTTGAAATACGGTTGATGGAAAGCCTCGCATCCTCTTTCTTGGTCACATCTACCTGATGGATCCCCAGCGTTTTTGAAGATACCGTAGGGATACGGATATCGAGTGTCTGTCCCTCATTGGCGCCGATCTGCATGGTCATCGCACCGATTCCCGTCAGTTCGATATTAGCAGGATTAATCGTATTGTTTGGAGGAACTGCGTCTTTGTCGGAAATGTCAAATGTCAATGTCATGGAAAACTGATTGTCCCCGGTAACGGTCAGCGTGTAGCCGTCCTCCGCGACGGTGCATTTTGGATTGACGATATCAAGGGCATCTACCTGTTTCCCACTGGGAAGTGTGATTTGTACAGGATTACCACTTGCATCAACCGGTTTAAATATCACATTTGTCGTATCTAATGTTTTGATCATGACCGGCTCACTGATCTGATTCATCACAGGTTTTCCATTGGCATCAAGAACCGGCTCTCCGTTCTCATCCAGTTTCTGCTCATACACGGGAAGACCGTTCTCATCGATCGGATTTCCGTCCGCATCAACCTTCTCAATCTCTGTGACCGTAATACCCTCAATATAATAATTCCCGATTCTCGCCTGATCGGAATAGGACTCCACCTTCACATCAGGATTGCTTGTGTAGCCCTTCAGGTCAAAGGTTCCGTCCAGAAGTACATTGCCGTTAAACTCTGTGGAACCGGCAATACGGTCGATCTCATCCCTAAGCTGATCCACCTCATCCTGAAGCGTCTGTCTGTCACTGTCGGACAATGTCCCCGTAGATCCCTTGATCGCCAGCTCATTCATGCGCTGCAGCATATCCTGCACTTCCGAGAGGGTTCCCTCCGCCGTCTCGATCACGGAGATTCCGTCGCTCGCGTTCTGGGCAGCGCGGTTTAACCCCCGGATCTGATCGTGCATCTTCTTAGCGATCGCAATTCCGGACGGGCTGTCCTTCGCATGATTAATCTTATATCCTGAAGACAGTTTTTCGATCGATGTGGATAACGCGGTATCTGTCTTTGCCAGCTTATCGTTTGCAATAATCGCTGACATATTATAATTTATTTTCATGTAGTTCTCCTTCCCGTCTGCTCTCTTATGACGCCGATCATAATCTTTGCCACACGATACAGTTCCTTCGTTGATACATTCCCCTGTGCATTCTCACCATCTTCCATATCCGGTTTAAACTCTGCACTGAAATGACGGTTATATCCGACTCCCAGTTCCTCCACTGTAAAGCCGCTGTCTTTCAATTGATTCTTAAATGTCTCCCTCAGCTCTTCCAATACATCTGATTCCTTCTGATCAGACCCAATCAGAAAACCGTTGATAACATTTCCCTCAACCCGGCATTTCACGGATATATCTCCCAGCTCATCCGCATGCATTGTGGCTTCCACCATGCCTTTCTCTTCGCCGGAATGAACCAGCTTTAAGTGAACTGCTGTAATATCGCCGGATTCGGAAAGTACCGGTATCTCATACTGCTCCGTCCCCGCAAGCTTCGCCGTAAAAGAAATCTGCTTATACAAAAGTCCCATCTGTCTGATGTCAAAGG
>JALFTO010000120.1 GCA_022779165.1 Lachnospiraceae bacterium
CGATATTTAATATGCGTTCAAAATCTTTGTATTCCAATCTCATTGCTATACCTCATGCCTCGTTCATCGGAAATATATGATTGCGCTTCAAATATTCCAATGACGTTTTCTGTGCTTCATATCCGTTCACTTCCACAAGAACCGACGAGTCAATTTCGTACTGAAGAATCAGGTTATTAAAAACGTTCCAATCGATGCTGCCGTTGCCGATGCTTCTATGCAGGTCATCATGCAGATCATTATCATTGATATGCATATGCCGGATAAAGGGTGCTAACGTCCGTACCCATGTCTCGCAAGGGCAGTCTGTGATTGCGCCATGGGCATAATCAAGGCAGACGCCGAAATTCTGCACATCGCGCAATGCTTCTGCCAGCTCTGCAAGCATATCAGGCGTCTTATCAAACATATTTTCCATATAGATATTCTGATTCGGAAATCTCTCCGCAATTTCCGTAAAGAAACGAATATTCTTTTCCTTCCACCCTTTCAGGTAACCGGCCGTCCGCAGACTACCGATCAATCCCGTATGAAACACAACTCCCTTTAGCCCCATCCTTTTAGCGATCTCCAATGACTGGACAACTCTGTCCCGCGAAATCTTTCGTATCAGTGAATCATCACTGTGGACGCAGATGTCCAGAAAGGCACCGTGCATCGTATCCTGCGAGAAATTCGTCCTGTACTTTGCATAATGTTCTATAATCTGCTCCTGCTTTTCCCGATCATCCAGAACATCCGGCTTCCAGAAATCATTATACTCAAATACCGCTCCGTATTCTCCCCCCAGACTGACACTCCGCTCCACATCCCGTCTGTCAGGGATGATATAAACCTGTCCCATTTTCCTATTCCTTTCCCATCAGGCTGTCGACCTGATAGACAAACACACCTTTACTCTTTCCCTTTAACGGAATCTCCCCGATCGGTGTGACAGCAACTCTGTCCTTCACAGCTTCATACAACTGCTCACTGATCAGAATCTGCCCGCTCTTTGCATTGCTCTCCAGCCTTGCTGCTGTGTTAACCGTATCGCCGATTGCCGTATAATCCATACGGAAATCACAACCGATATTGCCAACGACCGCATTGCCACAGTTAACCCCGATACCGAAAGCAATCGGCGTACCGAAACGCTCCTCAAATTTCGCCGTCAGAATATCAGCGTTCTGTTTCATCTCCCACGCCGCACTGACCGCCCGGAAGCAATAGTCATCCAGATCAAGCGGCGCATTGAACACTGCCATAACCGCATCGCCGATGAATTTATCGACTGTCCCCTGCTGATGAAAAACAGCCTTAGTGGTAAGATCCAGATATTCATTCAGGATCTCGACAACCTGCTCAGGCTCTAAGCTTTCCGACATCGTCGTAAACCCTCTGATATCAATAAACAACACCGCCACATGACGATTCTCGCCGCCGAGCACCATCTTGAAATCCTTATCCTTGCTGATCACATCCACAACCTGCGGTGCAACATACTGCTTAAATACACTTACCACATGGCGTCTGCGCAAACGCTCCGCTATATAGCCCTGCACAAGCTGCCCCACATAAATGACTGCAAAGACCGCCGGAAGCAAAAGTACGGGAATTACATATCTGCTTTGGTACATCACTTTCACAAATATGACATTCCCGACAAGTATGCCGACAAGCACCACGGTCGACCACCGGATCTTATCCTTATGTGTAAGAAGAAAGAAGGCACCACAGAGCAATCCTGTCAAAACCGCATAGACAGCTCCGGAAACCGGGAGCTGTGTTTTTCCTTCCATAAGAGCCTGTATGATATTGGCATGGATCTCCACGCCATACATCTCTCCGTTATGCATAATGGCAGGTTTATAAGAATCCTGCATTCCAACGGCATAAGCGCCCACCAAAACAATCCCGTCCTTAAAAATACGGGGATCCACCCTCCCATCCAGTACATCAGCCATGGATACTGCCGTGTATGCCCCGGGATTGCCCGAGTAGGAAAAATAGAATTGGTTGCCTAATCCATAGGTTTTTGGGAAAGCAGCATCCAGCCCCAGCGTCTCCTGATATTTCATATAAATCCGGGAGGCAAAGCTGTACTCCCGTTTTCCGTCATAATCTGCCCAGATCATTGCCTGCCGAACATAGCCGTCATTGTCTACCGTCGTGTTGGCAAAACCTGTATCCACATTTCCAGCTAACTCTGCATATGGATTTATCATATAGTCCACATGGTACGGATTATAAGTTACCCTGCCGTTCTCATCCGTCACCGGTTTTTCTTTAAAGACAGCTGTGGAGACCGTCACCACATTGCCCGCTCTGCCACATGCTTCCGCAAAGGTCTTGTCCCCTGCCTCATCGCCTTCCTCACTGTAAATGATATCGAAGCCGATGACCGCAGGTCTCGCATCCGGAAACTCATTCAGCCGGTTTACAAGCTCCGCTGACAGCCCCCTGCCCCATGCGGTGATACTACCGTATTCCTCCAGTGTCTTATCATCCACTCCGATGATAAAAATATTTTTATTCACCCGAGATGGTTTCTGATTCAGCAAGTCAGCGACCGATCTGTCTGCCCATCCCAACACATTCCCATAGCTCATAGCTGCTGTCAGAACTATGATCACTGCCGTAAGGACTGCTGTCCACCATTGCTTTTTTCCCCTCATGTAATCCTCCGTAAAAGTTTCAGACAATATCTTTCAAATTGTACCACATCTCCCTATTATATGACAATGAAAAAACCGCCATTTTATCTGCCTGATAGCTTTTGTAAACAGATTGTAATGCAAATCTAAATATGCTATATTTTCCAACAAATATGAACTTGTTCCCGAGAGGATAGAACCAATGAAAAAGTATACGCTGAGCGTATTATTGATAATTTTATGTGCAGTCATTTCGGCGACATTCCGACTGGGAAGCAGTCCGCGTGATGAACACGACCGTGTAAAAATAGATTCTGAATGGGAAATCCGGTTCAGAGACAGAAAATACAATTGTACTGCACCGGAAAAACAACAACTTTCCTCTGTATTCCCAATAAAAAGGGAGATCACATAGAATTGTCTACCATATTGCCGAAATATCCTTTTCGTCAACCCGAAGTAGAATTCACTTCACAATGTTCCGTTGTAAGGGTTTATTTAGACCGGGAACTCATTTATTCATATGGCGAGCAGGAGGAAGCGAAAAATCGATTAGTAGGCAGTGGCAGAATGTGTGTTCCATTGCCCGGCGATCCATATGGGAAAGAATTGACAATTACATTGGATGTCTGTGAAAACGGGATGTTTACAAGAGTATCCGAAGTATATATTCAGGATACGAAATACTACATACAGAACATTTTACGTGATAATATCTGGTTGCTGGGAGTTGCATTGCTGATTTTAGCAATCGGCATCGTTTTATTGTCAATTGCTTTGATCATGACTGTTATGTCAAATTATAAAACACGCAGTGTAATATACTTATCCGGATTTGCTATTTCAACTGCGGTATGCCCTGACAAAAGTGGCAAATCGTCTGAGTTGTGAAGAGTGCTTTGCTATGTATGCCCACAAAATAAAAATCCTGTAATTATATTTAATTTCGACCTGGATTCATTTAAGCAGATCAATGATACGCAGGGTCACCACGTTGGAGACGAAGTACTGAATGCATTCGTTGATATTTTAAAACGTGTATTCTCTCAATCCGCATTTGTGGGCCGTACGGGCGGTGATGAATTTATCGTTGTGGCAGATTATGAAAAAAAGCAGGACATTTTGCAAGGCATTAAACAAATGCAGTTTTACATGAATGAATATAACACCAAACATCCTATGGACAACTGCAAATTGTCTGCATCCTATGGCTGGTCTGATAACCACGACCAAAATGACCTGAACATATGGAAAGTATACGAAATGGCTGATCAGAGAATGTATCAATCCAAAATTTCTAAAAAAACGAAAACGCTTCCACAGCCTGATACATAAGTTCTCCTGTTTTTGCCCATCCTATCCAGGAAAGGATGGTGTGCTATGAAATCTGAAATCAAAACTACTCCGAATGGCCAGACGCCTGCAGACCGGTATGATGACGGAAACATCCCGGATGTTGACCTGCCGGCCGGCAAAGATTCTGTAAAGCCTGTGGAGCCTTTACCGGAATCAGAGCGACCTCGCAAGGATGGACCGGGAGGGGAATGATCTTCCCCTCCTTCACCACGCAAGCTACTCTTCCGTCATATTCTTCAGTTCTTCCATATATCCTGCCGTTATGATACCTGCCGGCAGCGCCACGATGGCGACTCCCACAAACGCCGATAGAATTGTAATGATCCGTCCAACGGTTGTCACCGGATAGATATCTCCGTATCCCATTGTCGTCAATGATATCACCGCCCAGTATACCGCATCAAAAAAGGTATCAAATGTCTGCGGTTCCAGATTAAAGATCAGCAGTGCAGCCGTCAGGACATATCCCACTGCCAGCCAGCTTACCACCATAAACGCATCCTTGTTCTTGCGAAACACATTCATGATGATCGCGATATTTTTAGAATATCGTACGGTCTTAAAGACACGGAATACCCGGAACGTCCGCACAAGCCTGAACAGCCTGAACAATTTAAAGGATCCGCTTATGATCATCAGAGACGGTAAAATAGAGACCAGATCGATGATCGCCATGGGCGTAAACGGATAAAGCAAAAAAGACGCCGCCTTCTTTTGCATCTTATAATCTGCCGTGAGCAGTCTCAAAATATAATCCACAATAAACACACCGGCTGTTATGATCGAAATGTGCCGGAATACCACATTACTCCCTTTGAAGGCAAGTGGGATCAGGCTTACAAAAATAGTGATCATCATAAAACTGTCGTATACTTTGCTCGGTAGGTTATCGCCCTCTGCCGTTTCAATGATCCGGTAGATTTTTTCTCTTATTTTCATCATCGTGCATTTCTCTCTTCCGTGTCTGTTTTCAATCAAAATCTTCACATAGGTATCCCACATCAAACACTATAGCATAAACGACGGCAGACCTTCCGGTTGCCTCCGACGCGTTTCTGTCTGTTCCTGCACTTGTTCCGGCACCCGTTGCGACATCTGTTCCTGCACCCGCTCCAGTATCTGTTCCGGCATCTGTTCTGATACCCGTCTCGGAACCCGTTTCACTTCCTGTTCAGAGACAACCGCCGCGGAACCGTTCAAATCGTTTTCGATTAATCTTTTGATATAGGCAGTTATGCTGATATCTTCCCCATATCTTTTTTTAATACGTTCTTTTGTTCCATAGTCAAGGAGTAAATTGACTCTATCCTTCCCGGCCTGGTAATTCCTTATCGCATTCTTTGTATATTCCGGCGTTTTTCCCATATCATCACCTCATAGTCATTCTATACGTTTATATAATACATTTATATAATGCATATTTCTATGATCCACAAAAAGATAATACGGTTTATGTTCGGTTTATCTTCCGCAAACAAAAAAAGCCCTGACACGCAACAGATCAATCCAGATCTGATACAGTATCAAAGGCGTAATGCTTCGGCTGTCTTCGCTATGCTTCCGACTGTGGCGCTCTCTCATGCAACCCTTGAATAATCAATCACAGAAATTTCCTGCATTAACTTCTTTGCCGTATCAACCATTCTTTCCAGCCGTTCCGCTACTTCGTCGGAATAAAACTTTTCTCCACACTGTTCGCATTCCTCGCACGGCACATTCTTAATCACAATCACACAGCCTTTATAATTTACAACATGTGTTGTTGTGCTTTCTTTTACGGTGTCACATTTGCAAAACATACACATAATCAACGCCCCTTTCTGGTTTTTAAATCATCTTCAAATTTTGCGGTATTTGGGAAATATGCAGTTATGATATAAATATATTCTCCATCATTTCCAACCACTACATGAATAATTTTATTATTTTCTGCATATCCAAAAACCAAGCAGCTTGGATACGGAAAATCGTCTGGATAGTCTTCGATAATTTCACCTTTCAGCAAGCAGCTTTTTACATCTGTTCTGCTGATGTCTCGCTCCTGCATCCGTTCCAGACAGTGAGTAGACCATTTAATTTTCGACTGTTCACACAATCTTTTGATTTCTTCAATGTACACTTTATCCACATCCTTCTGTTTAATTCTATAATATCTCTCGCTTCAACCTATTGTCAAACATTTATAGAGAATTTTACTTTTCTTACAATAAATTTTTTTCGAGAAATGCGCAAAAAAATAAACCGATTTGTGGTCGATTTATCTTTTGCATCCTATTTATGAAAAAGCTGCTGACGGGAATCGGACCCGTGACCTCCGCACTACCAATGCGACGCTCTACCGACTGAGCCACAGCAGCAACACCTA
>JALFTO010000005.1 GCA_022779165.1 Lachnospiraceae bacterium
TTTACCCTGTCGGAACAGCTGGACACAGAGAGACTGCCGGAATTGTATGAAGCAATCGGATTGTTGAATTTCTATACGGAAGCAGGTACCTTTGCTGTGAATAAGGCAGGCAATATGCTTGTTTACCGCAATTCGATCGTACTGTCACCGGAACTGGACGATGCAACAGCGCTGGATCTGCTCACAACAAACTTTGCATTTTCTATGAATGTGTCCGAGCGGTTTGCTGACGTGCTTGTGCGTGTCAATGACGGCAGGCTGAGCATGGAGGAGTTCAGAGGACTTCTTCCGGGATAAACTTTGAGTTTGTGGGGGATGCGGAGGCTTCTGCATCCCCCGTATAATGGAATTATCTTATTATATGATATTTTGCCGACAAAATACTTGCAATAAAACGCACATTGTACTATGGTGTGCACAAAGCATAAGTTCTTTGATTCTCCGACTGTTTTGTGGCCGTCTTTCAGGGAAGTCTCCCGTTATTCAACGAATTCTGTGCTTAATACCCAACAACAAATCTGAAAATAAGTGTTGACATTTCAAAGCAACTTGATATAATGAACATATGAACAAACAATCATATAAATAAAAATGAATACGATAGGTGAGATATTTGATCCTGAAAGGAGGGAAGACATGGGGAAGAAGGAGAAAATGCCGGAGGAGGAGAAGCTGCAGCAGCTGGCGGACTTCTTTAAGGTGTTCGGTGACGTTACCAGGATCCGGATCCTGCATGTGTTGAAGCAGTCGGAGATGTGTGTGTGTGATCTGGCACTGACATTGGATATGACGCAGTCGGCTATTTCCCATCAGCTAAGGTTTCTCAAGCAGATGGCGCTTGTCAAGAACCGGCGCGAGGGCAAGACAATCTTTTATTCTCTGGCGGACGATCATATTGAGACGATCCTGCGTATGGGAACAGAGCATATCGAGGAAGAATAAGAAAGGAGAGTTTGTGATGAAGAAAACATTTATTCTGGAAGATCTGGACTGTGCACACTGCGCAGCAAAAATAGAGGAGGCAGTCGGAAAGCTGGACGGTGTCAGCAGCAGTACCGTGACCTTACTGACGCAGAAGCTTGTGGTGGAGGCTGATGAGGCGAGAGTGAGCTCCTTAAAGAAGGAGATCGAGAAAATCGTCAAAAAATATGAGCCGGATGTGACGGTGGTTGAAAAATGACAAAGAAACTGAAGAAAAGACTGTACAGAATCCTATTGGGAGCGGCAGCGTTTGCGGTAGCCATAGCTGTCAGCCGTCTGGTCGTATGGCAGAATGACAATGTCACGCTGCTTGCGTTCCTGGCGGCGTACCTGATCGTTGGTGGAGATGTTGTTAAGCAGGCGGCGCGCAACATTGCGGGTGGTCAGATTTTTGACGAGAATTTCCTGATGATGATCGCCACGGTCGGGGCATTCCTCGTGGGAGAATATCCGGAGGGCGTCGCGGTTATGCTCTTTTATCAGGTGGGAGAATGGTTCCAGTCCTACGCTGTGAACAAATCCCGCAAGTCGATCCGGGCGCTGATGGATATCCGTCCTGATTTTGCGGCTGTGATCCGTCAGGGGGAGACAGTTGTTGTTGACCCGGACCAGGTGAGGGTGGGAGAGACCATTGTGGTCAAACCGGGTGAACGGATCCCGCTTGACGGAGTTGTCAGCAAGGGCAGTACGACACTCGATACGATGGCGCTCACCGGGGAGAGTCTGCCACGTGAGGCGGCGGAAAATGACACGGTGATCAGTGGCTGTGTGAATATGACAGGCGTGGTAGAGATATGCGTGACGAAGGAATACGGAGAATCCACCGTGTCGAGAATCCTGGAGCTGGTTGAGAATGCGAGCAGCAGGAAATCCGAGAGCGAGAATTTTATCACAAAATTCGCCAGATATTATACGCCTGCGGTTGTGATTCTGGCAGTGCTGTTGGCGGTGATACCGCCGCTCATTTTAGGAGGAGGCTGGTATGACTGGATTTACCGTGCATTGACTTTCCTGGTGATTTCCTGTCCGTGCGCTCTGGTGATCTCGATCCCACTCAGCTTCTTCGGAGGACTTGGTGGAGCGGGCAAGGCCGGCATCCTGATTAAGGGCAGCAATTATCTGGAGGCTATGGCGTCCACAGAGGTGGTCGTCATGGACAAGACGGGAACATTGACAAAAGGAAATTTTGCCGTTCACAGTGTTGTGCCGTCAGCTGACAGCGGTGTGAGCGAGGAGGAGCTGTTGACGCTCACGGCGTTTGCCGAGAGCGGATCAAATCATCCGATCGCACTGTCCCTCAGGCAGGCATATGAAGCCGGAGGAAATCGGTTGGATGCCGCTAAAGTCAGCGATATTCAGGAATTATCCGGCTACGGCGTCTCTGCCACTGTGGACGGAAAAAGGATTCTTGCGGGCAACAGCCGTCTGATGGAAACTAATAACATTGCGTGTGAACAGATCCGGGAGACAGGAACCGTGGTGCACACGGCGTGTGACGGCAGGTATCTCGGCTATATCACGATTGTGGATGAGCTGAAACCGGATGCGAAAGAGGCGATCGCAGCATTATATAAGAATGGTGTGAAGGACGTGGTGATGCTGACCGGTGACCGGAAAGAGACCGCAGAGAGCGTGGCGGAAGAACTTGGAATCAGAAAAGTGTATGCAGAGCTGCTTCCGGGAGATAAGGTGGACCGGATGGAAGCGCTTCTTGCAGAGAAGTCCCCTAAGGGGAAACTCGTGTTTGTCGGGGACGGCATCAACGATGCTCCGGTGCTCGCCAGGGCGGATATCGGTATCGCCATGGGCGGCATGGGCTCCGATGCGGCGATCGAGGCGGCGGATATCGTCATCATGACGGATGAGCCTTCCAGGATCGCAAAGGCGATGGTAATCTCCAAGCGCACGCTTGCGATCGTGAAGCAGAACATTGTGTTTGCGATCGGGGTGAAGGTGCTCGTGCTCCTGCTGGCGGCGCTTGGGCTTGCGTCCATGTGGGCGGCTGTGTTCGCTGATGTCGGTGTGGCGGTGATCGCGATCCTGAACGCTATGCGGGCGCTCAGGGCGTATCAGTGAGGAATAAGAATATGAGGATAACAAAGCGTCCGGACATTCAACTGAATCGGGAAGAGCTGCTTGCAGCGGCGGCGGACTGGCATTTTGGCAGTGAGGTATTCCCTGAATTTCAGGAGAGGTACCGGGCGCTTCTGCCGTTTCTGGAGACGCAGATTGATGTGGCGTGGGAGCCGGAGGAGCTGACCGCATATTGTGCCGTCACGCTGGGAGCTGGGATTGACAGATTGCAGGAGCGCTGCAGTGACAGCGGTGATATGTCAGGCGCATATATGTTGGAGTGTCTTGGTTGTGTCTTATTGCAAAAAGCATATGATATCGTGGATGAACTGCTCCGGGAAAATACGGGGCTGTATGTGCAGCGGTATGTTTTTTCGGGGGACGGGGAACTTCCGCTGTCCGACAACGGTCGGATTCTGCGGCGTATCCGGGAGGCGGGTGATGCACGGGAAGCCGGACGAAGCAGTGACAGCGTCAGAGTCGGGAAAAGTACCGGAGAGGAAAGGAATTCCAATTCTCCGGCAGTTTTCTGTAACGAATCGTATGTGCTTATGCCGCAGAAGAGTGTTGTATTTGTCGCGGTATTGGGAGCGGACAGGACGGACAGGCATCTGTGTGATGCCTGTCCGTCATTGACCTGTCCGAACCGGAAGACCGGAAGGAAGCTTCCGGATTTGTCATGATGGTGTGAGAAACGCGCCGTGAGAGAAGAAAGAATAGAAAGAGAGTCATAACATGATACAGTTATATTGCGGAGACGGAAAAGGAAAGACGACAGCCGCTGTCGGTGCCGCCGTTCGGGCAGCGGGAAATGACAGAAACGTCATATTTGCGCAGTTCATGAAGGGCAGACCGACAGGAGAAGTGAGAGCGCTGGGTGCAATCGATAAGATCAGAGTGCTTCGAAATCCTGAGGATTTCGGCTTTTTCTCCGGAATGAGTGAGGAGCAGAAGCGTAAACTGACTGAAATCCACAACAGGATGCTGGAGGAGATTGAAGCACTGCTCGTGACCGGCCGGGCAGACTTTGTTGTACTTGACGAAATCACGCATGCGGTGCGGTACGGGCTTGCGGACATGGAGCGATTGCAGCGCATCCTTGCGTATGGCAGGACAAAAAGAGCGGGAAGCACATCCCGGCAAATAGGGGAAACGGTCGCTGAAACTGACTGTGAAATCATTCTGACAGGACGGGAACCTTCTGAGGAATTACTAGAGTACAGCGATTATATTTCAGAGATCCGGTGTGTCCGCCACCCCTTTCAGAGAGGAGTGGCGGCAAGACCGGGAATAGAATACTGAGATGATTACTGTGGTGTAACACCCGTGATCGGCTGTGTGAGGATCGGATCCGCTGTGGAAGCAGAACCTTCTGCGGAAGGATCCGTAATAGCTGGTGGCAGTGCTATACCGTTCTGAAGCGCATTCATCTGCATCTCCAGTCGTTGCTGTTCGACCAGGGCATCTGCGTTAGGCTGCAGGAAGAAGGCAGCGTCATGAGGACATTTCTGGATATTTTCATTCATCGCAGGTGATGTACCTGTCTGCAGCGGATCATTTGCGGGATCGACCGCATCGCCGGCAATATCATTCTCTTTCAGATCATCAGGATTCAACTCCAGTGTGCCGGGAACCTTGAAAGGACATTCGTCGGTCGCGGGCAGCATGGAGTAAGCACAGACCATACCGGAGTAGTGGATGTTACAGCTGTCTGTCGGAACGGTTCCTTCCGCAAAGTATTCTGTCTTCAGAGTGGCGTCGCATATTCCGGAGATCGGCAGCTTGCCTGATTTGCTGCAGACGGTGGCGCTCACAATGCCCGCGGGCCGGTTGAAGGACTGGTTTGGCAGTTCTTCGTGGATCTTAGACATTACGGCTCTCCACAGAACCTTGGCAAGATTCTTTTCCGAGCCGGTAAGCTTTGCGTTGTTGTCGAAGCCTGCCCAGGTGGTGGCAGTGTAGTAAGGCGTATATCCTGCGAACCATACGTCATTGTAATCGGAAGTGGTTCCTGTCTTTCCGGCGATCGCCATGTTACCGAAGTTTACGGAGCCGCCGGTACCGGACGTGACAACGTCTTCCATGGCATCGGTGAGCAGGAAGGCGGTCGTTTCCTTGATTACCTGATGGCTCGTGGGCTTGGAGTTATCCAGGATCACCTTGCCGTCGTGGTCAACCACCTTTGTGTAGAGGGTGGGTTTGATATATGTGCCGCCGTTGGCGATCGCAGCGTATGCGGCATTTAACTCTTCATTCGTAACACCCTTGGTGATACCGCCCAGAGCCAGGGACTGCTGGATGTCGGAGTAGATCTGTCCGTTGATCTCCATGCGGTCCACAAGAGTTGTGAAGCCGAAGTTGAGCAGGTAATCATAGCCGAGCTGCGGGGTGATGTCGGTCAGTGTCTTGACTGCCACGATATTCAGGGAATCTCTGATACCGTCCCTCAGAGAACATAATCCGCGGTAGCTGTTGCCGTACCAGTTGGATACGGGGCGACCGTCCGCATAGTTATAGGGGGCGTCATTCTGAACATCCGCCAGAGTCAGTCCTGCACTGTCCAGTGCCGGAGCGTAGGTAGAGACCACCTTGAAGGTGGAACCCGGCTGACGCATCGTGTCGGTCGCACGGTTTAAGGTACGGCTGGCTTCCTTGGCGCCCCTGCCGCCCACCATGGCAACGACATATCCTGTGCTCTGGTCTTCCACCGTGATGGAAACCTGCGGCTGGGGAGTCAGGGAAATCTTTTCGCCGATCTCGGTATCGCCGTCTTCCATAACGGATTCTTTATAAGTATCAATCGCCTCATATGCTTCCTCCTGGGAGGAGAAGAGCATATTGAAGGAGCTTTTTTCCTGTTTGAAGTATGACTTGAACATCTCGGAACTGAAATTCTCAATGTCTCCGTTTGGCTTTTCGATCGAGAGTTCGTAATTCAGATACCACTTGGTGTCTGCGGGGAAGTTGTCCTCGTTGGAGAAAGCTTCATCACAGATTTTCTGGATGGCGGAATCCTGTGTGGAATAAATGCTTAAGCCTCCGCTGTACAGCAGGTTGTATGCCTGTGTCTCGTTGTAGCCTGCCACATTCACAAGGTCATTCAGAAGATCATCTGTCAATGCATCCACAAAGTATGTATAGACAGAGTCTTCCGCCACTTCCTGATTCACGACCTGAATGCGGGAATAGACATCATCCGCAACCGCTTCATCGTACTCGTCCTGTGTGATATAGCCCTGTTCCAGCATGTGCGACAACACTTTGCCGCGACGCTCGGCATTTTCCTCCGGGTGAGAGATTGGGTTATATCTGGAAGGATTCTGAGTGATGGCTGCGATCACGGCGCACTCGGACAGGTTCAGCTGATACACGGGTTTGTTGAAATAGCGCAGGGAAGCAGCCTGCACGCCGAGTGTATTCTGCCCCAGATTGATCGTGTTCATATAATTTTCCAGAATCTTATCTTTGTCCATCACCTTCTCGAGCTCAAGGGCTAGATACTGTTCCTGCAACTTACGTTTGATCTTCTCGATGGTGGTCTCGCTTGTCCAGCCGTCAAAGACATTGTTCTTTAAGAGCTGCTGCGTGATGGTACTGGCGCCCTGCGAGAGGTCGCGGTTCTTGATGGCGATCACACCGGCACGGATGATACCTTTGATGTCGATGCCGTTGTGCTCGTAGAAACGCTCATCCTCGATGGCGACGAACGCGTGGGCGAGGTCTTCCGGGATCTGTTCCATACTCACCGGGATACGGTTGGAGTCCGCAGCCACCAGCTTTGTCAGCTCATGTCCCTCAGAGTCGTAGACGAAGGTGGAAAAGCCGGATGGAGAAACGTCAATGTGCGAGATATCGGGTGCGGAACTTAAGATTCCTTTAAAAACACCGAGACCCGCGCTGGCACCGATCACCGCGACACCCAACAGACCGGCGAGCATCAGTTTCGTTATGATAAGGGAAAATTTCCTGCCCCATTTCACAGAAGTCGAATGGAGCGCCCTCTGCTTCCTGCGGATTCCCTTCTTTCCGTAATTCATATCGTATGCCTCCTTTAGCGGTATCCGTCACTGTTCACGATGTCCACAGTAACGAAACAACACCTTTCAGTATTATACCAAAACTGCAATCGTAAATAAAGGCTTTTATCTTTAAGAATTCTTTACTCTTTTTTACAAAAATATTCCAATTCTGTTGTTTTACCCGTTTTACTTGTTCTTTGCGGAGAAATTCTTTGCTTTTTGGCGCTGTTCCTGCTATCCTTAAGAGAGTGGAAACAAGAGGTACGGAGAAGGAAAAATGGCGCAGAATCAGTATCCGGAGAGTTACCGGGTGATCACGGGACCGGGGCAGGGCGAGATCGTGGAAAAGAAGTCGCGGTTCATCGCATCCATCATGCCGGTACAGTCCGAGGAAGAGGCACTTGCCTTTATCGAGAAGATCAGAAAAGAACATTACGCGGCAAGGCATAATTGCTTTGCATTTATCATAGGTAAGAAATCAGAGCTGGAGCGCTGCAGCGACGACGGGGAGCCGTCCGGGACGGCGGGACGGCCCATGCTGGAAGTGTTAAAGGGCACAGGGCTCACGAATGTCGCCGCCGTCGTGACCAGATATTTCGGCGGTGTGCTGCTCGGCACGGGCGGGCTGGCGAGAGCCTATACCCAGTCACTGCAGGAAGGGTTGAATGACTGTGAGATCGTCACCATGCGTTACGGGGTGAGTTACACGATCACGGCGGATTACACCATGACAGGTAAGCTCCAGTATATTTTTGCAAAAAGGGATATTACGGTGGAAGAAACAGAGTATACGGATGTGGTCCGGTTCCATGTCACACTCGCCTTTGACCGGGAGGAGATCATGAAGAAAGAGGTCACGGAAGCGACCGGCGCAAAGGCTGTGATCGAGAAGACCGGAGACGTGTATTTTGTTGACAAAGGCGGTCAAAGTTAGTATATTTTTTATGTATAAAAAGTAACCGGAAATCAAAGCATTTCTCTGAAAGGTGGTGGTTTTTATGAAGCAAAGTTCACATGCGGGCAGCGTGAATGACGTTCCTCTCCCCAGTCGGAGCATAAAAATCACATATCATAAAGGAGAATTGCGATGGAAGAGCTTAATGAATTCGAAGAGTTAAGTGAACTGCTGGACGCAAAGAAGTATACGAGGCTTCGCCAGCGTCTGGCAGAAGAAAATGATGCCGATGTGGCAGCTTTCCTTGAGAGTCTGGAGGAGAAAGAGGATCTGTTGAAGGTATTCCGCATTCTGCCGAAATCCCAGGCTGCCAATGTTTTTTCCTATCTGGATGTGGACAATCAGCACTTTGTCATCATGACGCTTTCCGACAAGGATGCCGCAAGTATCATCGATAACCTGCAGGCGGACGATGCGACGGACCTTCTGGAGGAGATGCCGGCAAATATTGTAAAGAAGCTGCTTGCCAATGCCAGTCAGGAGACCAGACGTGATGTCAATCACCTGCTGCGTTATCCGGATGACTCTGCCGGAAGTATCATGACGGTCGAGTATGTGGATCTCAAGGAGGATTACACCGTCAAAGACGCGCTGGAGCGCATCCGCAAGGTGGGCGTGGACAGCGAGACGATCAATATCTGTTATGTGCTGGATAACGAGCGCAGGCTTGTGGGAACCGTGGCGCTTCGCTATCTGTTGATCAAGGATCTGGATGATGTGGTTGGCGATTTCATGCATGAGAATGTCATTTCCCTGCATACTCTGATGGATCAGGAGGAGGTTGCCAGACAGTTCCAGAAATACGGCTTTACTTCCATGCCGGTCGTTGATAACGAGAACAGACTGGTCGGTATCATCACGGTCGATGATATCATGGACATCATGGAAGAAGAGGCGACAGAGGACTTTGAGAAAATGGCTGCGATCGTGCCTACCGATAAGCCATATATGAAGGAGGGCGTCTTTGAGACGTGGAAAAAGAGGATCCCGTGGCTGTTACTGTTGATGATCTCGGCGACCTTTACGGGAGGGATCATCACATCCTTTGAGGATTCCCTCAGTTCGTGTGTCGTGCTGACGGCGTTCATTCCGATGCTGATGGACAGCGGCGGAAATGCCGGAGGGCAGGCGAATGTCAGCGTGATCCGAAGCCTGTCGCT
>JALFTO010000041.1 GCA_022779165.1 Lachnospiraceae bacterium
CTACCTTTGAGCACCGCATGCCCGAATTCCATAAACTGTAAAAATTTAGTCGATCACTCCGCCGCCGGCAACATAGCCGTCGCGGTATAACACCAGAGCCTGTCCCGGCGTCACTGCCCGCACAGGCTTTTTGAATGTGCACTCCAGCGTGTCCCGGTCGAGCATTCTCACCGTACATTCCTCTCCGCCGTGTCCGTAGCGGATCTTCCCCAGAAAGCTTTCCCCGTCATGAAACGCATCCACCGCCATGCAATTGAGATTACTGCACGTCAGCGTATCCGTGAACACATCCTCCGCCTCCCCGATGACGACCTCATTCGTCTCCGGTCGGATCTGTGTGACGAACACGGGATGTCCCATCGCCAGGTTCAGCCCTTTGCGCTGTCCGACCGTGTAATGGGTAATGCCCTTGTGCGTGCCGAGCACCCGGCCGTCCGATGTGACAAACTGCCCCGGCGGCGGCACCTGCTCTCCAGCCTCCCTGTCGATGAAGCCCGCATAGTCATTGTCCGGGATAAAGCAGATCTCCTGACTGTCCGGCTTGTGTGCCACGGGAAGCTTCTGCTCCTCCGCAATCCCGCGGATCTCCTCCTTGGTATAATCCCCGACAGGCATCAGCGTATGGGAAAGCTGCTCCTGTGTCAGATTATAAAGGGCATACGTCTGATCTTTTTTCCCTGTCTTGGAAGTCTGCAGGGCATATCTCCCGTTTGAAAGCTGTGCCACCCTGGCATAGTGACCCGTGGCGATATAATCCGCACCGATCTCGAGGCTCCTCTTAAGCAGAGACTCCCACTTGACATACCGGTTGCAGGCAATACATGGATTCGGCGTCCTGCCACGCAGATATTCCGCAACGAAATAGTCCATGACCGAACGCCTGAATTCGTTCTTAAAATTCATCACATAATAGGGAATGCCTATGGTTTCTGCGACTCTCCGCGCATCGTCCACTGCAGACAGCCCGCAGCAGCCTCCGTTCTCCTGCGTGAGCGCCGCGTCCTCGTCCTGCCAGATCTGCATCGTCACGCCGATGACGTCATAGCCCTGTTCTTTCAGAAGCCAGGCCGCCACAGAGGAATCCACACCTCCCGACATTCCCACTACTATTTTTTTCTTCATGTTATAATCCTAATACTCTTCGTTCTCTTCTTCCTCGCCCTCGTGGATATCGGACTTCGGTTTCTTCAATCCCTCGATGGTGATATGATTTTTCTCCGCGTAGTCCCAGAGTGCGGCATGGATTGCCTCCTCCGCTAACAGAGAGCAATGCATCTTGACCGGAGGAAGTCCATCGAGTGCCTCTGCAACTGCCTTATTGGTGATCTGCATCGCCTCCTGAATACTCTTGCCCTTCACCATCTCCGTTGCCATGCTGCTGGTAGCCACCGCAGCGCCGCATCCGAACGTCTTAAACTTCACATCACGGATGATCTGATTCTCATCGATGTCCAGATAAATCCTCATGATATCGCCACATTTGGCATTGCCTACCGTGCCAACGCCGGCGGCATTCTCTATCTCTCCCACATTTCTGGGATTCTGAAAGTGATCCATTACTTTTTCACTGTACATTCTCTATTCCTCCATTTCTATAACCAACCCAAAATTCTGTTTCGCAGTGCAGATTCGGAAGTCTGCAGACGCACTGGTCATTGCTTACGCAGAAAGTCCTCGTACAGCGGAGACATGCTGCGCAGACGCTCAATGATCCTGACAAGTGCTGCAACTACCGTATCGAGTTCCTCCTTCGTCGTCTCCTCGCCGAGTGTCAGACGCAAAGACCCATGTGCGATCTCATGCGGCAGCCCGATCGCAAGCAGCACATGGGAAGGATCCAGTGAACCGGATGCGCACGCTGAGCCGGTGGAAGCACAGATGCCTTCCATATCCAGCATGATCAACAGTGATTCCCCCTCCACGAACCGGAAACTGAAATTCACATTGTTGGGAAGTCTCTTAACCCTGTCGCCGTTCAGTCTGCAGTAGGGAATTTTCTCCTCAATCTGAGCGATCAGATAATCCCTGAGTTCGATCTCCCGCTTGTTTCTCTCCTCCATGACACGGAAAGCGCGCTCTGCCGCCGCTCCGATACCGACAATACCCGTCACGTTCTCCGTACCGGCTCTCCTGCCGCGCTCCTGCTGTCCTCCGTGGACAAAGGAACGGATCTTCACACCCTTGCGGATATACAGGAAACCAATGCCCTTTGGACCGTTAAATTTATGACCGCTGGCACTGAGCATATCAATATTGTACTCATCCACATTGATCGGCACATGTCCGTACGCCTGCACCGCATCGGTGTGAAACAGCACGCTGTGTTTCCTGGCGATCTCACCGATCTCTTTGATCGGCTGGATTGTTCCGATCTCGTTATTTGCAAACATAACACTGATCAGGATCGTGTCGGGACGGATCGCCTTCTCAAGCTCATCCAACTTCAGGATTCCGTTCTCATCCACATCGATATATGTGATCTCAAAGCCTTTTTTGGCAAGATAATCACATGTGTGGAGGATTGCATGATGCTCAATCCTCGACGTAATGATATGTTTTCCTTTCTGTTCATATGCGTCTGCGGTTGCCTTGAACACCCAGTTGTCCGACTCGGATCCTCCTGCGGTAAAATAGATCTCATTCGACTGGGCTCCCAGCGTTCCCGCGATGGTCTCGCGCGCCTTTGTCACCGCTTCCTTGCTCTTGGCTCCCAGGGAATACAGACTGCTGGGATTGCCGTAATCCTCCGTAAAATAAGGAAGCATGGCATCCACAACTTCCTTTGCGGTCTTTGTCGTCGCCGCATTATCCAGATATATCAATGGCTTCATTCCAATCCACTCCTTATAAATTTATTTCCTACTAAACCACTACGAATTTAGCATTTTCACTATAGCACCGTACCCTTGTTCTGTCAACAAGCGCTCCTGCATATAATTTATCAAAAATATGTGCCGGAAACAATCCCATGAACCGAAATTATCAAAGAAAATGGAACCGACCGCTTCCGCTCAAGGGTAATCCACTGATCACCGGTACGCTGCTCCTGACACTCACAGGATTTGCCAGCCGCCTGATCGGTTTTTTCTACAGAGCATTCCTCTCCAAGACCTTTGGTGAGGAGGGAATGGGGATCTATCAGCTGATCTCTCCCGTGATGGCATTGTCCTTTTCTCTCACCGCCGCCGGGATCCAGACCGCCATCTCAAAATATGTGGCTTCCGAGACAAGCACCAGGGATTACCGTACCTCACTGCATATCCTGCTCACGGGTGCAGTCCTCTCCCTGCCGCTGTCCATCCTCTGCACTTGTATTATTTACCATTTTGCCGATTTTATTTCCATTCATTTCCTGATGGAAAAAAGGACGGCCCCTCTGCTTCGCATCTTTTCCTTCTCGATTCCGCTCAGTGCCATTCACTCCCTTGCAAACGGCTATTTCTACGGCATCAAGAAAACGTCGCTCCCTGCCGCCACGCAGATCGTGGAGCAGGTTGCCAGAGTGGGAAGCGTCTTCCTGTTGTGCCGCCGCATCATCCTGCGGGGACAGATACCGGGCATCGGCTGCGCGGCGGCCGGACTTGCCCTCGGAGAAGCCTGTGCCGTCCTTCTGTCCCTCTTTGCCATCTATGCGCGCTTCTCAAAGCTGGAGGTCATCTATCCGGGCTGCCTGTCGCGTGCCCGCTCTGACAACCATTCCGGCCGCCTGTCAAGTTCCTGCTCCTGTCATGCGTCCGGCCGCCTTGTACCGCCCGGGCTTCTGCAAAAGATGTTTCTGCTGGCCGCACCGCTCAGTGCCAACCGCCTGGTCATCAACTTTCTGCAGAGCATGGAAGCGGTTTATCTGCCGGTCTGCCTGATGCGTCACGGAATGACAAACTCGCAGGCACTCTCCGTCTACGGTGTGCTCACCGGTATGGCGCTGCCCCTGATCCTGTTTCCGTCCGCACTGATCAACTCTTTCTGCGTACTGCTTCTGCCGGTCATCTCCGAAGCGGACCTGAGCAACAACCATTCTGCCATCCGGCGCGCCGTCAGGAAATCCACGATATGCAGCAGCATTTTCGGCGTGCTCTGCACGTTCGTTTTCCTGCTGTTCGGAAATCTTGCCGGATCCCTTCTCTTTGACAGTAAGATGGCAGGCTCGTTCATCCTGACTTTAAGTTTCATCTGTCCCTTTCTCTATCTGTCAGGGACGATGTCCAGCATCCTCCACGGACTGGGGCACACTGTGCCCACATTCTGCTTCAGTGTGATCGCCCTGGTCATCCGCCTGCTGTTCACCTTCTTCCTCGTTCCGGCTGCCGGCATCAACGGATATCTTTGGGGGCTTCTGCTGAGTCAGCTTCTCATGACCTTCTTAAACTATAGCGCCGTGCGACGGTATACATAAAACGCCTCCGCGCGCAACGTCCGAGATATATCCGCGCTCCGTTTTAAGCAAATCTTGACTTTGTCCATCTCTTTTTCTATAATACGAAAGAAGCGCCGATATCAGAGGTTTTAAGCATACCTGCGGCGTATTTACAGGAAAAGAGGAGCATGAAATGTCATTTGAATTCATAAAGAAATTACCCATCCCTGCTGAGATCAGGGAACAGTATCCCGTGCCGCCGGCTCTTGCCGCACTGAAGGAAGAACGGGATGAAGAGATCAAAAAGGTGATCACGGGAGAAAGCGACAAATTTCTCGTCATCATCGGTCCCTGCTCCGCAGATAACGAGGACGCCGTATGCGACTATGTCACAAGGCTCGCAAAGGTAAACGAAAAGGTTAAGGACAGACTCATCCTGATTCCCCGTATCTATACGAACAAGCCCCGCACAACCGGGGAAGGCTACAAGGGAATCCTGCATCAGCCGGATCCCGAGAAGAAACCGGATTTTCTCGCAGGTCTCATCGCGATGAGGAAAATGCACATCCGCGCCATCGCAGAATCGGGACTCACCGCTGCGGACGAGATGCTCTATCCCGAGAACTGGCGCTATGTACAGGATATCCTGTCCTATGTTGCGATCGGCGCACGCTCTGTGGAGGATCAGCAGCACCGCCTTACCGTCAGCGGATTTGATGTGCCTGCCGGCATGAAAAATCCCACCAGCGGTGATTTCTCAATCATGCTGAATTCCGTGTTTGCTGCCCAGCACCCCCACTCCTTCATCTACCGCGGATGGGAGGTCAATACCACAGGAAATCCTCTGGCGCACACTGTGCTGCGCGGATCCGTCAACAAATACGGACGCAGCCTGCCAAATTACCATTACGAAGATCTTAACAGCCTGTTGGAAATGTACAACAAAATGGATCTGATGAATCCCGCAACGATCATCGATGCCAACCACAACAACTCCAACAAACAGTTTGAACAGCAGATCCGTATTGTAAAAGAAGTCATGCACAGCCGCAAGCTGAACAAAGATATCCACAAGCTTGTCAAAGGTGTGATGATTGAAAGTTATCTGATGGAAGGCTGCCAGAAGATCGGCGACGGCGTCTATGGCAAATCCATCACCGATCCGTGCCTCGGCTGGGAGGACAGCGAACGGCTGATCTATGATATCGCCGATTATGAATAATATGAGCGTGCCATGACGCGTAAAAAGGCTCATCCTCTCGGATGAGCCTTTGCATATACTTCTCTGATCCTGTTATGATTCATATTCGCATAAATCTGTGTCGTTGAAATATCGGAATGTCCCAACATCTCCTGCACACTGCGCAGATCCGCACCGTTCTCCACCAGATGCGCCGCAAAAGAATGTCTGAGCGTATGCGGTGTGATATCCGCCTGGATGCCGGCCTTCTTGGCATAATATTTGATCAACTTCCAGAATCCCTGTCGGCTCATCGGTTGACCGGAACAATTCACAAAGAGCACGTCCTGCGGCACTCCGCCAAGTAGCTGATCCCTTGCTTTCTCCAGATAACGCACCAGTGCAGTGCGCGCTTCCTTGCCAAACGGAACAAGCCGTTCTTTGCTGCCGTCTCTGCACAAAATGAAATTCATCTGCAGATTCAGATCATGAATAGAGAGTGTAATCAGTTCCGTTACGCGGATTCCGGTCGCATAGAGAAGTTCCAGCATGGCTTTGTCGCGGATCTCCTTAACGCTGTCCCCCGACGGTTGATTGAGCAGGCACACCACTTCCTCCATCGTCAGTATTTCCGGAAGCTTCTTCTCGATCCTGGGAGACTTCAGCTCCTCAGCCACATTCTCTGCCACAATCCCCTCTGCCAACAGATACTGGTACAGTGCCTTGATCGATGCAATATTTCTGGAAACCGTTGCGCATGCAAAATGATTGTCATTCAGATACTGCACATAAGCGTGCAGATCTGCAGACGTAATCTCCGCGAACGAATGTATCCCGCGCTCCTCCATATAATTCTGAAGTTTACATAAATCACGCTTGTAGGACAATTCCGTATTACTGGATTTCTTTTTCACATTATGTAAATAAGAAATGAACCCCATTATCTCATTCTGCATGAAATTGATACCTCTCCTCATAAGCCTTTCCCTTTCGGGTGAAAAAAGCTGTCTAAGAGATATTATAATAAGGTTCCAGGGGAAAATCAAATGCTATTTTCTCCATTTTTTTCCACAAAAAGCCCATTTTATGCAGGATACACAACATATCGAAAAGCCTGTTTTGTCAAGACACCATATCTTGTAAAACAGGCTTTTAAAAAATTTTTAATATCTCTGTCATAAAATTGGGATTAACATAACTTTCCAAAAAAGCGCCCGTTATGACAACTCCGTGAATGATCAGAATCGCCGGGATCAGATGCCTGTATCTGCCGCTTTCCTCCTCCTGATATCTGCTGTATTCCCCACCGTAAAGCTGCAGATATACTCTCATGCACCATGCAAACATCATAAGAAACGCCGGGATATAACACAGGTAATGCGGCAGCAGTCCTCCCATGAAGAGAATCCCTCCCTTAATCCCAAACTGCAGGACAAGTGTAGATGCCATCACTCCGGCACTGATTCCCGCCCAGAACACAAACAGATACGTCGTAACCATGCCTGCAAAAGTCGTTGCAAGGATGGACATCATCCATAGAACCGCCAGTCTCTTGCGCAGTACATACCAGAAAAATTGGCCCGTATCCAGTTCCATTGTGCCAAGTCTCCTTAACAGCGCAGTATTTGCCACCTGATGTTCTGTGTTCCACGAATCCGCCTGAAAATAAACGAACAAGACACCGGCCATGATTCCCGCTAAAAAGGGCAGAGCCATATGTGGCTGTTCTGCCCCTCTCCATCTCTTTCTTATCGAAAACAAGGCATATCCTTCTTTTATTTTTTCTAAATTATATGCCGTATTTTACCTTATATGCCATCAGCGCGGCGATTGTCTTGGCATCCTGAATTTCCTGACGGAAAATCATTTGTTCCAGTTCCTCCATCGTATGTTCTTCCACACCCAGATACTCATCATCATCCAGATGCTGAATGCCGGGGACCAGATTCCTCGCAGCGTAGACATCGATCTTTTCATTACAGAAAGCAACCGTAGTGCGGACAGAGATCAGGAGTTCCAGTTCCTCGCAGCGATATCCCGTCTCCTCCTCAAGTTCCCTCGCCGCAGCAACCGCTGTCGGCTCATCTGCACCGTTCAACCCTCCCGCCGGGATCTCCAGCGTATACCGTTCCAGAGCGTTCCGGTACTGACGCACCATGAGGATCTTGCCATCCTCCTTCACGGGAACAACTGCCGCCGCTCCCTTATGATCAATAAAATCCCACTTTTCTTCTCTTCCGTCCGGCAGTTTAATTGTATCCTGATAATAATCAATAATCGCGCCTTTGCGGATCAGTTCTCTGCCCACTCTCTTATATGGATATTCATCACTCATATCATTTCTCCAAAAGCTTCTCCACACTTGCAAGCTTCACACAAAGCACAAACAGATCTGTTGCAGCTGCCAGTTCTTCCGGTGTCGGGAACGACGGTGCGATACGGATCACACTGTCCTTAGGATCTTTTCCGTAGGGGAAAGGAGCCCCTGCCTTCGTCAGCACAACACCCGCGTCCTTACATTTTGCCACAATACTCTTCGCACAGCCCTCCATTGCCTCGAAGGTGATGAAATATCCTCCCTTCGGTTTCACCCAGTTTCCGATGCCAAGCCCCGAAAGTTCCTTCTCAAGCACATCTTCCACCGCCTCAAACTTGGGACGCATAATCTGTGCATGCTTACGCATATGCTCCCTGATCCCGTCCATATCCTTAAAATAGCGCACATGGCGGAGCTGATTCACCTTATCATAACCAATCGTCTGGATCGTCATGGACTTTTTCACATAATCGAGATTTGCCTTGGATGCTGCCATCGCCGCAATCCCCGCTCCCGCGAAACTGACCTTGGAGGTTGAGGCAAACTCATATACCATATCGGGATTTCCCGCCTTCTCACATTCCGCAATCATATCAAGGAGCTCATCCTGATCCTCATCATACAGATGATGTACCGCATACGCATTGTCCCAGAAAATCCTGAAATCCTCTGCTGCAGGCTTCAGTGCAGCCATCCTCCTCACCGTCTCATCAGAATATGTGATTCCCTGAGGATTGGAGTATTTTGGCACACACCAGATTCCCTTGATGGACATGTCTTCACTGACCAGCTTCTCCACCACATTCATATCCGGCCCGTCGGTCGTCATCGGCACATTGATCATCTCAATGCCAAAATGTTCCGTAATGGCAAAATGCCTGTCATAGCCCGGCACCGGACACAGAAACTTCACCTGATCAAGTTTACACCATGGTGTACTGCCCATCACGCCGTGCGTCACAGACCTTGAAATCGTATCATACATGATCGGAAGACTGGCATTGCCGAATACGATCACCTGATCAGGATCCTGGATTCCCATGATTCCCGCCATAAGCTGCTTTGCCTCCGGGATTCCGTCCATGCCGCCATAATTTCTGGTGTCGATTCCGGACTCGGATTTCATTGCCGATCCTTTCGTCAGCGCCTCCATCAGTCCCATTCCCATATCAAGTTGGACCGCTGCTGGCTTGCCGCGGGACATATCGAGCTTCAGTCCCTTTGCCTGTGCTTCTTTATACGCCTGTTCCAACTCTGCCTTACAGGAAAGCAATTCCTCTTTGCTGTATTCCGTATACGGTTTCATTTTTCCGCACCCCTTTGATCTGTCTTTTCGCAATGAAATCACGAGACTTTCACGCGAATTGAATTATTGTATACAATAGTACATTCGCATACTTTAACTATTTTACAACAAGAATTCCAAATACACAAGCAAAATAAACAGAAAAGAAAAAATAAGAGGCATCAGATCACTCTGACGCCTCTTATCACATTGTTCATTATGGTTACGAATCAATATCCTCGCTGGCTGCCACTGCCGCTACCACAGCTGAAACCGCTGCTACGACAACGACTGCTATAATGATTACCAGCATTCCGCCCATCAACAATAACATGTTTACTCCTTCTTTCCAAACACACTGCTTCTATTTTGCATAATCGGTCACACGGGATTCGCGGATCACGTTGACCTTGATCTGTCCGGGATATTCCATCTCAGCTTCAATCTTCTTGGAAATATCTCGTGCAAGCAGTACCATGTCTGCATCTGAAATCTGCTCAGGAACTACCATGACACGAACCTCTCTGCCTGCCTGAATCGCAAAGGACTTATCAACACCCTTGAAATTATTTGTAATGTCTTCAAGCTGTTTTAATCTGCTGGTATAAGTTTCAACCGTTTCTCTTCTCGCACCGGGTCTTGCCGCTGAAATCGTATCTGCGGCCTGAACGATACATGCGATCAGTGACTGGGCTTCCGCATCACCATGATGGGATTCCACGCTGTTGATGACCACAGCACCCTCTTTATACTTCCGACAAAGTTCTGCGCCGAGCTGGATATGAGATCCTTCCATCTCATGATCCACTGCCTTTCCGATATCATGCAGCAGACCGGCACGCTTGGCAAGTCTGACATCAAGCCCCATCTCCGCAGCAAGCAGCCCGGAAAGCTGCGCAACTTCGATGGAATGCTTTAACGCATTCTGTCCGTAACTGGTCCTAAACTTCATCTTTCCAAGTAATCTTACGAGTTCGGGATGAATACCGTGCACACCTACCTCCAGTGTGGCGGCTTCTCCTTCCTCTTTTATCATGACTTCTACTTCTTTTTGAGCCTTCTCTACCATCTCTTCGATTCTGGCAGGATGGATACGTCCATCAACGATCAGCTTCTCAAGAGCGATTCGGGCCACTTCCCTGCGGATCGGATCAAAACCGGATAAGATCACGGCTTCCGGAGTATCATCAATAATCAGATCCACACCTGTCATCGTTTCCAGTGTTCTGATATTTCTTCCTTCTCTTCCGATGATCCTTCCCTTCATCTCATCATTGGGAAGCTGAACCACGGAGATCGTTGCCTCGGACACATGATCGGCAGCGCACTTCTGTATGGCATTGACCACATACTCTTTTGCCTTTTTGTCTGCCTCCTCTTTTGCCCGGTTCTCCATCTCCTTGATCATTTTGGCCGTCTCATGTTTCACTTCGTCTTCAACGGTTTTTAACAGATAATCTTTTGCCTGTTCAGAGGTTAATCCTGAGATTCGTTCCAGTTCCTGTACTCTTTGTTCATTGAGCTTGGAAATCTCCACCTTCTGCTTCTCCAGCTCTTGTTCCTTAGCTGTCAGCGCAGCCTCCTTCTTCTCGATAGAATCCGCTTTCTTATCGATGTTCTCTTCCTTCTGCTGAATCCTTCTCTCCGAACGCTGCACTTCGTTCCGGCGTTCTTTAATCTCCTTATCCAGCTCATTCTTTGTGCGAATGGACTCCTCCTTGATCTCAAGTAAGCCTTCGCGTTTCTTCGCTTCTGCGGTCTTCAGCGCTTCGTCAATAATCTCGCGTGCCTTCTCCTCCGCATTGCCAATCTTTGTCTCCACCACTTTTTTACGGTAAGATGTAGCCACAGCAGCAGCTGCAGGTATCGCTATGATCAGCGTAACAACTACTGTCAATACATAGTAAAGCATGTACAGGAGCACCTCCTTATTCATTTTTCATTGTGCAAATATCTTTTATAGAATACATTTTCACATATTCGATGTTCGAAATTACAACACTTAAATTTTAAACGTTATTTCATGTTATGTCAAGTAAAAGTATCTCCCATCAGACGCCTCACCAGGTCCATCGAGAAACCTTTCCGATAAAAAAAGCCGTACAGCCGCTGTTTTTCCCGTTCATCTGCCTGCGACGGATCAAAATGTTTTTTTTGCAGAAGATCGCGGATCCTCTCCTCTTCATCACACACAAATCCCAGTTCGGCCATGCTGTCGAATGCTTCCGCAATGATCTGTGCAGAGATTCCCCGCTGTCTCAGCTTCTGCCCGATCTCACGACGGCTGCGCCTATCTGCATTGCACCGGATGAACTCGGAAGCATACTCCGCATCATCCACATAACGAAAAGACCTCACATAATCGAGTGCCGCTTCTGCCGTCTGTTCATCATATCCGCCCTGTATCAGTTTGTCATACAGCTGCTTCCCGGTATACTGACGCTTCGAAAGCAGATTCATGGCCCGCAGTTTCGCCCGCTTTGGCAGCAATTCCTCCCGGATCTCACGCTCTGTCTCCCGGCTGAGTTCCGCCCCCTCTGAAACACCGTAATGACGCAATTCGCCTTTGTATAATACAAAGGCGAATCCGTTATCAGAAATCACTTTATATCTTGTCTTAGACAGTTCTTCAATCTTGAGGACTCTCATCTGACCGTCACTTTGTTTCCTTTCCTGATGTGTCTGCGGCAGAGTCTTTCTCATCCTTCTTGATCAGTCCGTAATGCTCTCTCACTCTGCGCTCCACTTCCGCCGCAACGGCCTCATTGGTCTCCAGATACAGTTTTGCATTCTCCCTGCCCTGGCCGATCTTATTGCCCTCATAGGCATACCATGCGCCACTCTTGTTGATCACGCCGCACTCTGCCGCAAGGTCCAGAATGTCTCCCATTCTGGAGATACCCTTTCCGAACATGATATCAAATTCCGCTTCCTTGAAAGGCGGCGCGATCTTGTTCTTCACCACCTTGACTCTGGTGCGGTTACCGATCGCCTCACCGCTCTGCTTGAGCGTCTCGATCCGTCTGACATCCATACGAACGGAAGAATAGAACTTGAGTGCACGGCCGCCTGTCGTGGTCTCCGGATTACCGAACATCACGCCGACCTTCTCCCGGAGCTGATTGATAAAGATCACGGTACAGTTTGATTTGCTGATCACAGCCGTAAGTTTCCTGAGTGCCTGCGACATAAGACGTGCCTGCAGGCCCACATGACTGTCACCCATATCTCCGTCAATCTCAGCCTTGGGAACCAGCGCAGCAACAGAATCGACCACGACAATGTCGATCGCTCCCGAACGAACCATTGTCTCCGTGATCTCAAGCGCCTGCTCGCCGTTATCCGGCTGGGATATGTACAGATTATCGATATCTACGCCGATATTCTTGGCATAAACGGGATCGAGCGCATGCTCCGCATCGATGAATCCCGCGATGCCTCCCTGCTTCTGAACCTCTGCAATCATATGAAGGGTTACCGTCGTCTTACCACTGGACTCCGGTCCGTAGATCTCCACGATTCTTCCCTTCGGAATACCGCCGAGTCCCAACGCAATATCAAGGCTTAGGGAACCGGTGGGAATCGTCTCCACATCCATCTGGGCAGAAGGGTCACCGAGCTTCATGACAGCGCCCTTTCCAAACTGCTTCTCTATCTGGCCGATTGCCGCATCCAATGCCTTTAACTTATCTTCTCTTTCCATTATTTTATTCTCCTTCTATAAAACTCTACTCTATACAGAACATTTGTTCTTATATAGGATAAAACATCTGTTCGATTTTGTCAATTGATTTTTCAGTATTTATTTTATGATTGATTCGGAAAGAAGAACAAGACTGCCTGCACAGGGCGCTGACTCCCTGTGCGGCAGACAGAAATTTCAGAATTTGTCTTTATACTCCTCGTAATCCTTGTACGTGGCAGTGAACCATCCGCCATACTGCCCCTCGCTGTAATTGATCCCGATCTCCATGCCGAGTGGAGTAAAAAAAGAAATGATCGCATTTTTGTCCCGGAGCTTCTCGAGCAGCTCTTTGTCAGACAACTGATCCAGATAATCGATATGCCCGTTCTGCTCATCGCTTCTCCTGCGAAGCTCGGCGGCGAACGCTTCATCGAGATTAACCATACTCGTATTGTCAAGAATGAGCCCGTTCTTCAGATCAATATTGATGCAATACAGATCGACCAAGCTGTCGCCATCCAGATAAATATTTTCATCCAGAACAATACTGATCATATCTTCGTCATTGTAGGTGACATAGGAGTCCACCCATGCATAATAACTCTCGCCATATTCTGCAACACCGGTACTGCTCAGGAAATCCTCTGCGTAATACAGGCTGACTTTCTCGATTGCCTCGTTAAGCTTATCCACATTCGGGATGGAATCTCCCTCCAACAGATAATAATTGACTTGTATGATCACATCCGAATCCGCCTCGGACTTGTCATATGTCTTTGGCACGATCTTGTAGGATACATCCTCATTGATGGCATTGCAGGGACCATAGTAATATTCGTCATCCGGCGAGGGCACATACTCCTCGTCATCATACTCGTCATCCTCATCCGCGCTGCCATAATCGTTGTCATCCCCGAACCGGTCGCCCCCTATGGAATCCCAGTCCTGCAGGAAATCCCCGTCCTCAAACTCTTCGCCAAGGCTTCCGATCAGTCTGCCGTAGAAAAAACATCCGATCACCATGGCGATCAGGAAGATCACTGCCGCAATGATTCCGATCACAAGGCCGGCCTTTCCTTTCTTTTTCTTTCCCACATAGCCATCCGGCATCAGATAGGGATTCTGGTCATTATTCTGCACACGCGGCATATTCGGCATATTGGAAGCATTTTTCTGTATATTTCCCGCTGAATACACACCGCCGTCATGCTTGTTCGCACAGGAAGGGCACACACCGTTTCGCATCAATGCACCGCATTTCGGGCAAAATGAATAATTGTTTTCTGTTGTCTGATCGTTCATCTGCACTCCTCTTTCCACAGGCCTCGTAACTTAAGCCTTTTATCCGAACGTAACCTTGCTGTAATACTCCAAAATACACTGACGCATCAGAGAAAGCGCCGCGATCACGCTGCTCTCCCGGATCTTGCTCCGATTCCCCTGAAAGCAGAATTCCTTCACTGTCACCTTGCCGCACACACTGCAGCCGATATACACAAGCCCTACCGGCTTTTCCTTCGTGCCGCCGTCCGGCCCGGCGATTCCGGTCACGGACACTGCCACATCCGCCTTTGTGACGACAGCCGTTCCCTTCGCCATCTCCCTTGCGGCATCCTCGCTGACTGCACCGTATTTGTCGAGCGTCATCTTTTTCACGCCAAGGAACTTCCGTTTTGCCTTATTGGAATACGTGATATGACCGGTCTTGAATACCTCAGACACGCCGGGCACATTGATCAGCTTCGCAGCCAGCAGACCGCCTGTGCAGGACTCTGCCGTCGCAACCGTCAGATGATTGGCGAGCAGCAGATCCACCACTGCCTGCTCCAGTGTCACATCCTCTTTTGTCGTATAGATATAGGAGCCGAATCTGTTCTTTAGCTCCTTCACCATGGGCTTGACCAGTTTCTTGGCCTCCTTCTCATCCTCCGCCCTCGCAGTGACGCGCAGATGAACCTCGCCCGTCTTGGCATACGGCGCGATCGTGGGATTGTCCTGCCCTTCGATCAGGTCCGCCACCATCGTCTCTGCCTTACTCTCCCCGACACCGCAGATCTTCACCGTCTGGGAATAGATGATTCCGGGCTGGATGTCATTCAGATACGGGTAAACTGACTCCTTGAACATCGGCACCAGCTCATTCGGAGGGCCGGGCAGCAGGATCACTCTCTTGCCGTTCTCCTCCATAATGATCCCCGGCGCAGTACCGTTGTGATTCTCGATCACAATCGCACCCGCGGGCACCATTGCCTGCTTCCAGTTATTGTCCGTCAATTCGATCTTACGTCTGGTGAAATAGTCCTGAATGCACTGTTTGGAGTGCTCGTCCATCACAAGTTCCCTACCCATGACCTTTGCTGCGGTCTCCTTCGTCAGATCGTCCTGCGTGGGGCCGAGTCCTCCCGAGAGAATCACGATATCCGAGCGATCAAGCGCTGTCCGTATCGTCTGCTCCAGTCTCTCTGCGTTATCTCCCACCACGGTCTGATAATAGCAGGACAGTCCCAGTCCCGCACACTGTTCCGCAAGGAATGCCGCATTGGTATTCACGATATTCCCAAGCAATATCTCCGTCCCGACCGAAATCAATTCCACTGTCATTTTATTTCTTATCCTCCATCAAAACACTTCTGTTCTTCACAAGATAATCTACCAATGACACAATTGTCAGTATTACTGCGATCCATGTCACGATTGTTGTGACGAGCGCAAGCGGAGCAAGATCCGCAATCAACAGACAAACCATGATCATCTGAAAGGTTGTCTTATATTTCCCCCAATAACTTGCAGCGATCACCACACCGTTATCTGCAGCGACCAGACGGAATCCGCTGATCACAAAATCGCGGCAGATGATCACGATCGTGATCCATGCCGGCAGTTTATCAAGCGCCGTCAGACAGATCAGTGCGGAACACACCAGCATCTTATCCGCCAGAGGATCCATAAACTTGCCGAAATTTGTCACAAGGTTATATTTTCTCGCAATTTTTCCGTCCAGCAGATCTGTCAGGCTCGCCACGATAAAGATGGCAAGCGCGATCCACTTATCATTTGCTCCGAGTATATCAACAAGCATAAAGACCACAAAAAAAGGAATCAAAACCACTCTCAGTACCGTCAGTTTATTCGGCAGATTCATCACACATCTCTCCTATCAAATCATATTCGTTGGAACCGGTTATCTTAACCTTGACAAAGGTACCGCTCATCAGGTCCCTGTCTGTATCGATAAACACATAACCGTCCACATTCGGTGCATCCATATATGTTCTTGCAATGCAGACTCCATCCTCCACGATGCGTCCCTCGATCATGGCTGTCATTGTCCTGCCTACGGCACTCTCCGCTTTCTCAAAGGCGATCGCCTGCTGCAATTCCATCAATTCGCCGCGCCTTTGTTCTTTCACTTCCTCCGGGATCTGATCCTCCATCGCAGCCGCCGGAGTATCCTCCTCCTGCGAATACGTAAATACCCCAAGGCGGTCAAACTCCATCTCGTTCACAAAACGGTACAGTTCTTCGTAATCTTCTTCCGTCTCTCCCGGAAAACCCGTGATCAACGTTGTCCGCAGACAAATGTCCGGAATCTCACTCCTGAGCTTTGCGATCATCTCCTTAAGCTCCTGCTGACTGGTCTTGCGCCCCATGCGTCTGAGCACCGCATCACTTCCGTGCTGAATCGGAATGTCCAGATAATTGCAGACCTTATCTTCGGACTTAATCGTCTGAATCAATTCGTCCGTGATCTCTTCCGGATAACAGTAGAGGATCCTGATCCACTCAAGTTCCGGTATCTCACACAATCTGTGCAATAGTTCAGGCAGAGACTTCTTCCCGTACAGATCCACACCATACAGTGTCGTCTCCTGCGCCACCAGGATCAATTCCTTCACACCGCTCTCCGCCAGCTCCGACGCTTCCTTCAGGAGCCGCTCCATCGGCACGCTCCGGTAATTGCCCCGGACCTTCGGAATGATGCAGTATGTGCAGTGCTTGTCACACCCCTCGGCGATCTTGAGATAAGCATAATAGCCGCCCGTCGTGACCACACGCTTTGCCTGCTTCGGGCTGCACGGTGCATTAATATCCTCAAAATAATTGTGGTGCGTTCCGCCGGTGAGTTCCTTGATCACATCTGCAATTTTATCAATTGCCGTCGTGCCCAAGATGGCATCCACCTCGGGGATCTCCTCTTGGATCTCTTCCCGGTAGCGCTGCGCCAGGCAGCCGGTGACGATCAGAAGTTTTAACTTTCCCGTCTTTTTGCGCTCCGCCATCTCGAGGATACTCTGGATGCTCTCCTCTTTTGCGTCATTGATAAAACAGCAGGTGTTCACCACTACGATGTCCGCCTGCTCCTCATCCTCCGTAAAAGAATAGCCCTGTTCTGCCAGCATGCCGAGCATAACTTCAGAATCCACCAGATTTTTATCACAGCCAAGTGATACAAATAATATCTTCATATCCGACACGCTGCCCTTTTACTCCTCTTCCTCTGTCAGGATCCTGATCTTGCCTTCATTCAGTTCCTCAACAGCAATGGACAACGGCTTTTTGTTCTCTGCATCCACATAAGCCTCTTCGCCCGAAATGATCTGTCTCGCTCTCTTGGAGGTTGCCTTCACGATGGAATATCGGCTGTTGACTACGGGGGCTTCACCCTCCTCAACCTCACTGTTTACTACTTTCATCAAATCAGAATAAGATGGATGTAACATTATTTTTCTCCTTTCGTCAGTTCCTCTAACTGGGATCTGATCTCTCCAATAAACTCTTTATTTCGAAACGGGGTATCATGTGCCCCCTGTATCAGACTATGCATCTCTTTGACGCACGTATCAAGATCATCATTGATAATAATATATTCATACTGCTCGATTCCCTGCGCCTCCTCGACAGCACGGCGAAGCCTGCGTTCGATCACCTCTTCCGTCTCGGTTCCTCTGCCGGTCAGCCTGCGCTTAAGTTCTGCAGCGCTGGGCGGCATCACAAACAGAAGCAACGCTGTCGGGAACTTCTTCCTGATCTCAAGAGCTCCCTGTATCTCAATCTCTAAGATCACGTCTCTGCCGGCCTCAAGCTGACTCTCGACGTAATCCCTCGGAGTCCCGTAATAGTTGCCGCAGTATTCGGCATGCTCGACAAAGCCGTCCTGACCGATCCTTCGTTCAAACTCCTCGCGGCTCACATAGAAGTAATCCCTGCCCTCCTGCTCGCCCGGTCTCGGAGCTCTGGTCGTCATGGACACCGACAATGCATACGTATCATAGACTTCCGTCAGTTTCTTCATGAGTGTCCCTTTTCCCGCTCCGGAAAATCCGGACACCACTATGATAATTCCCTTACGCCTCATCGTCTTCCGCCCTTTCCGTCTGTGCTCTGCCTGCGATCGTCTCCGGAAGCAGCGCCGACAGCACCACCTGACTGCTGTCCATAACAAGCACCGCCTTAGTCTTCCTGCCCTGCGTGGCATCGATGACCGTCCCCTGCTCCTTCGCCCTCTGCACCATGCGCTTGACCGGTGCGGAATCGGGGCTTACGATCGCAATGATCTTATCTGTATTTACAATATTGCCAAAACCGATATGAATCAGATGATTCAACGTCTCTCACCATGCCTATTCAATATTCTGGATCTGTTCCCTGAC
>JALFTO010000066.1 GCA_022779165.1 Lachnospiraceae bacterium
CCGCAGTCAACGCAGACACAGATAACTTCATAGTCAAAGTTTTCCTTTAACCAGGGAATGATTGCGGTGGTGTCGAGACCGCCTGAGTACGCCAAAACGACTTTTTCCTTCATAATAAATATGCCTCCTGTTGTAATTTCATATGATTTGTTTTTCCCTACGCACTAATATACATCATCTGAATATGGAATGCAAGTGTAATTTTATGCAATATAAGATGAAAAAACTAAATTTATTTGTATTTTATTTCATACATTATTGAATATTATGCAAAACAATTGTATAATTATGCACGTTGACATGTAAGAGCGATTAGTTTATTATTGAATGGTAAAAAAATGGAAAGGAACAAAAGAAATGATTAAGGCTGGTATTATCGGAGCGACCGGATACGCCGGTGCCGAACTGGTGCGACTCCTCATGGGACATAAAGATGCGGAGATTGTATGGTACGGCTCCAGAAGCTATATAGATGAGAAATATGCGTCCATATATCGCAATTTTTTTGAACTTGTGGACAATACTTGTATGGATGATAATATGGAAGAGCTTGCTTCCCGCGTGGATGTGATCTTCACAGCGACGCCGCAGGGATATCTGGCAGGGCTTTTGAACGAAGAACTTCTGAATAAAGTAAAGATCGTGGATCTCAGCGCAGATTACAGGATCAAGGATGTTGCTGTCTACGAGAAATGGTACGGGATCGAACACAAGTCTCCGCAATTTATTAAAGAAGCGGTCTATGGACTGTGCGAAGTGAACAGAGAGCAGGTGAAGCATGCAAGGCTGGTGGCAAATCCCGGATGCTATACCACATGCTCCATCCTGACGGCATATCCTCTCGTGAAAGAGGGGCTGATCGATCCGGACACATTGATCATCGATGCCAAGAGTGGTACGTCGGGAGCAGGGCGCGGCGCCAAAGTGCCGAACCTGTTCTGCGAAGTCAATGAGAGCATCAAGGCGTACGGCGTGACCACACACAGGCACACGCCGGAGATTGAGGAACAGTTGTCCTATGCGGCGGGAAGACCGATCATGGTCAATTTCACACCGCATCTGGTGCCGATGAACCGCGGAATCCTTGCAACGGAATATGCCACGCTTGTGAAAAAGGCGGACGGCAGTATCCCGACGGCGGAGGAGATCGGAAACGTTTATGATACTTATTATAAGAAGGAAAAGTTTGTCCGCGTGCTCGGAAACGGGGTGTGTCCCGAGACGCGCTGGGTGGAAGGTAGCAATTATCTCGACATCGGTTTTCAGATTGACGCGCGCACAGGACGGATCATCATGATGGGAGCGCTTGACAATCTGGTGAAGGGAGCTGCCGGTCAGGCGGTACAGAACATGAACCTGATGTTTGGACTTTCCGAGACGGAAGGACTTGAACTCGTTCCGGTATTCCCGTAAGGAAAATGTCCCGTTCGGGCGGGGCAACAGTATTCCAAGAAAGATTGGATCATAAAACATGTCAACTGAGAAACGTAAAGATCGATTTATCATGCAGGCGGGTATCCTTGCCACCGCGGGACTGATCAGCCGTGTGATCGGCATTCTGTACCGCAGTCCGCTCACAGGCATCATCGGAGATGAGGGCAACGGATATTATAGTGCTGCTTACAATATTTATACGATCATTCTGCTGATCTCTTCCTACAGTATTCCGTCAGCGATTTCCAAGGTGATCGCCGGAAAACTGGCAGTGAAGGATTACAGGAATGCGCAAAGAGTATTTCAATGTGCGCTCATCTATGTGATTGTAGTCGGGGCTGTGAGCAGTTCCTTAGCCTTTGTGTTCGCGGATCATCTGGTGCAGGAGGGGTCTGCACCCGTGCTGCGCGTACTGGCGCCTGTCATTTTCCTGTCGGGACTGCTGGGTGTGTTCCGGGGATATTTCCAGGCGCATGGAACGATGGTGCCCACCTCGATCTCGCAGATCGTGGAGCAGATGCTCCATGCGGTAGTCAGTATCGGCGCTGCCTACTTTTTTGTGAATTTGATGGAGATGGAATCCGATACGACCCGGGCGATTTACGGCGCGGCGGGAAGCGCTATCGGAATCGGAGCGGGCGTGGTGATCGCGCTGCTCTTTATGTCCGGCATTTATATGCTGAACCGCAAGGGTGTCAGGAAGCGGATCCGCAGGGATAAGGCACATCAGCCGGAATCCTACAAGAGTATTTTCCTGGTGATCATCGGAATGGTGACACCCATTCTGCTGAGCACCTGTATCTATAATTCCTGTACGCCGCTGAATCAGACGATCTACGCTAAGATTCTGTCGCAGGTGAAGGGATTTTCCGGGGCGGAAATCGCCAAAATGTACGGTATCTTTGCCGGAAAGGCGGTGGTGATCGCCAATATTCCGATCGCACTTGCCTCGGCGATGGCATCCGCCATCATGCCGTCGATTTCCTCGTCCCATGCGCTCGGTGAGATGAATGCGGTCAGGGATAAAGTGGCGCAGGGAATCCGCACCACGATGATGATCGCGATTCCGTGTGCGGTCGGGCTGGCGGTGCTCGCAAAGCCGGTGACACAGGTATTGTTCCCGCAGCGGGAATCCCTCGATCAGGCGTCGGCGCTTCTTGCCGTGCTCAGCGTGTCGGTTATATTTTACGGATTGTCAACATTGACAAATGCGGTGCTGCAGGCTGTCGGCAAGGTGAACCGTCCCGTAGTCAATGCGGCTGTGGCGCTGCTCATTCAGACAGTCGCGTTTGTTGCGATGCTTTTATATACGGACTGGAATCAGTACGCACTTGCGCTTTCCATGGTGCTGTATTCGTTCCTTACCTGTGTGCTCAATAACATTTCGATGAGACATGTGCTAAAATACCGACAGGAAGTGATGAAGACTTTTGTGAAGCCTATGATGGCGGCTTTGTTGATGGGGCTTGCCGCATACGGAAGTTATTATGGTATTTACGCTCTGCTTCCGGTGAATGTGGCAGCGCTTGCGGTGGCGCTTCCGGTGTCCGGCATTGTATACTTCGCAGCGGCGATGGCGCTCGGTGCGGTGGATGAGGCGGATCTTATGCGTCTGCCCAAAGGGTATCTGCTGGTGGCGTTCGGCAAGAAATGCTATTTGCTACGGGATCCGGAATTTGAAAAACCGGGCATGCGCAGGACGACGGCTTCGGAGGACGGCATGGAAAAGAGAAAAACTGTACGGCGGACGGCAGACGGGGAGGACGGCATAGAAAAGAGATCTGCGTGGAAGTCGGCAGGCGCGAATGACGACGGGGAAAGAAAGGTCATGCGGAAAAAGAAGATCAGAAAAAAAGTCGTAAAAAAGAGGAAGAAACCAGAATGATACGGGAAATGACCATTGATGATTATGATGAGGTATACAGCCTGTGGCTGAAAATAAAGGGATTTGCCATGCGAAGCATCGATGATTCCAGAGAGGGTGTTGAGCGTTTCCTAAGACGTAACCCCCACACGAGCGTAGTGGCGTGTGAGGATGGCAGAATTGTCGGCGCCATTCTGTGCGGACATGACGGCAGACGCGGCTGTATGTATCATGTCTGTGTGGATCCGGAGCACAGACGACGACGGATCGGGACGCAGATGGTGGTCTTTGCCATGGAGGCGCTCAGACGGGAGCAGATCAGCAAGGTTTCGCTGATTGCATTCACCGAGAACGATATTGGGAATGCTTTCTGGAACCGGATCGGCTGGACGAGACGCGAGGATCTCAATTATTATGATTTCGTATTAAACAGGGAAAATATTATTGCCTTTAATGAGTAAGCGTGATGGCGCTGATCAGGAGAGGCATCGGATAGATAGAGGATAGAGCTTGGGAGTAAACTCCCGGATCTGCCATGATGGCATGGGAAGCATGCCACGAAAGGAGAAAGAAAATGAAACAGATTTCAGGCGGCGTGACGGCCGCAAAGGGATTTATGGCAGCAGGCGCCGAGGCGGGCGTCAAATACCAGAACCGCAAAGATATGGCGCTCATCTACAGTCCGTATCCCTGCGTGACGGCAGGAGTATTTACGAGCAACCTGGTAAAGGCGGCTCCGGTGATCTGGGACAGGGAGCTCGTGAATGCGGGCAGCCCCGTACAGGCAGTGATCGTCAATTCCGGCATCGCGAATGCATGTACGGGCAGGATCGGTTATGATTACTGCAAGCAGACGGCAGAGGCGGCAGCAGAACACTTACATATCCCGGAGGACTCCGTTCTCGTGGCATCTACGGGAGTGATCGGTATGCAGCTTCCGATGGATAAAATCACTGTGGGCGTTGCGAAACTGGCGAAGAGCAAGGCTGACACGCCGGAGGCGGGAGATGACGCGGCACATGCAATCATGACGACGGACACCGTGCCGAAGCAGATTGCGGTAACCGTGGAGCTTGGCGGCAAGGCGGTGACGGTGGGCGGCATGTGCAAGGGATCCGGCATGATCCATCCCAATATGTGTACGATGCTCGGTTTCATCACGACGGATGTCTGCATTACAAAAGAGCTTCTGCAGGAGGCGTTATCGAATGATGTGCAGGATACGTTTAACATGATTTCCGTGGACGGCGACACTTCCACCAACGATACATTGGTGGTGCTGGCAAACGGACAGGCGGGCAATCCTGTGATCGACAAAAAAGGTGCGGACTATGATGCCTTTGTGGAGGCACTCCACTTTGTGAATGAGATGCTGGCCAAGAAGATGGCAGGCGACGGAGAGGGTGCGACAGCGCTGTTTGAGACGAAGGTGATCCATGCGGTGTCCAAGGAGCAGGCGAAGGTACTGGCAAAGTCTGTGATCTGTTCCAGTCTCACCAAGGCGGCGATCTTCGGACATGATGCCAACTGGGGAAGAATCCTGTGCGCAATGGGATATTCCGGAGCACAGTTTGATCCTGATCAACTCGAGTTATCCTTTGCGGGAGGCGGCGAGAGCATACTGATCTACAAGGACGGCATGGCTGTCGATTACAGTGAGGAGGATGCGACAAGGATTCTGTCGAACCCGGAGGTGACGGTTATCGCAGATCTGAAAGCGGGCGAGGCGGAGGCTTCAGCCTGGGGCTGTGACCTGACCTATGACTATGTAAAGATCAACGCGGATTACCGGTCATGACGATACGTGGCAGGTGTGGCGCTAAACAGCGGATCCCGGCGCGTTCGGGTGGTTTTGAAACGAGGAGGAGAAAAAATGCAGGAGGCAGATATGCAGAAGGTGATGCAGAAGGCGGAGACGCTGATTGAGGCATTGCCCTATATACAGAAATTTAACAGGAAGATCATTGTGGTAAAATACGGCGGAAGCGCCATGAGCAACGAGGAACTCCAGAAAAACGTGATCAAGGACGTGACACTTCTGAAGCTGGTAGGCTTCAAGCCGATCATCGTTCACGGCGGGGGCAAAGAGATCAGCCGCTGGGTCGGCAAGGTCGGCAAGGAGGCGCAGTTTGTGAACGGACTGCGTGTGACCGACGAGGAGACGATGGAGATCGCGGAGATGGTGCTCTCCAAGGTCAATAAGCATCTGGTGACTATGGTGCAGGAGCTCGGGGTCAAAGCCGTGGGCATCAGCGGCAAGGACGGCGGACTGCTCAATGTGGACAAAAAATACGCGGACGGCAAGGACATCGGCTTTGTGGGCGATATCAGAGAGGTGAATCCAAAGATCTTATACGATCTGCTCGAGAAGGATTTCCTGCCCATCGTTGCGCCGATCGGTCTGGACGATGAATTCCGTACCTACAATATCAATGCCGACGATGCGGCATGTGCGATCGCCAAGGCTGTGGGAGCGGATAAGCTTGCGTTCCTGACGGATATCAAGGGATTGTACAAGGATATCAATGATGAGAGCAGTTTCATCTCTCGTCTGACGGCTTCCACGGCGGAGAATCTGATCCGTGACGGGTTTATCGGAGGCGGAATGCTGCCCAAGCTGACAAATTGCACTTCTGCCATCCGGGGCGGTGTCAACAGAGTCCACATTCTCGATGGGCGGATTGCACATTGTCTGCTGCTTGAGATCTTTACGAATGAAGGAATCGGTACGGCGATTATTTCGGATGAGGAGGGCGCATAATATGATGCAGGAAAAAATTGATCAGGCAGAGAAGGACCTGCTTCACACATATAACCGATATCAGATCATCCTGGATAAGGGTGAGGGCGTACATCTGTATGACGCGGATGGCAAAGAGTATCTGGATTTCTGCGCAGGGATTGCGGTCTTTGCGCTGGGATATCATTATAAGGATTTTGACGATGCGCTGAAAGCTCAGATCGACAAGCTGATGCATACCTCGAATTACTATTATAACGAGCCTGCCATTGAGGCGGCACACAAGATCAAGAGCATATCCGGCATGGATCGCGTGTTTTTTACAAACAGCGGTGCCGAGGCGATCGAGGGCGCGATCAAGGCGGCGAGGAAATATGCGTATCTGAAGGACGGACAGACGGATCATGAGATCATTGCCATGAACCATTCTTTCCATGGGCGGACGATGGGAGCGTTGTCTGTCACCGGCAATCCGAAATACCGGGAGGCGTTTCAGCCGATGATCGGAAATATCCGCTTTGCGGATATCAATGACATTGACAGCGTGAAAGCGCAGATTAATGAGAAAACATGTGCCATTTTATTGGAGACGGTACAGGGTGAGGGCGGCATTTATCCTGCAGAGGAAGCTTTCTTAAAGGAACTCCGCGCAATCTGTGATGAGAAGGATATCCTGCTCATCCTTGATGAGATCCAGTGCGGTATGGGTCGCTGCGGCGCTTACTATGCATGGCAGCGCTTCGGTGTCAAGCCGGATATCATGACGACGGCCAAGGCACTCGGCGGCGGTGTGCCGGTGGGCGCATTTCTGATGACCGAGAAGGTGGGCGCGCATTCTCTCGTGGCGGGAGATCACGGTACGACTTACGGCGGCAATCCTTTTGCGGCAGCGGCAATCTGCAAGATGATTGACCTGTTTGAGCAGGATCATATCATCGATCATGTGAACAGCATCGCACCATATCTGGAAAAGAAGCTGGATGAACTCGCAGCACGGTTTGACTGCATCAAGGCACGTCGCGGTGTGGGGCTGATGCAGGGACTTGTGTTTGACAAGCCGGTCGGTGACATAATTCAGAAGGCACTGAAAAAAGGACTAATCCTGATCAATGCGGGAGCGGATATTCTGCGTTTTGTTCCCCCTCTCGTGATCACGGAGGATGATATTGACAGGATGATCTCCATTCTGGCAGAATGTATTGAGGACTAACAGTCTGAAAAAGTGATTGCGTTCCCGGTTGGCGGCAGCGCATTTCACAAAATCGTATTTTACAGGAGTGATCTATGAAAAAAAAGGGAAGATGGCTGTC
>JALFTO010000077.1 GCA_022779165.1 Lachnospiraceae bacterium
TGTGATCCCGGAGAGGAAGCGGGCTCTGAAAGAGGAAGACAGGAGCCTGGGTGAGGCCCAGATCAAGGAACTGGTCGAAAAACAGATGCAGGATGCAAAAGAGCGCGTGTCGGATATGGTGGATGAGACCATAACCTATGCGGTCGAGAAGACAGAGCGTTCCATGGAGCGACTGAGCAATGAAAAGATCATGGCGATGAATGAGTATTCCGATACTGTCCTGGAGACGATACACAAAAGTCATGAGGAGGCAGTATTTCTTTATGATATGCTCAGCAACAAACAAGAGAATCTGCAGGAGACTGTGAATCAGGCGGAGCTTCAGGCGAAGAAAGCGAAAGCCGGATCTGAGAAGCAGGGTGCGGCAAAGGTCGGTAAGGAGAAGCCGGCTGTGAAGCGGGGAACCGGAAAACGCAAGACTGTAAAGGCGGATGGTGATGCTGTCGGAAGCGAGGGACCGGAGAACACGCAAGTGAGACCGGATGATAAGAAAACTCCGGAGATTGCGCTTCCCTTTGCACAGGCGGGAGATGGCGGCAGGAACAATAACGAAGCGATCCTTGCGTTGCACAGGGAAGGAAAATCCAATATGGCAATCGCCAGAGAACTCGGGCTCGGTATCGGGGAAGTGAAGCTGGTGATTGATTTGTATAAGGGAATGTAGACGGAAAGGCTTGTGTCAGAATGAGATTAAAATATTATTTGCGCGGACTCGGTATCGGTATTGTGGTGACCGCCGTGATCATGGGAGTGTCTGCGGAGAGGCAGAAACCGGTGATGACAGACGAACAGATCATTGCCAGGGCGAAGGAACTGGGAATGGTGGAGCAGGAAGGAATTCTGGCGGAGATTGCCGGTGAGTCTGTGGCAGCAGTTGACCAGACGGAAGATGCGAAGGCAGAAGCGCCGAAGCAGGAAGAAGCAAAGGCAGAAGCGCCGAAGCAGGAAGAAGCAAAGGCAGAACCGCCGAAGCAGGAAGAAGCAGAGGCAGAAGCGCCGAAGCAGGAAGAAGCAAAGGCAGAAGCGCCGGAGCAGGAAGAAGTGAAGGCAGAGACGCCGAAGCAGGAAGAAGCGAAGGCAGAGATGCCGAAGACAGAAACGGCAGATCAGGAAATAGCGAAGCCGGAGACGGTGCAGAAGACTTCCAGCGTGGTCGTGTCGATCTATCCCGGGGAGGGATCATACACGGTGAGCAGGAAGCTGGCAGCGCTCGGACTCGTGGAATCCGCGGATATTTACGATAAGTTCCTGTGTCAGAACGGCTATGACAAAAAACTGTGTACGGGCAATTACACCATCACGGAGGGAGCCACTGCGGATGAAATCGCCAGAATCCTCACAAAACGGCAGTAAATCCGCATAAAAACATCGATAAAGCACTTGCCAGAATATTTCGCATGTGCTATAATTTCAACGTTGTGACCAAAAAACACGCATATGGATTCGTTGCCGGTGTCTCTTAACGCGGGGATGGCAGACGGAGAGGAAATGTGCGGAAGCAAAAAACCAAACGGAGGTAAAGAAAATGAGCGTTATTTCAATGAAACAGTTATTAGAGGCAGGTGTTCATTTCGGACATCAGACAAGAAGATGGAACCCTAAGATGGCTCCTTACATCTTTACAGAGAGAAACGGGATTCACATTATCGATCTTCAGAAGTCTGTCGGAAAGGTTGACGAGGCTTACAGAGCAGTTGCGGATATCGCAGCTCAGGGCGGAACCATTCTCTTTGTCGGAACCAAGAAACAGGCACAGGATGCAGTTAAGGTTGAAGCTGAGCGCTGCGGAATGTTCTATGTAAATGAGAGATGGCTTGGCGGTATGCTGACAAACTTCAAGACCATCAGAAGCAGAATCGAGAGACTCAAAGCGATCGAGACCATGTCTCAGGACGGCACTTTCGATGTCCTTCCCAAGAAGGAAGTTATCGAGCTGAAGAAGGAATGGGATAAGCTGGAGAAGAACCTCGGCGGTATCAAGAACATGACAAGAATTCCGGATGCAATCTTTGTTGTAGATCCCAAGAAGGAGAGAATCTGTGTACAGGAAGCTCATTCTCTCGGCATCACGCTGATTGGTATCGGCGATACCAACTGTGATCCTGAAGAACTTGACTACATCATCCCCGGTAATGACGATGCCATCAGAGCCGTAAAACTGATTGTTTCCAAGATGGCAGACGCTGTTATCGAGGCAAATCAGGGTGAGGCAGAGGATGTTGCAGAGACAGAGGCTGAAACCGAGGAAGCGGAAGCAGTAGAGGCGTAATCCACTTTGGCGAGATATTGAAAAACTGATTTATCATATTTTGGAGGAAATAGACATGGCTATCACAGCAGCAATGGTAAAAGAATTACGTGAAATGACCGGTGCAGGCATGATGGATTGCAAGAAAGCGCTGGGTGAGACGAACGGAGATATGGATGCAGCCGTAGAGTTCCTGAGAAAGAACGGACAGGCAAAGGCAGAGAAGAAAGCAAGCAGGATCGCAGCAGAAGGTCTTTGCAAGGTTGTAGTGAAGGATGACAAGACAGCAGCAGTTGTCGAGGTAAACTCTGAGACAGACTTCGTTGCAAAGAATGAGAAATTCCAGAACTTTGTTACTGCAGTTGCAGAGCAGGCAGTGATGACAGATGCAGCGGATATTGATGCATTCCTGGCAGAGCAGTGGAAGGCAGATGCTTCCAAGACGGTCAAGGAAGCTCTTGTAGAGCAGATCGCAGTGATCGGTGAGAACCTGAACATCAGAAGATTCGAGAAGGTGACAGCAGCAAACGGATGTGTGGTTTCCTATACACACGGCGGCGGAAGAATCGGCGTTATCGTTGAGGCTGATACAGATGTAGTGAATGATGCAATCAAAGAGGCTATGACAAATGTAGCAATGCAGATCGCAGCTCTCTCTCCCAAGTATGTATCCAGAAGTGAAGTGAGTGCTGAGTATATCGCTCATGAGAAGGAGATCCTTCTTGCGCAGATTATGAATGATCCCAAGGAGTCCCAGAAGCCTGAGAAGGTAATCAACGGAATGATCGAGGGTCGTGTGAGCAAGGAGCTGAAGGAGATCTGTCTGCTTGATCAGGTTTATGTCAAGGCAGAGGATGGCAAACAGACAGTCGGCAAGTATATTGATCAGGTTGCAAAGGACAATGGCGCGAAATTCTCCATCAAGAGATTTGTACGTTTCGAGACGGGCGAAGGTCTTGAGAAGAAGAACGAGGATTTTGCAGCGGAAGTTGCAGCCCAGATGGCAGGAAACTAAGATCATTGAAATTACAATGAGCTGAAAAGACATCATTATTGGTCAAAGGACAGATAATGATGTCTTTTTTTGCTTTCTTATGTAAAATTTAACCGAAAAAAATTGGACAATCTTGCACAGCGAATATGGAAGGAGTATAATAAAATCAATTATTGTTTATTTTCGGTTTAAAAAGAAATGTTTTTGAGAAAATTGTAAGCTTTTTGAGAGGGATACCGGAGATGGCACTGAATTTCAAAAACTGCAGAATAATTGTAAAAGACGAGAATGGCGATAAGTTGTTGGCTGATACGAGGATCCTGTCCCATGATGACAGTGCAAAAACCATACAGATCAGTGTGGGGGATATCCAATTCGTGCCTTTGCAGGAAATCTATATCCTGATCTTCGGACAAAATAGTCTGTATGAGTATCAGGGGACGCTTGGTAAGACGATGACGGCCAATGAGATCACGATTTTTCTGAAACAGGGACAGGAACGTGAGAGCCGGATCTGCAAGCGGTATGCTTTTGAAGTGCCGGGAGAGGTGAAAGCGTTAAAGCTGGAGAACACTTTTGTAGAATTGCATACGCCGATTCCTCTTAAGACCAGAAATATCAGTGCGAGCGGTATTCTGTTGCAAACAGTTGCAGCCAGTCTCTATGTGGGGATGATCGTGCGGCTGGAGCTGCAGATGGACGGCAAGATTTATCAGGTGGAGACCGAGGTCAAGCGTACGCAGAATGCAACATTGCGAACAGAGGAATATGGGTGTCAGAATATTTATTTTGCAGAGAAGATGGATGCATAGAGATAAGATACTGAGGAGTGAGTGTGAGATATGATATCAGATGAACTGTGCCGTGTTCCGATTGAATATCTGTGGGTCGGACTGGAATTGCAGGAGGACATCTATAATTATAACGGGGAAGTGCTCCTGGTGCCGAAGGGAAAAGTGATCACAGAACCGAGGCTTGCAAGCTTGTTCAAATTTGAGGGCGGTAACAAATATATCACAACGCCCAGGGCGATGTATGACCTCATCATGGACAAAAATAATATCCCGGAGGATATGCGGAAACTGATGCTTCAGACCCAGAAAGGATATGAGGCACTCAACCACGGTGTGGACGAGATCATGGCCGAGGCGAAGAAGTATGGCAAAGTGAGCAGTGAGCCTGTGGCGAAATCCGTGGCAAAGATCCCCGCACTTCTGGAGGGGGCAGGGATGCAGATTATCTTTAGCTGCATCGATCTCCCCAGACCTATGGGGGAGGAATTGCAGCGTCATTGTCTGAATGTGGCACTTCTGAACGGATTGATGGCGGAATGCCTTGATCTGCCGGATCAGGAAGCCCGAGATCTGATCACAGTGGGGATGCTGCATGATATCGGCAAGACCAAGATTCCCGGAGATAAATATTCCAACAGAGGTGTTCTCTCAAAAAGAGAAGAGGAGATGGCGAGAATCCACTGTCTCTATACCGCGGAGATGCTGACGGAAGATTTTGATACGGAAGTGAAGATGGCAGCGTATTACCATCACGAGAGGATTGATGGTTCCGGTTATCCGGAAGGCCTGAAGGGCGATAAGATCCCTCTCTATGCAAGGATCACGGCAATCTCGGATACCTATGATAATCTGATGTATGTCAGGACGGGAGAGAAGCCGAAGCCGCTTTTTGACGTTATGGCTGAATTGGCGGCGATGGAGGGTAAGGAGTTAGATGAGGAACTGACCATGTTATTCCTGAATGACATCAAGAGCCAGTATTTGGGAAAAACGGTGAGGATGTCAGACGGGGTAACAGGGAATGTGGTCTATATCCCGCCGAATGATCTGGGACGTCCGGTGGTCAAGATAGGTACGGTGATCAAACAGACGGATGAAGAATGGAAATGCCGGGAAGTCCTGCTGGAAGATTGATAGCAAAAGCAAAAAGCACTCTGCACAAACAGGGTGCTTTTTTTGATAAAAACTAAGATTTTCTAAATTTTATGTAAGATGTGGAAAAGTCATTGACAAGTAAAATATGCAGGCGTAGAATACATAGCGTGTTATAAGAATTACATAGCGTGTTATGAAAACACACCCCATATGTTGTGGAGGAAGGGAAAAGTGAGGGAAAAACAACAAGATGTAGATCTGAGTACGCATGGTGCGGCAGACTGTACCTGTATGGACGGGATAGAGATGAAAGAGATCCTGTCGATCATTGAGGATGTGCCTCTGAGGGTGCTGGTTCTTATGGGAATGCTGTTTAATATGGGGCGGGCTCAGTTTGACCGAGCTATGCGCGAGGTCGGATTGACACATTCGCAGGTGATGGTGATCGCCTATCTCTATAAGAATCGTGACTCCGGCAGGGAACTGACATCCCATGAATTGGAGCAGGTATTTCATGTGAGCAATCCCACCATGTCCGGCATTTTAAAACGGCTGGAAAAAAAGGGAAAGATCAAAAGAATTCCGGGTAAGACCGATAAGAGGAGCAAGCAGCTTCTGTTAGAAACGAGTACAGATTCTTTTTTCAGACAGATGGAGAATCAGGCAAAAACAGCGAGAACGGCGCTTTTTCATGGAATCTCAGAGGAGGAGCTTATTGAGACTGAGACAATCCTGAAGAAGCTGTTACATAATATGGAGCATAACATCAAGGAGTATGACAGATGAAAAGAAGGAGTAGTGAAGTGATGAAAAGCAGAAACAACAGATACGCAAGGGGAGTGGCACTTCTGATGACAGTGCTGCTTGTCTCCGGCACCGTGATGACGGGCTGCGGCAAGAAGGAGGAGGCGACAGAGGAAAAGGATACCTCCATCCTGGTGGAAACCGTGAAACCGACAACTGCCAGCATCGAACTGGATGGTGAATTTATCGGAACGATCGAATCGGACAATCAGATCAATGTGATCCCGAAGGTGGCTGGTGATGTAACAGCAACCTATTTTGAGGAAGGAGATCATGTCAATGCCGGTGATCTGCTGTTTACGATAGACGATACCGGTGCACAGATTTCCATGGATCAGGCACAGGCGAGTCTGGAGAGCGCACAGGCGAGCGTGGAGACGGCAAATGCCGGCGTGCAGGCTGCGGAACTGAATCTGGTTTATACACAGGCGCAGATTACAGAGAATCTCGGCAAGGTCGACACGAACCAGATGCAACTCGAGAATGCGGTGGCGAGCGCCAAGTATGCACTCAAGGCTGCCGAGGAGAATGAGGCGCTGGCAGCAGAGCAGTTTGGCATGGCGAGAGACGATTACGAGGATCTGGAAGATAGTCTGGATGATCTGAAGGATGACGCCCATAATATGGAGAAATATGCGGACAGCCTCTCAGCATACAAGAAAAATTATGATAAGATTGTGAACTCAACTAATGGAAGTGGCGGTGTAAGCGATTTGCTGACATATGCAGGGGTTGCCCAGCCGAATGATTGGACAAATGCGGTTGAAAAAAGGGAAGCAGCAGAAAAGTACATATCCGAGATGACAGGCGGTAGCGCCCGTGATCTCTATACCCTCGGTGTAATGGTGGAGACGGCTAAGAACACCGCATCTTCGCTCCGGTCAAGCAGATCCACACTGGATGATAACAAGGATAAGATGAAGCTGAACATGTTCAGTTCTGCGATCGGCAAAGAGACGGCAAAGAACAACGTGCTCTCCGCAGAGGACGGCAAGCGTCTGGCAGAGAAGATGCTGCAGGATTATGAACTGTATACCAAGGCAACGATTCTGGCGGGAGCCAATGCACAGCTTGCAGGTTCCATCCAGTCTCAGGTGGCTGCACAGTCCGGCTTAAAACAGGCACAGGCAGGCGTGAAGCAGGCGCAGGCAGGTGTTGAGGGCGCACAACTTCAGCTCGATTACACGAAGGTGACGGCTCCGGTGAGCGGTACGATCACCAAGAAGAATGTGACGACAAACAATATGGCTGCGACAGGCAATGTGGCGTATGTCATCACCGCTGAGGATGAGATGAATATCGTCTTCTACGTGGCTGAGACTGTGATGCGTCAGGCTGAGGTGGGACAGCAGATCCAGGTCGAGAGAAACGGCGAGGTCTATCAGGCACAGATCACGGAGAATGCCGGTGTGGCGGATGCGAACAGCGGTCTGTTCAAGCTCAAGGCACAGTTTACCGGCGGCGCCGAGAATATGATCACGGGAACCAAGGTGAAGATCACGATGGCGACCGACAAGGCGGATAACGTGATGACGATCCCCGTGGACAGTGTATATTATGAGAGCCGGACAGCGTATGTGTATGTGATGGAGGGCGGCAAGGCCGTGAGGACAGAGATCGAGACCGGCATCACCAACAATACCGATGTCGAGGTCAAATCCGGCATCACGAAGGACAGCGAAATTATTACAACATGGGCTGCCCAACTCAGGGACGGCGCGGATGTCAGACTGAAGGGTGACAGCGCGGATACAAGTGCGGGGTCTTCGGAGACGGAAGCAGACAGCGTGATCGCGCAGGCAGAAACAGAACAGACAGAAGAGAGTGCAGATGCAGAGTGAAAGAGGAGAGCGTAGATGATTAGTTTAACAAAAACAATTTTGAAGCGTCCCATTGCCGCTCTCGTAATCGTCGCGGCGCTGATCATATTCGGTTTTACATCTTTGACAGGTATGAGCCTTCAGCTTGTGCCGGATATGAACATGCCGATGCTTCTGGTCATGACCGTATATCCTCAGGCAGGTCCCGAGGATGTGGAACGTCTGGTCTCGGAGGAGATCGAGGACGGCTGCGGAACGATCGCAGGTATTGATAACGTGTATTCCAAGTCACAGGAAAATATGTCGATTGTTATCTTTTCCTTTGAGTATGGCACAGATATGGATGATGCTTTCATCGATATGCAGGAGGCAATGGAGCGTGTCAAGCCGAAATTGCCGGATGATGCCGAAGATCCGATCATCATCGCCATGGATATGAATGCATCCTCCGTAATGCAGCTGTCTGTGGATTCGGAGACGGCGGATGTACTCGGCTATGTGAATGAAACGATTGAGCCGGAACTCAATAAGATCAGCGATGTGGCTGACGTGACGGTATACGGCGGTAATGAAGAATATATCAGCGTGCAGGTGATCCCTGAGGCGCTCAAGCAGTATAAACTGGACATTTCCACGCTGGCAAACCAGGTGGCGGCAGCGAACTTCACGATCCCTGCCGGCAGCGCGGACTATGGCAATCAGAAATTGAACATGAGTTCCAAGCTGGAGTATAAGACGCCGATGGAGATCGCGAGCATTCCCATCACAACGGGAACCGGCAATGTGATCCGTCTGTCGGATGTGGCGAATGTGCAGTATGCGGTTGCAGAACCCGGCAGTTACAGCCGTTACAACGGGCAGGACAACGTCAGTGTCGGTATTTCAAAGATTCAGGATGCCAGTGCGGTTGATCTGTCAAAGAAAGTGACCAAAGTGGTGGATCAGTTGAATGAGGAAAATCCGGATATCCATATTTCGATTGTGTACGACAGCAGTGAGACCATCATTGATTCCCTGAAGAATATCGGTCAGACGTTGGTACTTGGTATTATTCTGACGATGGCAGTGTTGTTTGTCTTCTTCGGTGACCTGAAGGGCAGTCTGGTTGTCGGAAGTTCCATGCCGGTGTCACTTTTGATGACGTTTATTCTAATGAATTTGCTGGGCTTTTCCCTGAACATGGTTACGATGGGAGCGCTGGTTATCGGTATTGGTATGATGGTGGATAACTCCATCGTCGTGATTGAGATGTGCTTCCGCAAGAGAGACGAGGGAATGTCCTTTATGGATGCGGCGTATGAGGCGACAAAGATTGTGGTGAATTCCCTGATCGCATCCACACTGACGACAGTTGTTGTGTATCTGCCTTTGGCTCGTATGGAAGGTATGTCGGGACAGATGTTCGGACAGCTCGGCTATACGATCATCTTCTCCCTGACAGCGTCCTTGTTCTCTGCGATCACGCTGGTTCCGTTGTGCTTCGCGGTATACAAGCCGATCGAGAAGAAGGAGTCCAGGGTCAACCGGTTCCTTGACCGCTTCAGTGAGAAGTACGCAAATTTGTTAAGAAAGGCTTTGCATAAGAGAAAGACGGTTGCCTTTACGGCACTTGCGATCTTTGTGGTTTCTATTCTGTTATTCAAGTTCGTCAATGTCGAACTGATGGGACAGACGGATGAGGGTCAGGTGGCAATTTCAGTTCAGTTCCGTCCGGGTACACAGCTTGATGTGATGGACCAAAAGATCCGTGAGATCGAGGCTTTCGTGGCAGAGAGCCCTTACATAGAGGATTACGATGCCAGCGTTTCCGAGGGTAGCAACGGAATGGGCGGTTCGGCATCCAGCGGAACGATCAACGGTTATGTCCGCGATGGAGAAAAGAAAACAACGCAGGAGATCGTAAATGAGTGGACGGAGCAGATGGTGCAGTATCAGGATAACTGTGAGATCACGGTAGCTTCCTCCTCCTCTATGGGTATGTCTTCCGGCGGTGGTAATACGTATGACGTGGCTTTGGAGAGTAACGATCTGGAGGCTCTGAAAGAGGGCTGCCGTATCGTATCCAAGGAGATCCAGAAGGCGGACGGCGTCATCAGCGCAAGCTCTTCTCTGGCAGATGCATCCTCCAAGGCGGAGATTGTGATTGATCCTGTGAAGGCAAATGCATCAGGCTTGAATCCCAAGGCGGTTGCCGGGATCCTTTACACCACGATGGGCGGTTCCGATGCGATGGATGTGTCGATCGGAGATAAGGATTATACCGTGACGGTGGAATATCCTTCTGATGAATATGAGACGATCAACGATGTGTACGGTATCACTCTGACAAACACCTCCGGAATCGAAGTGCCGCTTTCCGATGTGGCAGATATTGTCTATACCGATACGCCGCAGACGATCAGCAGAAAAGACGGACGTTATACCGGTACGGTTACGGCAACACTGGAAGCAGATGCCAAATTCAGCGGACAGAAGTCAATTCAGGCGCAGATGGATCAGTTGATTTTGCCAGCAGGCGTGGAGCAGGTGACGAACTCCATGGATGAGATGATGAAGGAAGAGTTTACCTCTCTGATCATGGCAATCGTCACGGCAATCCTGTTGGTTTACATGGTTATGGCGATCGAGTTTGAGAATCTGAGATACTCCGGGATGGTCATGTTCTGTATTCCGTTCAGTCTGATCGGTTGTGTGGCACTGCTGCTGCTGACACAGTGTACATTGAGCATGGTTTCCCTGATGGGCTTCCTGATGTTGATCGGTGTCGTGGTAAACAACGGTATCCTGTATGTCGATTATACCAATCAGCTGCGGGCTACGATGAGCACGGAGGAAGCGCTCATTGAGACCGGTAAGTCCCGTCTGCGTCCTATTCTGATGACGACGCTGACCACGGTATTGTCCCAGGTGCCTATGGCACTCGGAATCGGTAAGAATGCCAAGATGATGCAGGGTATGGCGGTCGTGATCGTCGGCGGCCTGGCGGCATCCACTGTGCTGACACTGATCCTGCTTCCTACCTTCTATATGATCATCCATAAGAGGAGCAAGGCACGCAAAAACCGTAAGTCGGAGGGCGGCGATCAGCAGAAGCCGGCAAAAAAAGTAAAAAAGATCAAGAAGAAAAAGGAGAAGAATCCGGAGAAACTCCCGGAGAAGAGTCCTGAGCCTTCTTTGACGTAATATATGACAGAGGCATTTCCGGTACATTGGGAATGCCTCTTTTATTTTTTGCTTTTCTCATTCTTCTTTGTGTGTTACAATAGGAAAGGAGTATGAGTATGCTGAGTGATGAAAGAAAAAAACGGGTAAAACGTCTGAAACGGTTTATTCTGATCACGATTGCATGTATGATTTTGATTCCGCTTGCGGTATGTATCTATCTGGGGATCCGCGTCCGGTCGCTGGAGGGGCAGGTAACATCCCTCACGTTGGAACTTAAGAATGCTGCGGCAGTTGCGCAGAACAGTGAGGCGGCGGAAACGGGCAGGACCGCGGAAGCGGAGACAGTGGCGGAGATCACGGAGGAAGACAGCATCCGAAGGTGGGAGGAATCCCAGGCGGAGCACCCACAGGAAGTGCAGACGCCGGTCCCGGGGATCAGGAAGGTCTGTCTTACGTTTGACGACGGTCCCAGCATGTATACGGATCAGATACTGGATATCTTAAAGGAATACAATGTCAAGGCGACTTTTTTTGTGGTTGCAAAAGGAAAGGAACCTTATGAGGAGGAATACCGCAGGATATTGGCGGAGGGTCATACGCTCGGCATGCATTCCTACAGTCATGTGTACCGCGACATCTATTCTTCCAAAGAAGCATTTATAGAAGATCTCAATATGCTTCAGGAGTATCTGCATGATGTCACCGGTGTTTATCCGCAGATCTACCGTTTTCCGGGCGGCAGCGGCAATCATGCCGGTTCTGTTGATATCCGGGAACTGACGGATTATCTGGCAGAGATTGATGTCACTTATTATGACTGGAATATTTCCAGCGGCGACGCGACGGGCAGGAAGCTGTCAAGTGATCAGATCATAGCCAACTGCACAAGAGGGTTGGATAAATATGATACTGCGATCATTCTGATGCACGATGCCGCAGACAAGAAGAGTACCGTGGATGCACTGCCCGGTCTGATCGAAAAGATTCTTTCCCTCCCGGATACGGTGATCGTCCCGATCACGGACGATATTATGCCGGTTCAGCAGAGGGAAAGCAATAAGATAAATTGAAATAAAGCACAAAAGGAATGGAGGAAAATAAAATGGGATTCTTTTCGGATTTAAAGGAGGATCTGTCACAGGCGGTCAATGAACTGATGCCGGAGGAAACAGAAGAGACAGCAGCACAGGAGACTGCGGCAGAGGCTGAGAAAGCGGAGGCTTATGTGGAGGAAACCCCTGTTGCCGCAAAGGATGACATGGCAAGTGAACTGGAGTCCATGCTGGAGCAGATCGAGGAGGCTCCGGTGCGCAAAGCTCCCGAGAAACCGGCAGCACCGTCCTTCGGCGGAAGGGTTATGAGCGATGAGGTTGCAGTCATCACTGCCGGTATGAAGATCACCGGTGATCTGGTTTCCGACGGATCGATGGATGTCATCGGTGCGATCCAGGGAAATATTGATATCATGGGCAAACTCAACGTGACGGGTGAGATCGTCGGCAATTCCAAAGCGTCGGAATTCTATGCGGAGAATGCCAAGATCACAGGCGAGGTGCGCAGTGAGGGCAGTGTCAAGATCGGTCAGAGTTCCGTCATCATCGGAAATGTTTTCGCAAACAGCGCTGTGATTGCCGGGGCGGTCAAGGGCGATATCGATGTGCATGGACCGGTGATTCTGGATACGACAGCGATCGTTATGGGAAATATCAAGTCAAAGTCTGTTCAGATCAACAATGGTGCCGTGATCGAGGGCTTATGCTCACAGTGCTATGCAGATGTAAATCCCACATCCTTCTTTGAAGAGTTCAAGAAAAATAAAAAATAGATAAGGGGCAGAAAAATGCGCAGAATCTTATTAAAACTCAGCGGTGAGGCGCTGGCGGGCGAAAAGAAAACAGGGTTTGACGAGCCTACGGTGCGCGGTGTGGCACTGCAGGTGAAGCAGCTCGTGGATGACGGTATCCAGGTGGGGATCGTGATCGGCGGCGGCAATTTCTGGAGAGGACGCTCCAGTGAGAATATCGACAGGACCAAGGCGGATCAGATCGGTATGCTTGCAACGGTCATGAACTGCATTTATGTATCGGAGATTTTCCGGTCGGTGGGAATGATGACCAATATCCTTACACCGTTTGAGTGCGGTTCGTTTACCAAACTGTTTTCCAAGGATCGTGCCAACAAATATTTCGAGAAGGGCATGGTAGTGTTCTTTGCGGGCGGTACGGGGCATCCGTATTTCTCAACGGATACGGGCGTAGTGCTGCGTGCCATCGAGGTTGAGGCAGAGGTCATTCTGCTTGCCAAGGCGGTTGACGGCGTGTATGATGATGATCCGCGCACCAATCCGGATGCAAAGAAATATGATGAGGTAAGTATTGACGAGGTGATCGCAAAGAATCTTCAGGTGGTTGATATGACGGCCTCCATTCTGGCAAGGGATAACAAAATGCCGATGTGGGTGTTCGGACTGAATGAGGAGAACAGCATCGTCGATGCTGTTCAGGGGCAGTTCCACGGCACAAAGGTGACGGTATAGTACAGGGATAACTTATAACAAAGATCAGGAGGGTTAGAATATGGATGAGAGAGTAAAACAGTATGAGGCAAAGATGCAGAAAGCTTATGATTTCCTGCTGTCTGATTACGCAGGGATCAGGGCGGGACGTGCCAATCCTCATGTGCTTGACAAGATCAAGGTAGATTATTACGGAACGCCTACGCCGATCCAACAGGTAGGCAATATTTCCGTGCCGGAGGCACGTATGATCCAAATCGCTCCGTGGGAGAAGAATCTGATCAAAGATATCGAGAAAGCGATCCTTGCTTCCGATGTGGGAATCACACCTTCCAACGACGGTTCCGTGATCCGCCTCGTGTTCCCCGAGCTTACGGAGGAGCGCAGAAAGGATCTCGTCAAAGAGGTCAAGAAGAAGGGTGAGGAAAGCAAGGTGGCTGTCCGCAATATCCGCAGAGACGGAAATGACGCTTTCAAGAAGCTGGCAAAGACGGAGATCTCAGAGGATGAGATCAAACAGCTCGAGGAAGAGCTTCAGAAAGTGACAGACAAGTTTATCAAAGAGATTGATAAGGCAGTGGAGGAGAAATCAAAGGATATTCTCACCGTGTAAGGGATGACAGAGGGGCAGGCGCACAGGCGTCTTCCCCTCTTTGAAAGTGGAAGGAAACAATATGAATGTACCGAATCATGTAGCGATCATACTGGACGGCAACGGCAGATGGGCCAAGAGCAAAGGCATGCCACGCAATTACGGACATGCACAGGGCGCAAAACGAGTGGAGGATATCTGCGAGAAAGCGTATAAGATGGGGATTCAGTATCTCACGGTGTATGCCTTCTCCACGGAGAACTGGAGCAGACCGCAGGAGGAAGTGGATGCCCTGATGAAGCTTTTGCGCAATTATATGAAGACCTGTCTGAAGACGGCAGAAAAGAACAGGATGTGTGTCAGGGTGCTGGGCGACAAGACCAGACTGGATGCGGATATCCGGGAGCGGATTGCGGAGCTCGAGGAAGCGACCAAAAACAATGACGGGCTGCATTTCCAGATCGCCATCAATTACGGAGGGCGGGATGAGATACGGCGCGCCATGCGCAAAATCGGTGAGGAGATCCGGGAGGGGACGCTTTCTCCGGAAGAACTGACGGAACAGACGGTCGCAGACCACCTCGATACTTATGGTCTGCCGGATCCTGATCTGATGATCCGTACCTGCAATGAGCTTCGGATCTCAAATTTCCTGCTGTGGCAGCTTGCCTACACCGAACTGTATATTACGCCGGTTCCGTGGCCGGACTTTGATGAGCAGGAATTGGTCAAAGCCGTGGAGGCATATAATAAGAGAGACAGACGATATGGCGGCGTGAAGGAGGCATAATATGGGAGTGCGTATATTCAGCGG
>JALFTO010000107.1 GCA_022779165.1 Lachnospiraceae bacterium
CGTAGCAACCGAGTTGGTGGAGGTCTCCTCCCCTTTGAGATGCTTATAATAATGACGCTGCACGGTTCCGTGCGCCGCCTCATACTCATAGATGCCGTCAGGAGACACAAGCACGCTCGTCATCATCGCCAGCGAACCGAACGCCGACGATACCATATCGCTCATCACATCTCCGTCGTAATTCTTGCACGCCCAGATGAAACCACCTTTCGCCTTCATCACGCGGGCAACCGCATCATCGATCAGTGTATAGAAATAGGTGATCCCCGCCTTCTCAAACGCTTCTTTATACTCGGCATCATAGAGTAAGAGGCGGCGCACGGCACCGCGCAGCCTCATTATTATAAGCATCTCACAGGGGAGGAGACCTCCACCAACACGGTTGCTACGATTTTTGCGTGGACCGGCGCTCTGCGCAAGAGAGGCGAACTCGATCAGATTCCGGAACTGGCTGCGTTTGCGGATAAGCTGGAGAAAGCGACGATTCAGACGATCGAGAGCGGCAGAATGACAAAAGACCTGGCGCTCATCACCTCACTCAAGGATGTGACGGTGCTAAACAGCCAGGACTTTATCAAAGAGATCAGAAAAACATTAGAGGTCAGTCTGTAAGACCTCCCATTGTTCATAAAGCAGATCAAGCTCTTTCAGGTTCGTTTCTTTTTCCCGGGAGAGCTTTGTCAGTTCTGCCACATCCGTGCAGATCTCAGGGGATGCCATCAGCGTATCGAGCTCGTCATTGCGGGTTTCCAGCGCTTCGATCGCATCCTCTGTTTTTTTGAGGTCGTTTTCCAATTTGCGCCTTTTTGCCTGCATTTCTTTGCGATTTTTCCAGTCAGACTTGCTTTGTGAGTCATCTTTTGCAATATTTCTTGCATTTTCGACATTTTTAGTGTCGGCTGAACTTTCGTCTGACAATTCTTTTTCCTGCTTTTTTTCCAGATAATAGTCATAATTTCCGAGATATCCGGTCAGTGTCTGATGGTCCAGTTCCAGGATGCGGTGCGCAGTCCGATTGATGAAATATCTGTCGTGGGATACATACAACACGGTTCCCTCATAGGAGTTCAGCGCATCTTCCAGAATCTCCTTTGACATGATATCGAGATGGTTGGTCGGCTCATCGAGGATCAGGAAATTTGCCTCGGACAGCATCAGTTTGGCGAGAGAAACGCGTCCGCGCTCGCCGCCGCTTAAGCTTTTGATTTGTTTGAATACGTCCTCGCCGGTAAAGAGAAAAGCCGCCAGCGTATTGCGGATTTCCGTGTTGGTGAGTGTCGGGTATTCATCGGATATTTCTTCGAACAGAGTCTTGTCAGGGTGGAGCACATGGTGTTCCTGATCGTAGTAACCGATCTGAACATTTGCACCGGTGCGCAGCGTCCCTGCATCGGCATCCAGCAGTCCATTGATGATTTTTAAGATCGTGGTCTTGCCCGTGCCGTTGCTGCCGATAATGGCAACGTGCTCGCCTCTCTTGATATCGATCCGGATATCCCGGAACAGCGTGAGAGGGCCGAAGGATTTGCTCAGACCGTCGACGGTCAGCACATCGTTGCCGCTTAAGATTCTCGGAGTGAGATGCAGTTTCATATCGGCGGCGGCTTCCGTGGGCTTGTCGATGGTTTCCATCTTATTCAAAAGTTTTTCGCGGCTTTCCGCACGCTTGATGGATTTCTCACGGTTGAAGGAGCGCAGCTTCTCGATGACGGCTTCCTGATGTTTGATCTCGCGCTGCTGATTCATATAAGCGTTCCACATGGACACGCGCAGAACTTCTTTCTTGGCGGCATAATCGGTGTAGTTGCCGATAAAGGTTGTCGCTTTTGTCTGATCGATCTCGATGATCTTCTGTGCAACGCGGTCAAGAAAATAGCGGTCATGCGATACGATCAGAACGGCGCCTTTATAGTTCATCAGATACGTTTCCAGCCAGGTGATGGAAGTCATATCAAGGTGGTTGGTGGGCTCGTCAAGCAGAATGATGTCAGGATTTAATAGGAGTAGTTTTCCGAGAGCGACTCTTGTCTTCTGACCACCGGAGAGGGTGGCAATCTTTTTTGAGAAATCTTCCTCTGTAAAGCCGAGTCCCTTTAATACGCCGGTAAGTTCACTTTGATATGCGTAGCCGTTTCCCATCTCAAACTGATGGGTGAGAGAGGAATAAACACTCATCAGGCGCTCCAGTTCGTCACCCTGTGCCGATTTCATCTGCAGTTCGGCGGAGCGGATCTTATGTTCCAGATCGATCAGATCCTGTTTGACGGAAAGCAGTTCGTCATAGATAGTGTTTTCACTCTCAATCTCAGGCTGCTGGGAGAGATACCCCAGGGTTTTTCCTTTTGACAGTGTGACAATCCCGTCATCGGGCGGAAGTTCCCCTACGATGATGCGCAGCAGCGTCGTCTTTCCGGCTCCGTTGATACCGACGATGGCAGCTTTTTCATGATCCTCTATATGGAAGGAGCAGCCGTTTAAAATAGCGGTTTCTCCGAATTGTTTGCTGATGTTCTGACATGATAAAATCATTGCTTTTTCCTCCGTTTTCTTATTGTACTGGAAAAGCATTTTAAAAACAAGTGGATGCAGTGTCCGCATTGACATTATTTTAACATTTTTATATAATAGATAGGGTAAAAATGCTGAAAAAGCGGGTGGCATAATGGTAGAAGGAAAAGGGATTTCGCAGGCTGTGATCAGTCGTCTCCCGAGGTATTTCCGGTATCTTGGGGAACTGAGGGATGACGGGGTGGAGAGGATCTCCTCTCAGGATCTGAGCCGGCTTATGAAGGTGACGGCTTCCCAGATCCGTCAGGACTTTAATAATTTTGGTGGTTTTGGACAGCAGGGGTATGGATATAACGTGGAGTATCTGTATCAGGAGATCGGTAAGATACTCGGACTTGACGTGGAACATCATCTGATCATTGTCGGGGCCGGCAATCTCGGACAGGCGCTTGCCAATTATATGAATTTTGAGAAGAGAGGCTTTATCACGCAGGGGATTTTTGACATAAATCCGGAATTGTATGGCAAAGAAGTCAGGAATCTCACAGTTCAGCCGATGGACAAGATCGAGCAGTGCATTCAGGAGAATAACATTGACATTGCAGTACTCACGATACCCAAGAACAGTGCTGTCAAGGTGGCTGAGAAACTTGTAGGCTATGGGATCAAGGCAATCTGGAATTTCGCGCATGTGGATCTGAATCTTCCGGACGGAATCCAGGTGGAGAATGTGCATCTGTCAGACAGTCTTATGAAGCTTTCCTACACGATCAGCTGTTACGAAAATCAAAAGTAAGGGAAAGAAGGGGTTATATGTCCGATAAGCAGGAAAGATATAAATCTGCACTTGCCGGAAAGAAGATTCCGGTGCTTACGCTTGACAATAAATGGCATAAACTGTTTACCCAGGCGGAAAGCACAAAGGAAATTGCAAACCTTACAGAACAGCTCAATAGCCTTCTTAAGAAGCAGGGGAAGATCAATAATGATATCAAGGATCGCAGGAAGCTGAAGAAAAAGCTGATGGATGAGATTGTTGCCCTGATGGAGGTGCAGGACAGCAAGGCTGTGACTAAGAAAAAGGAGGAGAACCGAAGGCTGATCGAGAAATGCAATGATGAGTTGGAGGATCTTGAGGAGGAGGAACCCGAGGTTTCAGCAAAGATCGGGGAACTCAATGATAAACTGATGCTTGCCACGATGGACTCCTGCTACGACAGGATGAAGGATAATACAGCAGAATTTGAGGAACTCAAAGAGTGGGTGAATCAGATGCGGGTCGAACTGAAGAAGAAACTGCTGCGTATGCAGGAACTGGATCAGGCAAATCAGGAACTATACAGCTATATGCACGATATTTTCGGGGCGGATGTCATAGAGATCTTCGATATGAAATACCGCCCGCAAGGATATAAAAAACGATCGGAATAAGAGTAAGTAAATGCGTCAAAAGGGATTGCTTTTTTGACGCATTCTCTGCATTTTTTGAATGAAATATTCCGGGATGGCAGATGTTGGAAGGGAGAACGCATGGAATATCTGGTTACGGCAGAACAGATGAAGACATATGACAGGAATACAATACAGGAAACGGGAATTCCGTCACTTGTGCTGATGGAGCGTGCTGCTTATGCAACAGCCATGGAGATCATGAAGAGATTTCCGCAGAGTGGCAGTGCGCTTGCGGTCTGCGGCTGCGGTAACAACGGAGGAGATGGTTTTGCGGTCGCAAGGATACTGAAAGAGCATGGCTTCGCGGCAGAATGTGTCCTTGTCGGGGACAGGGCAAAATGCAGCGTGGAGACAGAAACTCAGATAAGAATTCTTGAGAGGCAGGGGAATGTCCCGGTACACTTCCTGACGCCGGAGATGGAAGGGGGATTTTGTCCGGAACGGGACGAAGAAGGAAATATGTCCTTCAGCGGATACGACATTATTGTAGATGCACTCTTTGGTATCGGATTGTCCCGAAATCTGGCGGGCATTTGCCTTGATACAGTTGAAGCGATCAATCGTTCCGATGCTTTCACAGTAGCGGTGGATATTCCGTCCGGGATCCATGCAGATACGGGAAATGTGATGGGATGTGCCGTCCGGGCGGATCTGACAGTGACATACGGATACTGCAAACTGGGAATGATACTGTACCCGGGCACGGAATACACAGGAGAACTGCTTGTCAAAAAGATCGGGATATGGAACGGTGAGCAACCCGATGAACAGACAGTATTTTATTATACAAAGGAAGATCTGGACAGGCTGCCGCAGCGTCGGAATGACGGCAACAAAGGAACCTTCGGGAAGGTTCTCGTGATCGCCGGAAGTCATAATATGTGCGGAGCCTGTCAGTTTGCTACGCTTGGCGCATACCGTATGGGAGCCGGTCTGGTGCGTGTACTCACCGCGGAAGAGAACAGGACAGCGATGTTTCAGGCAGTCCCGGAAGCAGTACTCCGGACATATGGGGACAGCTTCCCGGAAGCGGAGCTGGCAGAATCCTTAGAATGGGCGGACTGTGTATTGGCAGGACCGGGGATCGGCACATCGGAGGTGGCAAAGCAGATCATGGAATATCTCTGCCATCATTGCACAAAGCCGCTTGTGATCGATGCGGACGGGATCAATATCCTCTCGCTTCCCGGATATAGGCCTTTGCTCAAGGAGGTTGGGGAGAGGACGAGTGTTGTGATTACGCCTCATATCGGGGAATTTTCACGCCTGATGGATGAGAGTGTGTTACATTGTAAGGAAGAACGGTTTGCACTTTCGGCGCAGTGTGCACGGGATAATAAAGTATGCGTGGTATGCAAGGATGCCAGAACCGTTGTAGCGGATATGTATGGGCACTGTTATCTGAATGTTTCCGGCGATAGTGGCATGGCAACCGGCGGGACAGGAGATGTCCTCGCAGGAATTGTTGCCGGATTGATGGCTCAGGGGATGGATGCATTTGAGGCGGCGTGCCTCGGAACCTATCTGCACGGGCTGGCGGGGAATCTTGCTTCGGATGCAAAGACAACGTACAGCGTGCTGGCGCGCGACCTGCTTGATAAACTGCCGGAGGTTTTAAAAGAGGCGGTTTTGAGGAAACATCATACTATATAGAGGAGAGAAAAAATTATGAGTGAATTACAGGAGATCGAGCAGTATGCGAGGGTGTATGCACAGATTGATCTGGATGCGGCGCGATATAACATGGAGAGCATGAAACACAATACCTCGCCGGAAACAAAGATGATCGGTGTCATCAAGGCGGATGGATATGGGCACGGGAGCGTTCCGTTGGCGCATGAGCTGGAGGAATTGCCGTATCTGTTCGGGTTTGCAACAGCTTCCTTTGAAGAAGCGGATATCCTGCGGATGAGTGGGATCACAAAGCCCGTTCTGATTCTGGGCTATACGTTTCCCTACAGCTATGAGAAAATGATCGGGGAGGAAATCAGACCGGCGGTATTTCGTCAGGATCAGGTCAGACAGCTATCCGAAACAGCAGCGAGGATCGGAAAGAAGGCAAAGATCCATATTAAGGTGGATACCGGAATGTCGAGGATCGGCATCCGGCCGGATGACAGTGGCATTGCTTTTGTGAGAGAAGCAGCATCCCTTCCGGGGATCGAGATAGAAGGAATTTTTACACATTTTGCCAAAGCAGACATGAAGGATAAGACAGCAGCCGAGCATCAGTTTGCCGTATTCCGGGATTTTACGGACCGGATTGAGAAGGAACTGGGGCTTAAGATCCCCGTAAGGCACTGCTCCAACAGCGCCGGGATCATCCGCATGCCGGAGGCAAACATGGATGTCGTACGTGCGGGCATCACACTGTATGGTCTGTGGCCGTCAGATGAGGTGGAGAGGGATATCATCGATCTGAAGCCGCTGATGACATTGAGAAGCCACATTGTGTATATCAAATCCCTTGAGAAAGGCAGACAGATCAGCTACGGGGGCACGTTTGAGGTAAAGGAGGCGATGTGCGTGGCGACGATCCCGGTCGGATATGCGGACGGATATCCCAGAAGCCTGTCAGGAAAAGGGTATGTGCTGATCCATGGCAAAAAGGCGGCTATCCTGGGTAGAGTCTGCATGGATCAGATGATGGTTGATGTCACGGATATTCCTGAGGCAGAGGAAGGCGATGTGGTGACACTCCTCGGAAGAGACGGAGACCTTGCGATCACGGCAGAGGAGCTGGGAGCGTTGTCGGGACGTTTTAATTATGAACTGGTGTGCGATTTCTCTAAACGCGTGCCGAGAGTTTATGTAAAAGGCGGCAGGATTGTCGGAACAAAGGATTATTATAAAGATTTTGAATACCTTCCGGAAAAAAGGAAATAATAGTTAAAAAAGTTGAAGGAAGTGTGTTTGATTCATGAAACGTGGAGATGTATATTACGCAGATTTGCGCCCTGTGATCGGTTCGGAGCAGGGAGGAATTCGTCCGGTACTGATCGTGCAGAACGATATCGGGAACCGGCACAGTCCCACGGTGATCTGCGCCGCGATTACATCAAAGCTGAACAAGGCTAAGCTGCCTACGCATATCGAACTGGATGCGGATAAATATCAGATGGTAAAAGATTCTGTGATCTTGCTTGAGCAGCTTAGGACAATTGATAAGAAACGGTTAAAAGATAAGATATGTCATCTGGATCAGGATATCATGGAGCATGTCAACAGGGGCCTTGCAGTCAGTCTTGAACTGGATACATAGAGTGAGGTCGTTTGTGAAGAAGATTGGTGACGGGATAGACAGGACAAAGAAGTGGCACAGGAAGTTTGCGGGTTGTCTGGCGGTTCTTCTGCTGCTGGCAGGTTTAGTCAGCGGATGTCAGAACGGGAAAGAGGCAGAGAACCTTCCGCTTTCTGTGTATTTTTATGGCTGCAGCGAGGACGCGGACGCCATTTTACTCCATGTGGATGACACGGATGTCATAATAGACACAGGAGTTTATCAGGACAGCGAAAGGCTTGTTGAGCAGATGGAAGAATCCGGAGTGTCCCAGATCGATCTGATGATCCTCACGCATCCGGACAAGGATCATATTGGTGGTGCCGCAAAGATACTGGATCGGTTTCCGGTCGATCAGGTGATTCAGACAGATGCTAAAAAGGGATCGGATCTGCAGGGAGAGCTGGAAGCCAGACTAAAGACTGAGCAGGTTACGGTTCCGACAGAAGTTCAGCAATATACATATGGAGCTCTGGCGCTTACGGTATATCCTCCAAAGGAAGCGGAATATGAGAATACCAATAATTACTCGATCGCAGTACTGGCGGAGTATGATGGACGGCGGATCTTCTTTGCCGGAGATGCCAAAAAGAAACGGATCAAAGAGCTGCTTGAAGAAAAACTGCCGCAGGTGGATGTGTATAAATGCACGCATCACGGACGGGATGAGGGGAAAGGTACGGACTTGATCGCAAAACTTCATCCGGACGTGGCTGTGGTCACTGCAGGGGCACCTGAGGAGGAAACAAAGAGAGCGCTGAAAACTGTGGGAGCGCAAGTTTATACCACACTGGAAACGGATGTAGTGGTAGAGGTGACGGAGGAGGAGATAAACGTTCGGACAGTTCCCGTTTCCTGACATGTCATCGTATGTTATGGCATGGCACAGATTCTTGACGCAGTAAAAAGAAGATGTTATATTTTTGTATGCATTATGCTATTGGGCTGACGCAAGGTGTGTCAGCAAAGATAAGAGGAGATGAAGAGATGGACGATGGTGGGCCTACTGCCGGTATCTTTTATTTTGTGTTTCTGATCATAGTAGATCTGTTTTTTTATGGTTTCGGAGCGGCAATTCATGCACTGAACAGCAAGGAAGTGGAACGGAAAGCGACGGAGGAGAAAAATGGAAAGGCTGAGAAATTATATCGCCTGATCTGTGATCCCGGGCATTATATCAATACCGTTCACTTTGTGGTGACATTTGTGAATCTGACAGCAGGAGGTTTCTGCGTCAGACAGTTCGCGCTATTCGTGCGCGGATGGTTGCAGCAGGTGACGCTTGCACTGACGGGCGGGATGATGGGTGATGAACCGGCGGCTATAGTATCGCTGATTGTCTCAGGCATCGCGTGCATTTTTGTCCTGCTCACGCTGGGAGTCATCATTCCGAAAAGGATTGCTTCCAGATATCCGGAATCATGGGCATATATGGCGGTCAATCCCGTATATTTCGCCACAAATCTTTTCCTGCCGTTTACGGGGCTGATCAATCTGACGGCGTCCGGAATCCTGCGGCTGCTTGGAATCAAGGCAGACGAGGACGGCATGGATGTGACGGAGGAAGAGATCATTTCGATGGTGAATGAGGGCCACGAGCAGGGGGTTCTTCAGGCGAGTGAGGCAGAGATGATCACCAATATCTTTGAGTTTGGTGATAAGGAAGCACAGGATATTATGACTCACAGGAAGAATATCCTTGCCATTGACGGGGATATTTCCCTTCAGGAAGCTATTTCGTTCATGGTGGGCGAGAGCAACAGCAGGTATCCCGTATATGTCGGCGATATCGATCATATCATCGGAATTCTGCATTTCAAGGATGCCATCCGTTATCAGGAACAGCATGCGGCATCGGCTTCTGCCAGAAGCGTAAAGAGCATCAAAGGGCTGCTTCGGGAAGTGAAGTTCATTCCCGAGACCAGGAATCTGGACGTGCTTTTCCATAATATGCAGTCCCTGAAGATCCAGATGGTGATCGTGATCGATGAGTACGGACAGACGGCTGGACTTGTTGCCATGGAGGACATCCTGGAGGAGATCGTCGGTAACATCATGGATGAGTATGACGAGGATGACTGCTACATAGAAGAAAAGAGCGAGAATGAATATATCATCGATGGACTGACGCCTCTTGAGGAGTTGGAAGACCGGTTTGGCATTAAGTTTGAGGAGGAAGAGTTCGAGACACTGAACGGTTTCCTGATCTCGAAGATGGACCGGATCCCGAGAGAGGATGAGCAGTTTGAAGTGGAATATCAGGGATATAACTTTAAAGTGATGACAGTAAAGAGTAATGTGATCCAGACAGTGCTCGTCACAAGACTTGAAGAAAAAGTTATATAATGATATGATAGGCGCAGGAGAAAAACAAGCGGCTGCGTAAGCAGAAGCAAGAGAAGAGGAGAACAAAACATGTCAGGACATTCAAAATTTGCAAATATTAAGCATAAGAAAGAAAAAAATGATGCGGCCAAGGGTAAGATCTTTACGATCATCGGAAGAGAGATTGCCGTTGCGGTAAAAGAGGGCGGTCCGGATATCAATAATAACTTTAAACTGGCTGCCGTAGTTGCAAAGGCAAAAGCAAATAATATGCCGAACGACACGATCGAGAGAGGCATCAAAAAGGCAGCCGGAGAAGGCGGCAATGTAAATTATGAGTATGTAACTTATGAAGGATACGGACCGAACGGGATTGCGATTATTGTGGATGCCCTGACAGATAACAAGAACAGAACAGCGGCAAATGTGAGAAGTGCCTTTACAAAAGGACAGGGTAATATCGGTACACAGGGCTGTGTATCCTTTATGTTTGACAAAAAGGGCCAGATCATTGTGGACAAGGAAGAGTGTGATCTGGAGGCGGACGACCTTATGATGATGGCTCTTGATGCCGGTGCGGAGGATTTCTCCGAGGAGGATGACAGCTTTGAGATCATCACGGATCCCGACAGTTTTGAGGAGGTCAGGAAAGCTCTGGAGGACGGCGGTATTGCCATGGCATCTGCAGAGGTGACGATGATTCCGCAGAATTATGTGGAGCTTACGGATGAGACGGCGATCAAGAATCTGCAGAGGACTTTGGATCTTTTGGAAGAGGATGATGACGTTCAGGCTGTGTACACGAACTGGGATGAATGATCAGGCTGTGTGCACCGGCCGGAATGAATGATCAGGTTGTATTAAGGAGAGAAGTTCATGGAATACAGAGAGGGCAGATGCCCGAAATGTAATGAAGTCATGCAGATCCCTGAGGGAAGGGATCATGTCATCTGTATGTTCTGCGGTCAGGAATTTACGGTAGAAGAAAGCAGACAGGCAGATACGATTGTTTATGGGCAGGCGATTACTGAATTTAAGGAGTGTACTAACATTCTCTTTGACAATGCGGAAAAAGTGATCAAGGGATTTAACAGAGACGGATATGCGGACAACTTTGACCAGTATCTTGTGAAACATGCAGAATTGTTAAAGGCGCTCAGAAAGTGTATGGAAGAATCTCCCGAGCCGGGTCAGGCAGCGGAAGAGATTGCGGATATCATCGTAGCGCGCGGAGAGGCTGTGCAGGACAGTCTGAACGGGAAACGCGCAAAGGAAAACATGCGACTCACCATGAATATGTATATGGTTACATTTGTATTTCCGGCTATTCTGTCACTGGATAACGGGAAATATACAGATCTGACGGATGCGATCAGCCGAAAATGGTCCGGGCATTTTAAGAACAGTCCGATTCAGGCGACAGATTTTGACAGTCTGAATAAGGGATTCCGCAGGAAACTCTGCTATATTACCACGGCTGTCTGTGAGAGTGTTGGCCGCCCGGAAAACTGTTATGAGCTGAATCTGATCAAGAATTACCGGGATCAGTATCTCGGCAGTACGCCGGAGGGAGCAGAGCTGGTGGATCAGTATTATGATATTGCTCCTACGATTGTGAAACGTATCAATAAAGAGGCTGACAGCAGGCAGAAGTATCTTTTCCTCTGGGAAAACTATATTTGTCCGTGCGTCCGGTTGATTGAGCAGAATCAGAATGATGAGTGCCGTCAAAAGTATACGGAGATGGTGGAACTGCTTAAGAAGGATTATTTGGAAGACAGAAGATGAAACAGAACAAGAAAATTCGCTTTCCGATATGGGCTGAGATGATTTTGGTGATCGCGCTGGTGGCAGCATTCGTGGCGATACGGATTTATCTGTTGGACAGTAACGGCTGTGAGATTCAGGGCGGCATTTCGTTTTTTGAAGCGGCACAGGTGAGTGGAACTGCTTTGCCCCTGCTCAGCCTGCAGAATCTTTCTGTTTCCGGAGTGTATACATACCTTCTGCATTTTGTGCTTTCTTTTTTTGGTAACAGACAGGATGCTGCAATATGGTTTCAGAATGCAGTGTATCTCCTTGGGATGATCTTGTTTTATTTTGCGATCAGAATTGCAGTGGGAAAAGTTTTGGCCGTTCCGTTTCTGGCAGTGTCGGCTTTGCTTCCGACATTTGTTTTCGGTGGTGATCATATCCGTGTTCTCGAACCCTGTGTGCTTGTGTGGACTGCGATTGGAATCGTACTGTTTGTGCTTGCCGTGATTTACAGGCTTGTCCGGGGTGCGATAAAGAAAAGGCGGGAAGCAATACCTGTCAGCAGTAGCGAAGAAGCGGCACAGTCAGCTGTCAGTCGGTCCGAAGAAACAGTGCAGAATTCTTGGGAAGAATCCGAACCAAAACCGAGGAAACGTACGGATCCGATCCCGAACCCTTTGCCCGGACCGAAGAAGCATGTGAAACGGGAACTTGATTTTGATATCGAGCCTGAGGAAAATCGGCTTGAGTTTGACCATAAAATCAGTGAAAATGATGATTTTGATTTATAATAATTGCATAATCGGAAGATACTAAAAAGGAACCGAAAGGTTCCTTTTTTGCGCGTGGCAGGCAGGAATGCCCCGTCCGGTTAAAGGCGCAGGAAGGAAGACAGAAAGGAAATACGATTATGGGAAAAAACAGAAAAGAAAATCATCATAAAAATGATCACAGTGAAAAATCCAAAGAGAATAAAGGCGGTAACATCAAAGAAGAAAAAAGAGAGCAGGAAAAGCATCTCGATGAGCGGATCGAAGAGATCGGACAGGCAACACTCGGTGATATCCACCTGCTGACGATCATCGGAGAGGTGGAAGGACATGATGTCCTGAGCAATAATACCAAGACGACAAAATATGAGCATATCCTGCCGCAGCTTGCGGCAATCGAGGACAGCAGGGAGATCCAGGGTGTGCTTGTCCTTCTGAATACAATGGGCGGTGATGTAGAGGCCGGTCTGGCGATCGCGGAGATGATTGCGTCCTTGAGCAAGCCGACAGTATCTCTGGTGCTTGGCGGCAGCCATTCGATCGGCGTTCCGATTGCGGTCAGTACCGATTATTCCTTTATTGTTCCGTCCGGGACAATGGTGATCCATCCGGTCAGGATGAACGGAATGGTCATCGGAGCGCCTCAGACCTTTGAGTATTTCAAACAGATGCAGGACAGGATCGCAGGATTTGTTGAGAGTCACTGCGGAGTCAGTGCGAAACGGCTGGAGGAAATGATGATGGAGACCGGCATCCTCACCAAGGATATGGGAACGATCCTTGTAGGGGAGGACGCCGTGAGAGAAGGCTTGATCAATCAGGTTGGCGGTATCAGGGAAGCACTTGGGAAACTCTATGAGATGATGAAAGAGACCAAAGTCAGCGCGTCTTGCGATAGAGATGCTCGGTACGCTGAATAAGCTGATATAATCCCATGGCAATGATACACAGAATAATAATGCTTGTGATGACCAGATTCAGTTGGAATACCTGACTGCCGTAGATGATCAGATATCCGAGGCCTCTTCTGGCGGCAAGAAATTCTCCGATGATGACGCCGACCAGAGCAAGACCGATATTTACCTTCATCGTACTTAAGATGATCGGAATGGAATTCGGAAAGACTACCTTGCAGAAGGCATCCTTTCTGGTCCCGCCAAGTGTATAGATCAGTTTCAGTTTATCACTGTCAACCTGTTGGAAGCCTGTATACAGACTGATGATGCAGCCGAAAAGCGCCACGGAAATTCCTGCGACAATGATCGTATCGGTTCCGGTACCGAGCCACACGATAAAAAGTGGTGCCAGAGCAGATTTCGGTAGACTGTTCAGAACGACAAGATACGGTTCCAGAATTTCCGACAACCCTTTGGAACACCATAACAGGGTGGCTGAAAGAATCCCAATCAGGATGACCAGAAGGAAACTGATGATCGTTTCAAACAAGGTGACACCGATATGCAAGAAAAGGGAATGGTCTGCAAGCATTGACACAAAGCAGGAGAGTACCATGGACGGACTGCTGAAAAAGAAACTGTCAATGATGTGGAAGTCGGCACACAATTCCCAGACGGTGAGGAAAGAGAGCAAGAGGATAAGCCTCATGCAGGTGATGGAATGATGATGGCGTCTGTGTGTTTTCAGATATAATTCCTGGGCGGAAAGAACGTCTGTCTTTTTCTTATTTTTCATGAGAAAGCTCCTTCCATAAAAGATTAAAATAATACCTGAATTCCGGTGCACTGCGCGCGCCAAGAGGCGTATGGTCATGGGTGGTGAGCCGGATAGGGAGATCTCTGATCACAACGGCGGGGCGGTCCGAGAGTACGATGATCCTGTCGGCAAGGCTGATCGCCTCAGACAGATCGTGTGTGATCAGGATGGCTGTCTTGCCGGTAGTCCGGATGATGTTGCCGATGTCATCGGATACGGAGAGTCTGGTCTGGTAATCCAGAGCACTGAAAGGCTCATCCAGTAGCAGAATATCAGGATTCAGTACCAGGGTACGGATCAGAGCCGCACGCTGGCGCATGCCGCCGGAAAGTTCGCCGGGATGCTTGTTCTTAAATTTTTTGAGACCGTACTCGTCGAGGAGATGTTCGGCATAGGCCAGATTCTCCGGTGTCATTTTGTGCTGAATTTCAAGACCAAGTGTGATATTCCTGAAGATCGTGCGCCATTCCAATAAATGATCGTGCTGCAGCATGTATCCGATCCCGGGATAGTTCAAAGATCCGTCCGGATTCTGAAATGAGATCGTTCCGCTTTCCGGTTCCAGAAGTCTCGCAATCAGGGATAGCAGCGTGGACTTTCCGCAGCCACTCGGACCTACCACGGCCAGGAACTCACCTTGGTTTACATAAAATGAAATATTAGAAAGTGCAGGAACCTCACCTGAGAGACTGTGATAGGAATACGAGATATTTTGTAGTTTGAGAATAGGTTTGTTCATAGTATCCCTCCAGAGTTTATACGGTATATTATGATAAATTTGCGGGATTGTGCAAAAACAATAGAAAACTGTCATTTTCTCACGGGCTTTTCTTGCAGGCGGCAGAAAAATATGGTAGTATTTTAAATGCAAGTTTAACAAAGGTCGGAGGTTCTACTATGGCACAGCTTTGGGGCGGACGTTTTACCAAAGAGACGGACAAGCTGGTTTATCAATTCAATGCATCCATTTCTTTTGATCAGAGATTTTTTCACCAGGATATCGAAGGCAGTATTGCACATGTTGTGATGCTGGAGAAACAAGGAATCCTCACCAAGCAGGAGAAGGACGATATTGTAAAAGGACTTACCGGGATCCGGGAGGATGTCGATAATGGTATCTTGCAGATCACAGAGGAATATGAGGACATCCACAGTTTTGTGGAGGCGAATCTGATCGACCGGATCGGGGATGCCGGCAAGAAGCTTCACACAGGCAGGAGCCGCAACGATCAGGTGGCGCTTGATATGAGACTGTACACCAGACAGGAGGTAGTACATACGGAGGAACTCCTGAAGGAACTGCTTGATACGCTGCTTGCAATGATGGAAGAACATATCGATACGTATATGCCCGGTTTTACACATCTGCAGAAGGCTCAGCCGGTTACACTGGCACATCATCTCGGCGCGTATTTCGAGATGTTTAAGAGGGATTTGTTGCGTATGCAGGATATCTATAAGAGAATGAATTTCTGCCCGCTGGGAGCAGGTGCACTGGCAGGGACAACATATCCGCTGGATCGCGGTTACACTGCTTCTTTGCTCGGATTTGAAGGACCTACGTTAAACAGTATGGATTCCGTATCGGACAGGGATTATCTGATCGAGTATCTGGCGGCAGCTTCCACGATCATGATGCACCTGAGTCGTTTCAGCGAAGAGATCATTATCTGGAACAGCAATGAATACCGTTTTGTCGAGATCGATGACGCATATTCCACAGGAAGCAGCATTATGCCCCAGAAGAAGAATCCCGATATCGCGGAACTTGTGAGGGGAAAAACCGGCAGGGTATACGGCGCGCTGATGTCCTTGCTCACCACGATGAAAGGCATACCGCTTGCATACAATAAGGATATGCAGGAGGATAAGGAACTTACCTTTGATGCGATTGATACGGTCAAGGGGTGTCTTGCCCTGTTTGAGGGGATGTTAAAGACGATGAAGTTCCGTGAGGATGTGATGGCCAAGAGCGCGATGAACGGCTTTACGAACGCGACGGATGCAGCGGATTATCTGGTAAACAAGGGCGTTCCGTTCCGGGATGCACACAGTATTATCGGAAAGCTTGTCTTGTATTGTATCGATAAGGGATGCAGCATCGATGAACTGTCTCTTGACGAACTCAAGAGCATCAGTCCCGTGTTTGAGCAGGATATCTATGATGCGATCAGCTTAAAGACATGCGTTGAGAAGCGCCTTACGGTGGGAGCGCCCGGTCAGGATGCAATGAGAAAAGTGATTGAGATCAATAAAAGCTTTCTTGAGAAGCTTGCAAAATAAAAAAGGGAAAAAATGTGGAAAGAGGAGAAATGGAAAAATGAGTGAAAAGCTGAAAGTAGGTATCTTAGGCGGAACAGGTATGGTGGGACAGAGATTTATCTCTCTGCTGGAAAACCATCCGTGGTTCGAGGTGACGACCATTGCGGCAAGCCCGAGATCAGCCGGGAAGACATACGAGGAGGCAGTTGGCGGCAGATGGAAAATGGATACGCCGATGCCTGAAGCTGTCAAAAAAATCGTAGTCATGAACGTGAATGAGGTCGAGAAAGTCGCATCTCAGGTTGACTTTGTATTCAGTGCTGTGGATATGACAAAGGATGAGATCAAAAAGATCGAAGAAGAGTACGCAAAGACGGAAACTCCCGTTGTATCCAACAACAGCGCCCACCGTTGGACACCGGATGTGCCGATGATCATTCCGGAGGTCAATCCGGAGCATATGGAAGTCATCGGGCATCAGAGAAAAAGACTTGGTACCACCCGTGGCTTTGTGGCGGTAAAACCGAACTGTTCAATTCAGAGTTATGCGCCGGTGCTTACGGCATGGAAAGAATTTGAGCCGTATGAGGTAGTTGCGACGACTTATCAGGCAATCTCGGGAGCCGGCAAGACGTTTAAGGATTGGCCGGAGATGGTCGGCAACATCATCCCTTACATCGGCGGGGAAGAGGATAAATCTGAGAAAGAGCCGCTGCGAATCTGGGGACATATCGAGGACGGCGTGATCGTACCGGCAGAGAGTCCGGCAATCACCTGCCAGTGCATCCGTGTACCGATTCTGAACGGCCATACGGCAGCGGTGTTTGTGAAATTCAGAAAGAGTCCGACCAAGGAGCAGCTGATCCAAAAACTTGTGGAATTCAAGGGCATCCCGCAGGAACTGAAGCTGCCGAGCGCACCGAATCAGTTTATTCAGTATCTTGAGGATGACAACAGGCCGCAGGTAACACTTGATGTAGATTTTGAGAACGGTATGGGGATATCAGTCGGACGTATCCGCGAGGACAGCATCTATGACTGGAAATTCGTGGGTCTTTCCCACAATACGGTCAGAGGAGCTGCCGGGGGCGCCGTGCTCTGTGCCGAACTGTTGAAGGCAAAGGGATATATCACCAAAAAGTAATATCATAAAGACAATGAAGTCAAAGGAGAAAAGCGGAGAATGGACGAGGTTGCATATCAGATGAATCTGCTCAAAGCGATGAATCAGCAGCTGAAGCAGGAAAATAATATGTATGCCAGACTGGTTGAAACTTCAAACAATGCTTTCCTCTATTATTCTTTTCAGGATAAGCTTTTTCGGACAATGGGCAACTGGGAACACTTTTTTGATGTTCCGGTGAACAGTAAGAAAGAACTCAGCCGGGTCTTTGATACGGTCAGGGAAGAATATGTACAGCCGCTAAAGGAAGCGATTGGACTGGAAAATAAAGGACTGACATATACTTCGCAGGAGTTTTGCAAGAAGGACGGCAGCCTCTGGGGTGAGTGCGAGGTCACGATGAGTTACCATCAGGACGGGAGTCCTGCGGAGGAAACAATCCGTTTCAGGGATATCACCAAGTTTAAAGCGCAGAACGACAATCTGACTTATATGGCTTACTATGATATGCTCACAGGCCTTTACAACCGCAATTATTTTGTTCAGGAACTCACAAAGTGGTTGCAGCGTGCTGAAAAAGAGAACATGATCGTGAGCGTTGTCTTTATCGATATCAACGATTTTAAAAAGATCAACGATGGCATGGGAATTCTCGTGGGGGATGAACTGATCCAGGTTTTCGGACAGTATCTGTCGGAATTTGCTGAGGATGAGAATATTATCTGCGCGCATTTTAATGCGGATGTGTATTGTATGGCGGTCTATGATCCCTTTGGCAAAAGGAATGTAGGATATCTGTATCAGACTATTCACGAGAGGATCAAAAAACCTTTTATGTTGTCAACCGGACCGATATCGGTAGATGTCAATGTCGGGGTAGCAGAGTATCCGGAAGCATCGACATCCGCGCTGGAACTGATCAATTACGCAGAGATCATCATGTTCCGTTCCAAAAAGGACAGCACGAGCAATATCCGGTATTTTGATGCGCCTTTGATCAAGGAGTTTCGGGAAAATGCCGCCATAGAGCATAAGCTAAAGCATGCCGTACCGGAAAAGGAGTTTGTGTTGTATTATCAGCCGCAGTATGAGGCTGGAACCGGACGGCTCAGAGGCGTTGAGGCACTGATCCGCTGGGTGAATGAGGATGGAACCGTAATCAGCCCTTCCCAGTTCATTCCCATTGCGGAAAAGAACCATACAATCATTTCGATCGGTGAATGGGTTCTGGAGAAGGCTGTCAGTACGATTGCAAAATGGAAGCAGGAATATGGAGCGCCTATCATCATGTCGATCAATGTGTCGGCGGTACAATACAGGCAGGAAGGTTTTGTGCACCAGCTTATGAAACTCCTCAGGAAATATCAGGTAGATCCTTCGGAGATTGAACTTGAGATAACAGAAACGGTATTGATCGAAGACTTTGATCTGATTCTCCAGAAGATGAAATACTTAAAACGTCATGGAATCAAGATCGCGATAGACGATTTCGGAACCGGGTATTCCTCACTTTCTTATCTGAAAGGACTGCCGGTACATACTGTGAAGATTGATAAGTCGTTTGTTGATACCGTGGTACAGGACAAGGCAAGCCGCATTCTGGTGGAAGCGATCATCCAGATGGTCAGCAGGCTTGGGTATCACACGATTGCAGAGGGTGTCGAGCAGAAAGAGCAATACGATTATCTGAAGCAGATCGGTTGCGAATATATACAGGGCTTTTTGTTGGGAGAGCCTTTTTCGGAGCAGCAGATGACGACGCTGTTAAAGGAACAGACAGTGTTCGCATAGCTGACAGGAGGCGGTATGGCAGGAAAGGATATCACAGAACTTCAATATCTGAAGAATTACTATGAAAAAGAAGGCAGTCAGCTGGTTGTGTTTTACGGTCAGAAGCATATGGGGATGACAGCTCTGCTGCGCAGATTCTGTGATGAACTGCAGGGTACTTACTACAGGGTAAGGGCATGTTCGGAACGTGAGCAGCAGTTCCAGTGGGCAAATGAGCTTCGTGAGAACGGTGCAAAACTTCCGGATTATCCGACGTATACGGAGCTTTTTATGTCCATGATCGAACAGAGAAGCCATAAGAAGGTTATTGTCATAGAGGAATTTCAGAATATTGTGAAATTAAGTGAGTCCTTTATGCGTGAACTGATCGCTTTTTTCCATAATCAGTGGAACAATCAGGAGGTAATGATCATCCTTGCGTCCACCTCGATCGGATGGGTGGAAAACAGTATGGTGGGAAAAATCGGCAGTGCCGTTTATGAGATATCGGGTTTGATCAAGATGCGGGAACCCGGTTTTTTTGACGTTGCGGATCTGCTTCCGGAATCCGGCCGGAAACAGCAGATTGAAACGTATGCCGTGCTTGGAGGATTCCCGGAGTTGTGGAGTCATTTTGACAAGGATGTTGATGTCAGGAAAAATATCTGTCGCCATATCCTTCGCAGAGGCAGTTATCTGCGAGAGGAGGCACTCAGACTGGTGTCAGATGAGCTGAGAGAAACTAATGTCTACCATGCGATTTTGTGTGCGCTCGCTTCCGGCAGATATAAGCTGAATGATCTGTACCTGCATACAGGCTTTTCCAGGGCAAAGATCAGTGTCTATCTGAAGAATCTGATGGAACTTGAGATTGTAGAGAAAGTTTTTTCTTATGATACGGCAGGGCGGGAAAATACGCAGAAGGGAATCTACCGGATTAAAAATTATCTTGTGAAATTTTATTTCCGGTATCTTTACTGCAATTTGAGTCGTCTGGAGGAATTGGACGAATACACATTTTATGACAGATATATTGCACCGTCATTTTCCGCTTATGTCTCGGAATGCTTCGGCAAAGTGTGCGCAGAGGCGGCAGGACGGATGGACAGCGTTCCTTTTTCAGGAGAGAAAATGGGAGAGTGGGTCGGGAAAGCGGGCAACATTGATATCGTAATGCAAGATACCGATAATCACTTCCTGATCGGAATGTGTAACTGGGACAGACCGCAGATGTCGTTTGAGGATTATGAATGGTTGATGTTCTGTGCCGGTCAGGCAAAGATTAAGCCTGATCAGGTGGTTTTGTTTTCGGCGACCGGTTTTGAGGAAAAGCTGATCTCGGAAGAGAGAGGACGGAATGATCTGAAGCTGTTCACGATCAGTCAGCTTTGAGGACAGATATGGGAAAGAGTTTATTTATAGCGGAGAAGCCCAGTGTGGCAAGGGAATTTGCCAAGGCGCTGGGATACAGGCTGGCGAATCGTGACGGCTATATGGAATCGGAGGAGGCTCTGGTGACATGGTGTGTGGGACATCTGGTGACGATGAGTTATCCCGAGAAATATGATGAAAAGTATAAACGCTGGAGTTTTGATACGTTGCCCTTTGTACCGAAGGAATTTAAGTATGAGGTGATTGACAGCGTAAAAAAGCAGTTTCAGATCGTCAGCGGTCTGCTGAACCGTCAGGATGTGGATGTCATCTACGTGTGCACCGACTCCGGGCGTGAGGGAGAATATATTTACCGGCTTGTGGAACAGCAGGCCGGTGTCACGGGAAAGGTCAGAAAACGCGTCTGGATCGATTCCCAGACGGAGGAGGAGATTCTCAGAGGGATCAGGGAGGCGAAAGACCTCTCGGCCTATGATAATCTTTGTGAGGCGGCGTATCTGCGGGCCAAGGAAGATTATCTGATGGGCATTAATTTTTCCAGAGCGCTGACGCTCGGATACGGCAATTCCATCAGAGATTATCTGAAACTGGACAGGGCAGTCATCTCAGTGGGACGCGTGATGACATGCGTGCTGGGGATTGTGGTAAAAAGAGAGCGTGAGATCCGGGAATTTGTGAAGACACCTTTTTATCGTGTCACTGCCCAAATGCTGCTTGGTGAGCGCGAGTTTGAGGCAGAATGGAGAGCCGCAGAAGGCAGCAGATATTTCCAGTCACCGCTCTTGTATAAAGAAAACGGTTTTAAACAGAGGGAAACTGCGGAGGAACTCATTGCTTATCTGACGGAGCAGCCGTCAGAAGCGCCTGTCGTTGATAAACTGGAGAAAAAGAAAGAGATGAAGAATCCGCCGCTGTTATACAATCTGGCGGAACTTCAGAATGACTGTTCAAAGTATTTTAAGATCAGTCCAGATGAAACGCTCAGGATTGCACAGGAGCTTTATGAGAAGAAATTGACGACATATCCGAGAACGGACGCAAGAGTGCTGTCCACGGCGGTGAGTAAGGAGATCACAAAGAATCTGAAAGGGCTGTGTCAGTATGATCTGGCAGGTGTTTATGCCGGAGAGGTGCTGGAAACAGGCATGTACGGGAAGCTTGCGAAGTCAAGATATGTCAATGACAAGCAGATTACGGATCACTATGCCATCATTCCGACAGGGCAGGGCTTTTCCGCACTGAGAAGCCTGCATCCGACAGCGGCTCAAGTATATGAACTGATCGCAAAGCGGTTTTTGAGTATCTTTTATCCGGCAGCCGTTTATCAGAAAGTATCTTTGACTGCGTTGGTCAAAGGAGAGCGTTTTTTCTCGAATTTCAAGGTGCTGACAGACGAAGGATATCTGCGCGTGGCACAGTGTTCTTTTTTCAAAAAGAAAGAGCCTTCCGAGGAGTCGCAGGATGAGGAAATCGGCTGTGATGCCTCTTTCCTGGAACTTCTGAATTCCCTGAAGAAGGGTGCACTTTTAAGCGAAAGGGAGTATACTGTAAAAGAAGGAGAAACATCTCCGCCGAAACGCTACAATTCCGGTACGCTGATCCTGACAATGGAAAATGCGGGACAGTTTATCGAAGATGAGGAATTGCGCGCCCAGATCAAAGGAAGCGGGATCGGAACATCCGCAACAAGAGCGGAGATTCTCAAAAAGCTTGTCAATATCAAATATCTTGCACTGAACAAAAAGACACAGATCATCACACCAACTTTGCTCGGAGAACTGGTCTATGAGGTGGTGTATTATTCCATGCGGCCGATGCTTAATCCGTCACTTACCGCAAGCTGGGAAAAGGGGCTGACACAGGTCGCGGAAGGCACAATAACGGGCGAGGAATATATGAGTAAGCTGGATGATTTCGTATCCAGGAGGACAAATCTTGTCAAACAGTCCGGCAACGGACGTATGCTGCTTGGCAGGTATGACATCGTTGCACAGAATTATAAGAGGAGTGGGAAAAATGGAAAAACTGACAGTAAAAAATCTGTATGATCTGAAGGAGACGATCGCAAAGGATATTTTTGAGGGAGTGACCTATCCGTGGGAGGTGCTTCCGAAGATCAAGGAATTCATCATTGCACTCGGCAATACGCTTCCGGAGGACCGCTTTGAAAAGAGGGGCGAGGACGTGTGGGTTGCAAGGTCGGCGAAGGTATTCCCTTCCGCATATATCGGCGGTCCGGCGATCATCGATGAGGAGGCGGAGATCAGGCACTGTGCCTTTATCAGAGGCAGTGCAATTGTCGGAAAGGGAGCTGTTGTAGGGAATTCCACAGAACTCAAAAATGTGATATTATTTAATAAAGTACAGGTTCCGCACTACAATTATGTGGGGGACAGTGTACTCGGGTTTAAGGCACATATGGGAGCCGGATCCATCACATCCAATGTCAAGAGTGATAAGACACTTGTCGTGGTGAAATCTCCTTTCGGCGAGATAGAGACCGGCTTCAAGAAATTCGGTGCTATGCTGGGAGATCATGTGGAGGTCGGATGTAACAGCGTACTGAATCCGGGCACAGTGATCGGACGGGAAAGCAATATTTATCCGACATCCATGGTGAGAGGATATATTCCGGAAAAGAGTATTTTCAAGAAAGACGGAACGATCGTAAGCAAGAAGGGCGGTCGGGCGTAAGTTTTCTACAGATGATATGAGGAATTTTGTGTATGGCAAAAAATCTTGACCTGAAAACCATTTATAACATAATCGATAATATGTTGACCGGAGTCGGAATCTATGAGCTGTATGCGGACCGGATGGAACTTTTGTACATGAATGAAGGTGCGTACCGCATGCTCGGATATACGCCGGAGATGGGAAAAGTCTGGGTAAATAAAGTAATGTCGATGGTCATCGATGAGGATAAGAATAAGCTCTGGCAGGCGATAGAGGATATCCTGAAAGATGATGGCGCGGTCGATGTTGATTTTAGGACGGTTACTGCAACGGGAAGCCTCAGATGGATTCAGGTAAGGGGAAATCTGTATTCCAGAGATGAGGAGAAAGCGATCATTATCTGCGTCTTCTCCGATGCAACGGATCAAAAATTTGTCGAAGAGGAATTTCGGTCATTTTTCGGATGGTATCAGGAACTGGCTGAGTCAGAGGGAGAACTGCTCTTTGACTACAATGCCCGAACCGATGTGTTGGCGCTGAAGGTTGCCGATACAAGAGGATTGAAGAATAACGGAATGATAGACCGTTACCTTCAGAAATTGAAGAGTAAAAAAATTCCTTCCGAGCAGGATGTCAAACTGATCGCGATGATGGAGGATGCCCTGCGCATACCGAAATCAGATGTGATGGAGCTCTTTACGAGTTTCCGGAAAGAGCAGGAGGACAGATGGTATCGGGTGCATATCACAAGTATTGCGGGTGTTGACGGTTATGTGACACATATTGTGGGAAGAGCGACGGATATTCAGGATCAGAAACTCCTGGAAGAGCAGATTAGGCAGAACGGAGGCATTCAGGCGACCGGAACAGGCTGGTATGATCGGGAGGTCTGCGAAGAGAGAGTTAACAGGATCCTGCAGCAGTCGGATAAAAAAGCGCTTCATGCTTTCATGATTCTTGATCTGAACAATTATGCAAATATCGTCGCGGAATTCGGTGAGGAGAAAGGCAAAAAAGTATTGGCGGAACTGATGGAGCGTGTAGGAAGCACATCAAAGAGATCTGATATTCTGGGAATGCTGGGAGGTGATCAGTTCCTGATCTTTGCACCGAACATCGGATCCATGTCCAATCTTGATATCATTGCTTCCAGGATCTGCAGGCTGGCGGAACGTGAGATGGATTATAACGGGACGCATATCACGATCACAGCAAGTGTCGGAGTTGCGCTTGCTCCTTATCATGGGGAATCGTTCTGGGAACTGTGGGAGAATGCCCAGCAGGCACTCTATATGGTGAAGGCAACGGAGAAACCGGGCTTCCTGATGTATGACGCGGCAGCTACCGTGGCGAGTTATGTGACCGGAAAGGATGACTGGAAGGACGGAGCGGATCTGACAGAAGATGACAGACGGCTGCCTGATATGATCGGAAAGATCCTGTATGAGGAAGGAATGGGCGAGACATCTTTCCGGGCAATCTTACAGATCCTTGCAGAGAATTACGGATTCCAGAGAGCAGTCATCCTATTGAAGAATGCAGAAGGCAATGTGGATTATTCCTTTGATCGTGAAGGGTTCGAGCCGGAGGATCCCGATTGTAAGAAAGAACGTGAATGGAATTATCTCAAGGAATATCTTGAGATGGAAGGGCGACCGGCCGTTATACATAATTATGACAATCTGAATCAGAACTTTATTGTGAACATGCTGAAGGACAGGATCAATACGATCTTTATCCAGCCGTTTGTTGTGAAGGGTGAACTGGTCGGTGCGTTTATGATGGCAGAGTGTACCGGTGAACATGATCTGACGGAAGGACAGGAAAAGGAACTGAAAGAGATCCTGAGTACGGTACAGATGCATCTGACCATACCGGAACAGAAAGAAAGCAGGCAGGGATTTATGGCAAAAACAATGATACTGGATGATTTTGATTCCTTTGTCTATGCTGTGGATGCCGATACTTATGAACTCCAGTTTATTAACCGTAAGCTTCTGAATGAACTTCCGGAAATTGCAGTGGGACAAATGTGCTATCAGGCGATCCAGCACAGGGACAGTCCCTGCAGAGACTGTATTATCCATAAACTGAGCCGAGAGAATATCCACCAGAATTATTCCGAGGAAGTTTTCCCGCAGGGACTGCGCAGATGGGTAAAGGCGCATGCTTCCTGGCTGGAGTGTACGCCGGAGCAGGCGGTCTGCCTGATCAACTGTATGGATATCAGTGAATATTTTATGGGATAAGAAGTGACGACAACCGAATAAGTAAGAGATACATAGAACAGGCGATTCCTTTTGGAACCGCCTGTTTTCAACATAAAATGATGTTTTTTATCAGCCAAGGATCGCTTTGTCATTGGCAAACTCTTCACCGCTGACTTCCTCAAATTTATGAAGCAGATCCTCAACAGTAAGCTTTTTCTTTTCTTCGCCCCTGATATCAAGAATAATCCTTCCATCCATCAGCATGATCAGACGATTGCCGTGTGCGATCGCATCCCTCATGTTATGAGTAATCATCAGAGTGGTCAGCTTGTCGCGATTGACAATATACTCTGTTGTTTCCAATACTTTAGCCGCTGTCTTGGGATCGAGAGCAGCAGTGTGCTCATCTAATAGGAGAAGCTTTGGCTTCTGCAGAGTAGCCATCAACAACGTAAGCGCCTGACGCTGACCGCCGGAGAGCAGACCGACTTTGGAAGTGAGGCGGTCCTCCAGACCGAGCCCCAGGATCTTTAACAATTCTTTATATTCCTCCCGCTCTTTCTTGGTGATTCCCTTCCGCAAGAAGCGTTTCTTGCCGCGACGCTTGGCAAGAGCAAGATTTTCTTCGATTCCCATCGTAGCGGCAGTACCCGTCATGGGATCCTGAAATACACGTCCGAGGAAGGCTGCACGCTTATGTTCGGGCAGACTTGTCACATCAGTGCCGTCGATCAGGATTTGACCGGCATCCACGGGCCACACACCGGCGATCGCATTCATCATGGTAGATTTGCCGGCTCCGTTCCCGCCGATTACAGTGACAAAATCACCATCTTCCAATGTAAGGGAGAAATTGTCCAAAGCCAGTTTTTCATTTACGGTTCCCGGATTAAAGATCTTTGTTACGTTTCTGATTTCCAGCATTATTCTGCGCCTCCTTTCTTAATATTGGATTTTGCAAAATATTTTGTCTTCCAGTAAGGAATGGCAAGGAATACAGCAACGACAAGAGCGGAGAGCATCTTTAACAGGTCAGTGTCCACACCCATCCAAATGACCGTCTGCAATACGATATAATACAGGATTGAACCAAATGCAACACCCAGAAGTTTGAATCCGAAGTTGTGGAAGATCCTTCCGAAAATTGCTTCGCCGATGATCACAGCAGCAAGTCCGATGACAATGGCACCACGCCCCATATTGATATCGGAAAAGCCCTGATACTGTGACAGCAGGGCGCCTGACAGACCGACAAGACCGTTGGACAGCATCAGCCCGAGTACTTTGGAAAAATCGGTATTGATACCCTGAGCGCGGGACATGTTGCCGTTACAGCCCGTGGCACGCAGTGCACAGCCCTGTTCTGTCCCGAAGAACCAGTACAGGATCATGATCAGGATCACGATGCAGATGGCAACGACGAGAATTGTATTTTTGTAAAAGGGTACGCCCTTGATATATCGGAGGGAAACGAGCAGGTTGTATTTATCGACGTTGATTGCCTGATTAGCTTTGCCCATAATCTTCAGATTGATGGAGTAGAGGGCAAGCTGTGTCAGGATACCGGCCAGGATTGCCGGGATTCCCATAAAGGTGTGGAAGAGGCCGGTAATAAGACCGGTAATCATACCGGCGCAGGTTGCAGCCAGCATCGCGACAAACACATTGTGCCCGGAGAGCATCATCATGATGCATACAGCGCCGCCGGTACAAAGAGAACCGTCCACTGTCAGATCGGCGATATCCAGAATACGGAAAGTAATATAAATGCCGATCGCTGTGATGCCCCAAATCAGACCCTGGGCAACCGCGCCCGGCAGTGCATTAAACAAATTCAAGAGATTCATATGTTTACTCCCTAAAGCGTGAATTATAATTTTGTGCAAATACGTTGTTTACAGGATGATATTGATTTTTGGTTCTTATAACAAAGCAGCGAGAGAGAAATTCTCCCGCTGTCTTGTCATAGAATCATTTTTTACTGTGCGATTGCTTCGTAATCGGAAGGCACTTCAATGCCGAGTGCCTCGCAAAGAGTAGGATTGTACTTCTTTGTAAACTGAGGTGCATACTCGATCGGCATTGTGGAGATGTCTCCGCCGTTCAGAACCTTTGCAGCCATCTTACCGGTAGCTACACCGAGATCATAGTAGCTGATGGAGAGAGTAGCCACACCGCATCCGGCGCAGATTCCCTCTTCACCTGCAACAACAGGTACTCCCGCAGGTGTACAGATGTTGCTGATGATCTCAGTGTTGGAAGCAGCGGTGTTGTCTGTAGGTACATAGATTACATCCATGTCATTTGCAGCAGTAGTTACTACGGAAGACAGATCGTTGGAATCTGAGAATGCGTAATACTCACATGTGTAGCCTTTTTCTTCAAGGAATTTCTTGATGGTGTCTACCTGATACTGAGAGTTTGCCTCAGCAGAGCAGTAGAGCAGACCTACCTTCTTGGCATCCGGGAACAGCTCTGCAAGCATATCGGCCTGTCCGTCAAGAGGAGCCAGATCGGATGTGCCTGAGATGTTACCTCCTACAGTGCCGTTAAAGTCTGAAATCTCAAGTGCTACGCCGTATTCTGTAACAGAAGTTCCAAGAATCGGAATCTCGTTTGTGCCGGCTGCAGCTGCCTGAAGGGCAGGAGTCGCATTTGCGAGTATCAGATCAACGCCGTTGGAAACAAAGCTGTTTACGATGGTGGAGCAGGTGTTGGAATCACCCTGAGCATTCTGCTCATCAAAGGTAACCTTGTCACCGAATTCCTCTGTGAGGGCATCCTTGAAGCCCTGTGTAGCGGCGTCAAGCGCCTCGTGCTGTACGAGCTGGCAGATACCGATTGTGTAGGAAACGTCATCTGTTGCTTCCTCTGCTGCAGCGTCAGCGGTTGTCTCTGCAGCAGGTTCTGCTGCTTCGGTTGTTTCTGCAGGTGCTGATGTGTCGGCGGTCTGTGTGCTTCCGCAGGCTGCCAGCGAACATACCATTACTGCAGATACAAGCAGTGCAAGTAATTTCTTCATAATTATATCCTCCTGTATCATAATATAAATAGGTATAAAAACACGGGAAAAGTTTGCCCGCTTAACAGATTATACTTGTTCAACGTGCTAAAGTCAATAATATTTGCCCGTTTAGACAGGATCCCAAATAGAATTTATGGTGTTTTTGTAGAAAAAACACTGGATTTTTTACTGCAAGTATGCGAAAATAGAAATTGCGGTTAGGAATTACAATAGTTACATATTGAAAGGAGATTTCACATGATTTATTCAAAAGAAGTGGAAGAAATGTGTTGTGTGGCACAGGGCGTTCACCACGGCTGTGCTCCTATCCCTGAAGAAGCAAAATGGGTTCAGGCAAAAGAAGTAAAAGATATTTCCGGTTTGACACACGGCGTTGGCTGGTGTGCACCTCAGCAGGGTGCCTGCAAGCTTACACTGAATGTTAAGGAAGGCATCATCCAGGAAGCGCTGGTTGAGACGATCGGATGTTCCGGTATGACTCACTCTGCAGCTATGGCATCTGAGATCCTTCCCGGACTGACAGTGATGGAAGCGCTGAATACAGACCTTGTATGTGACGCTATCAATACAGCAATGAGAGAACTGTTCTTACAGATCGTTTACGGACGTTCCCAGTCCGCATTCTCTGAGGAAGGTCTTCCGGTAGGTGCAGGTCTTGAGGATCTCGGTAAAGGTCTCCGCTCTCAGGTTGGTACGATGTATGGTACACTGAAGAAGGGCCCCCGTTACCTTGAGATGGCTGAAGGTTATGTGACAGGTATCGCTTTGGATGCAGACAACCAGATCATCGGTTACAAATTTGTAAGCCTTGGCAAGATGACAGACTTTATTAAGAAGGGTGACGATCCGAACACTGCATACGAGAAGGCATGCGGACAGTACGGACGTGTTGATGACGCTGTTAAGATCATCGATCCCAGAACAGATGAAGAAGTGAAATAGAGAAGAGGAGGACAAGACTAATGGCTTTATTTGAATCATATGAAAGACGAATTGACAAAATCAATTCCGTACTGAATAGCTATGGAATCGCTTCTCTTGAGGAAGCTGAGAAAATTACAAAGGATGCAGGTCTGGATGTTTACGATCAGGTTAAGAAGATCCAACCCATCTGTTTTGAGAATGCATGCTGGGCTTACACAGTAGGTGCGGCAATCGCGATCAAGAAAGGCTGCAGAAAGGCATCTGAGGCTGCAGCAGCAATCGGTGAGGGACTTCAGGCTTTCTGTATTCCCGGATCTGTTGCAGATACCCGTAAGGTTGGTCTCGGACATGGTAACCTGGGCAAGATGCTTCTGGAAGAGGATACCGAGTGCTTCGCATTCCTGGCAGGACATGAGTCCTTCGCAGCAGCAGAGGGCGCGATCGGTATCGCAGAGAAGGCTAACAAGGTTCGTCAGAAACCCCTTCGTGTTATCCTGAACGGTCTCGGCAAGGACGCAGCCCTGATCATCTCACGTATCAACGGCTTTACTTTTGTAGAGACAGAGTATGATCCTTATACAAACGAGGTTAAGGAAGTATACAGAAAAGCATATTCCGAGGGACTTCGTGCAAAGGTTAACTGCTATGGCGCTAACTCCGTACCGGAAGGCGTTGCCATCATGTGGAAAGAGAACGTGGACGTATCTATCACAGGTAACTCCACCAATCCTACAAGATTCCAGCATCCTGTAGCAGGAACCTACAAGAAGGAGAGAATGGAAGCCGGCAAGAAGTACTTCTCCGTAGCATCAGGCGGTGGTACAGGACGTACACTTCATCCCGATAACATGGCTGCAGGCCCTGCTTCCTATGGTTTCACGGATACTCTGGGACGTATGCACTCCAGCGCACAGTTTGCAGGATCCTCTTCCGTACCTGCTCACGTAGAGATGATGGGACTTATCGGTATGGGCAACAACCCGATGGTTGGCGCTACCGTTGCAGTTGCAGTTTCCATCGAAGAAGCGGCTAAGGCTGGCAAGTTCTAAGGTTAATAAGTAACTATTTCTTGAAAATGCCGTAATCTTAAGGGGTTACGGCATTTTTGACATTTGATAAGCGATTGCTCTTTAGCGTATTTTATGGGGGAGGATCTATGAAAGAAAACGGACAGAAAAAACTGGTTTATGTTCTGATAGCGGAGGTCTGTGTGATTTTGTTGCTCCTGGCTGCTATCGCGGGCTATTTTTTGCTTGGTAGTATTTCTTTGAAACAGGAGGAAAAGGAGATAACGGAGGAAGCCGAAGAGGCAGATCGGGAAGAAAAGAGAGAGACGGAAGTGGCGGAAGATCAGAATGCATCTGAATTACTGCAAAGCGTTTATGAAGACTTGCTGGCAGAGAGCGATCACCCGATCGATTATGACAGAACATATACGGCACCTTATATAGAAATGGTTGCCGATGATTATAAATATCCGTTGGCGGGATATGTGGAGGAATTGGACGGCCCGCTTACTTATAAGATTAAGGATTTTGATAATGACGGGGAGGAGGAACTCCTGGTCATGGCGATTGTGGATAATGACAAAGAAGAGGAACCGGATCATATTCTGGAGTTACAGATGTATGAAGTCACGGAGGATGAAGTGCAGCTGCAGGCAAGGATAAGAACCTGTCTGGGGGCTGTCGGTGGTTTTGATATTCAGAATGCTGATTATTACATCAAGGAAGACGGCTCTCAAATTTATTTTGCGGAAAATTTAGCGGAAACAGTATGCGTTACCGCAGATGGCACAAATTTTGTTCTGCGTGTGCTGCATTATGACGGCTCGGATTTTGTTGAGGATACGGCTCAGGATTTTTCCGGAAGCGATTTCTCTGATTTGGAGGACCTTGTCGCAGAGACTGCTTCCGATCTGGAAAATCTCGGATTTTCCAACAGCGCGGCGAAACTGACATATGAACTGCAATTTCAACAGGAAGATGATATGGAAGAGTTCTTCATCGTCAGAGGTGCCAATGAGGGGATATATCTTCCGGACAGCGGTGTGTTTTCTTATTATGATACACAGGATATTTCCGTGCTTGGTGAGCTTACCTATCATTTCTACAATGGTCAGGAAACATATTATGAGAAAAACAAGATCACAGGATACCGGAAACAGAAAGATGATTTCAGTGCATCCAGAGATGGCGCAACGGTCAACGCATTCTTTGAACGGGTGATCTTTGAGGGAAATAATGAGACCGGAATCAACTGGCTCAATCAGCAGATCACGGAACTGGAAGATTCATATAGAAATAATTTGAATTCCATTGAGGAAGAACTGAATCTTTTGCTGGAATCTCCCTATGGGGAAACGGAATGGGATTACGAGCCTCATTCAGTGGAATCCGTATACTATAACGAGGCCGGAGATGTCAGTGTCGGATATGGCTGGCACTGGTATATGGGTGGCGTATCGAATTGCGGCTGGCAGAGTGTCAACTGTAATGTTTATACAAGAAAAATTTACTGCCTGTCAGACGTCCTTGGCGTGGATTGGGAGATGGCAAGGAAGCAAGTAAGACAGGCACTGATCGATCAGGCGGGATTTGAAGAAGAGTACATTGATATCGAGAAGATCCCTTATAATCCGGTATTCTATTTTGATGAGAATACCG
>JALFTO010000116.1 GCA_022779165.1 Lachnospiraceae bacterium
AAGCAAGATATATTCTCTTTCTGTTCTGATTCTGACCTTCCATCGTCAATCACTCCTTCGGAACATAAGTCGGAACGATCTCCTGTATCATCGAACGGATATCGTCCGCTTCATTTTCCACAGCATCCTTTAACTGCTTTAGCTGCACAAAAAATTTCCTCTCATCAAATTCGATCGGCTTCCCGATATGGATGAGCTTATTCCTGGTTTCCTTCATGCCCTCCTCGCTCATCAGGAGCTCCTCATACAGCTTCTCACCGGGTCTGAGTCCCGTGAACTCGATACGGATATCGTCATCCACCTTATAGCCGGACAGCCGGATCAGATTCCTGGCAAGATCGAGGAGCTTCACCGGTTCCCCCATATCGAGGACAAAAATCTCGCCACCCTTTGCATAGACGCCCGCCTGCAGTACCAGCGACACCGCTTCCGGGATCGTCATAAAATAACGGATAAAATCGGGTTGTGTCACCGTGACGGGACCGCCTGCCTCGATCTGCTTGCGAAACAGCGGGATCACACTGCCGTTGCTGCCGAGCACATTGCCGAAACGCACCGCCACGAACTCCGTCTCATAATATTTGTTAAATGTCTGAATGATCATCTCACAGATACGCTTGGTCGCTCCCATCACGTTGGTGGGGTTCACCGCCTTATCGGTGGAGATCATGACAAATTTCTTCACGCCGTTGTCTGCCGCCGCCTGCGCCGTCTTCCAGGTGCCGAAAACATTATTTTTCACGGCCTCATCGGGGCTGACCTCCATGAGAGGCACATGCTTATGCGCCGCCGCATGATACACGATATCCGGCTTATATGTCGCAAAGATCTTGTTGATCCGTCTTGCGTTTCGCACAGAGGCGATCAACACCAGCAGATTCAGATCCGGATATTTGATCTTAAGCTCCTGCTGGATCTCATAGGCATTGTTCTCATAGATATCCAGAATGATCAGCTGCTTTGGCTGATGGGATGCGATCTGCCTGCACAGCTCACTTCCGATCGAACCGCCGCCACCGGTGACAAGCACCGTCTTTCCTTTCACATAGCCGAGGATCGAATCGAGATCCACCTTGATCGGATCTCTGCCCAACAGATCCTCCACATCCACATCGCGGATCTTGCTCACATCGACCTCGCCGTTCACGAGCTGATACATGCCCGGCAGCGTCCGCAGCTTGCAGTTCGTCTGCTGCGCGATCTCAACGATCTCCTTGATGGTCCTGCGTCCGGCAGACGGGATCGCAATGATGATCTCGTCAATCTCATGCAGTGATGCATTCTCGACGATCCTGTCCCTGCCGCCCACAACCTTGATCCCCTGGATATATCTTCCCCACTTCTGCGGATCATCATCGATGATACACCGGATCCGCATGGTGCTGAAATAGCTGGAATTGATCTCCTTGATGATCGTGTTGCCGGCATCGCCCGCTCCCACGATCATGACGGAAATACTGTTGTTCTTGTTATGCTTCTTCCTTCTTGCCTCTCTGGCAAACCGATAGGCGAAACGGCTCGTCACCGTGAAGCCGACCAGCAGGAAGGCATTGAAGAAATAATAGCTCTTGGGCACGCTGCGGTCAAAGAGCAGGAGCGTGACACCCTGCAGCGCAGCGCTGGAAAAGGATGCCACGAGAATGTTCTGCATCTCATTCACGCCGGCATACGCCCACAGACTGTGGTACAGTCTGAAAATGTAAAAGATCGCCAGCGTGATCAGGATACTGACCGGCAGATGCAGCCACACAGCATTCATAAAGTACTCCGGGATCGTATCCAGCTGAAATTCATATCGCAGAAGCAGCGACAGGAAATTACTGCAGATCACTGCAATAATGTCATACGTGATCAAAAACGCACGTCTGGTAATCAGTTTATAATTCCATTCTATCTTTTTCATTGTCATTTACCCTTTTATGACTCCGTATGCTTTTCGCTTCGTGACATCAGCGGCGTCAATATAAACAGGAGCGCAAACCCGATCGGAATGCTGGGATGGAAGATCCACTCCGTGACTCCCGCGATCATAAAAGATATTACCACAATTACAGGCAGTATGGCAAAACTTACTTGTGAATAGTTATTTTTATAATAAACAACACCGTATATAAACGCTCCAAACAGCAGGATGATAAATACAATTCCCGCGATAATCCCGTGGTCATACGCCACCTGCATATACGTATTGTGAGCATGGAACATCGTGGTGTTTGTCTCCGCATCCTCCACGATCATCGTGTCATGCCCCGTGAGATTCAGATGCTTTGCATAGATCTGAAACAGGTCAAAGCGTCCGTTGGTCGGATCTCCTTCATCCGGATTGGAAAACGTGTAATCCTTCACTGTATAGACCTGTCCGTCCCGTTCCTCGGTAGCCACAACATTTTCATCAAATACCGCCTCCCCCGACTCATCCGTGGTGCGATCCCCCGGGCCGCTGACAGCCCCCGTGATACTGGTCAGATTGATGTCAATGCCTACCAGTTTCTCAAGAAACAGTTCCCCATACTGCGCAATGTTCATATATTTGGTGGAATCCATCGGCTCATGCTTCTGGATCATATCACTGAAAAACTCCGGGCCGGTCACCTTGATCGGACGCGCCACCACCGCCGGCATACACCGGGTCACGGTATACACTACCGGAAAGGCTAGAAACAGCGGCAGGATCACCAGCAGCGCCTTATATGCCATCTTCCTGATATTGTCTCTGTACTGAACCGCCTCGATCAGCACAAATGCCACCAGGCAGAATGCTCCGATCGCCAGCAGACTGGTTCTTGACATCGACATAAACACATGGGAGGTCACGCATCCCAGCGTCAGAAGTTCAAAATACACATACGATACCTTGCCGCATTTCTGAAACTTTGCGAGAAGCGCGCTCAGCGTGCAGCCAAACACAAGCATCCAGAACAGTCCCGCCGAAGCGACGGAAGAGAACCAGCTCGGATATCTCGTGAACTCAAAACTGTAATAGGGCCGAAACAACGTGGCCGCGCCAAACATCAGCCAGAAGGCAAGGATCACGCCATAGCTGAAATTCCGAAGCAACCTGTCCTCCCCTGCCCGGTCCATTTTGTGCAGATACAATGTTCCGAAAGGAATCACAACGGAAAACGGCCAGTATCTCGTATTGCGGAATATCAGGATCAACCCAAAAAAGGCTGCCACGATCAGCGCATACCGGGAAAAATCACGGCGGAGTTCTCCGCGGAAAGCCCTCACTGTCAGACAGAGCAACAGTACCGTATAAATTCCCGCCGTAGCTGCCGACAACAATGACAACAGTCCGCCGGGAAAGCCCTCGATCGTCCCGTTCTCCGTCAGAAAGGCAGCCGCAAAAAATTCGATGACCGCAGCCAATACCGCCACATTCAGGAACCGCTTCCATTCCTCTCTACGATAAAGGCACAGGATCGCCACAGCAAACGCGATATTGATCCCCCTGGTTCCGACCGCATGGCCATACTCGCTGCCGGAATTGTAATAATACAGCGTCATCAGACAGATCAGTGCATAACACCCCATCTGCGCAAAGTCGCCTCTGTTCTCCGGGTTCAAAAGCTGTCTGAACAGCCAAAGAAAGGACAGCTGGCGGATGCCGTACCACAACAGCGCCACAAACAGCACTGAGGCCAGCACATAGGTCGCCTTATCCCATACCGTGCCGCCAAACACACCGCGGATCACCGCAAAAAACAGAAATACCACGGCGACAATGGCAACGATCGTATATGCTGCCAGTTTGATCCGCTTTTCCAGTTTTTCATTATTTATCTTTTCATCAAAAAATGTCATATTCCTTTATTTTCCTCAGAATTGTAATTCCGAAAAGATCCCGTCATCCACATCAAGACAACTCCGGCCAGCAGGATCAGGCTGTCATAAAACAGAATCTGCCCCGGATTCAACGGAATCTCATAGGTATAGCGTATATTTGCCGAGGCATCCTCGATCACTCCGGGACCATAATAAAAATTCAGGTTCTCCGCCGGTCCGTTTCCGGATTTGGAGCGGTAATGGAGGATCGGCGGCGTATCACCCGTATCCTCACTCCGCACGCTGACATAATACCGTTCTCCCGCTTTCAGCTTCAGATTCACGGGAATATCTGTCAGCGTACCGTCATTCATCTCATGGATGTCATACGGGATGCTTGCAAAAGCGTTGAGATCCGCATCAAAAAATTCCAGATACAACGTACCCTGATCCGCCTTGCCGTCAAGCTTGCCGATATCCACGCCCAGCGACTGCAGTCTGTCATAAGCAGGCACAAACTCCTGGATCGCGGCCACCTCACCGACCGGTCCCGTATTCATGCTGTAATCCGCCGCCGTTCTCGAGATCTTCGTGTCCCGGATGATTCCGACAGGGAATACCAGCAGCCACCCTGCTGCCATGCATACGAGGATCACTGCCACACGCAGCGATATTTTCTTTTTGTTATCCGTGTTATGCAAATTATCCATATTCCACTCACTGCCTTGTGATCGCCCAGATCTTGAAATCATTGTGCTCAATCCCGTAATTGCCCATAAACTGACGCTGCCAGCCATGTTCCGCCAGATATTCATCCGTGGGATAAGGCCAGTAAATCGTGTCTAACAGCCAGATCGTATCATAGGGAACAGTGTCCAGATCAATGTCCTGCCACAGCACCTTCTCCTCATCTGACCAGTAATAGTCATATACAAAATCATAGCTTTCGTAATTGTAAGCGATGATATCATTTTCCTTCACATGCTCCGCGAGGAACTGCTCCGTCTCCGCAGTGTGCGTCCACTGGTATTCCCGGTATACGGACTGACCGTAGTCAACGATCCCCGCGCAGAGGAAGAAACAAAGTCCCGCCAGATATACCTGCTTCGGCACATACCGGCTGAACGTGATTGCCAGTGCCAGCGCGACAAGCCCCATACACGGAAGCAGATAACGAACAATAAAGATCGGACGGATCAGGCTCGATGCCACCACGCCCGTGACCGCCGTCCCGACCGGAACGAGCAGCAACAGCGCCGCATAGATCCCGGCCGCCCTACTGTCTGCGCGTGTCATCATATACACCGACACTGCCGCACAGAGTACGATCAGCACCACCCAGACAGTCGTGGTAAGCGGAATCCCCATATCAAACAGGAACGGGAAAAACTCCCTGATCGTTTCTCCTGTGATCTCTTCGATCCAGTAGCTTTTGGATACTCCCTTTACCTGCAGTTCCATATAGGGAAGCCACGGCAGATACAGAACAAGAGACAGCACCACGGACACAAGCCATTTTAACAGTCCTTTCCCCTGTCCGGTAAATGCAAGCGCCAGGAAAAGGAATCCGTAGATCAGGATTGCCGATACAAACGCAAAATAGTGGGTATATGCCGCCGCCGCAGAGGTAAGCACCACACCTGCAAAACAGGTGATCCTGCCCTCCATACACGCCTCATAAGCCCACAATCCCATCAATGTAATAAAGAAAATCGCCCAGGAATACATCCGAAGCTGCACAGCATACTCCATGGTACACGGAATCACTGCCAACAGAACATTGAACAAAAGCGCCGCGCGGAAGCCAAACAGCTTCTTCACCCGGAAGGCGCCCCATGTCATGCACAGTATCATCGGAAGGATCGACACCAGTTTCAGCGTCAGAAGACCGCTGCCGAACACAAGAGTAAAACACTTGGCGATCAGATAATAGAAAGGTGGATGCACATCCGCCGCAGTTCCGAGAATGATCCCTCCGAAATTCTCCCTGAGCAGTTCGATGGTAAATGCCTCATCCGTCCACACATTGTCATTAAAGCACAACGACAGATAAACCGCAAAAAAGAAAGCTGCGCTGATCCAGAGAATCCCGTTCTTCTTTTGTTCGCTCAGTTTAATGTTCATTGTCATCTTCCTTTTGCCCCACAATCTCCCGGATCACGTACTGGGGAGAATTGTTCAGGCTAATATAGATTCTGCCCACATATTCACCGATCAGCCCTAACATCAGCATGATCATTCCGCCGATAAATACCAGAACCGACATCAGAGAACTGAAGCCCATCGGTACATCGGGAACCAACAGTTTCCTGATGATCGTGTAGATCCCATACAGAAAGCCGCTGGCTGCGCAAAATACACCGACCAGTGTGGCAAAGCGCAACGGCTGGATGGAAAAGGCCGTAAACCCGTTAAACCACAGCCCGAGCAATGCTTTCATCGTATACCCGGATCTGCCCAGCTCGCGCTGCCTGTGATTCACATCCACATTGCCGATATTTTTGGTTGTGCGCAGAACCAGTCCGATCACATACGGATAACAGTTCTCATAACGCACCACATCATCGATCACAAACCGTCTGGCCGCAAAATAACTGGAGATATACAGTTCCTTCGGCTTGCCCAGCATGAATCTCGTCATGAGCTCATTTACGTGACTGCCGAAATTGCGGAACGCGGAATGCTGTTTGTTGGCGTATCTCGCATAGACGACATCCCTGCCCGCCTCAATCTCCCGGACGAATTTGCCTGCCTCCGAGGGCGGCGTCTGCCCGTCGTCATCAAGACAGATCACGATATCTCCCGTGACATGGCGGAAGCCTGCCATCAATGCCGCATGCTGACCGAAATTGCGGGCAAGACAGATTCCTGTAATATTATCATATTTCTCACTGTATTCCCTGATCACGCCCATGACATTGTCCGGCGAACCGTCATTGACGAGAATGATCTCAAAGCTGTATGCAGGCAGGTCAGCCTGCATTGTCTGCCGGATCTCCTCGATCACATGACCGATGGTCTGCTCGGAGCGGAAACAGGGAATCACAAAACTTACCTTATCCATGATACCCCTCCCTGGGATTCAGTCTGCGCATGAGGATCAGATCCTTATACTCGCCGCGGATGCACACCTCATCCTTCAGATATGCCTCCTGCATGAATCCGGCTTTCTCATAAGAGCGCTTTGCAATCTCATTATCGGCAAGCACACGCAGAAATATCTTGTGCAGTTTGAGTTCCTCAAAGCCGTACTGCAGGATCAGACGGATACTCTCCGAACCGATCCCATGACCCATCTCCTGCTCTTCCCCGATAAAAATACCGAACTCGGCACGTCTGTGAGTCTGGTCGATATCACGCAGGTATACACTTCCCACATCCATGTCTTTGTCCTTCTCATGGATGATGAACTGCTCCACCAGGCCCGTGCCGACCTTGTCCCGCAGCCATTCCCTGTGGCTCTCCGGGGTAAAGAGTGTCTGATATATGAAATTTCTCCTCACATGGTCACTGTTGCGCCAGCGGACGATATTGTTCGTATCCGCATCCGTGATCGGTCTCAGTATCACATGCTCTCCGATGATCTG
>JALFTO010000144.1 GCA_022779165.1 Lachnospiraceae bacterium
TGTCCTTTCCTATTGCAAAAGGAAGGTAAAACGATGAATTTCTGGGTACCGTTTTTTCAAATGATCGTACTGTTCGGCATGATGGCGACCGGGTTCTTCTGCTATAAGAAGGACTGGATGGATGATTCGGCCACCTCTAAGCTGTCCAGGGTAGTTGTCAATATTTTTAACCCGCTTCTGGTGATCAATGGCGTGCTGGGACAGAGCGGCAGCGCAGACGGGGGCAGGATCCGCGAGAATCTGATGATGGTTGTGGCATATTTTGCGATCCTGATCCTGTTTGGATATCTGATCGTGGCATTGCTTCGTCCGAAGAAGACGGAGCGGACGGTATACCGTCTTATGAGCGCTTTTTCCAATGTGGGATTTATGGGAATCCCGGTAACAAAATGTGTTCTCGGCGATGAGGCGGTTGTGTATGTCGCATTCTATATTCTGGTGTATAACCTGCTACTGTATACCTATGGAACGGTGTTGACCAGAAAAGCCGCGGCAGAGAACGGAGTCACAGGCGGCGGGGGAAAAGGCGGAGCGGAAGATGCGGGAACAGCAGAAGGCGTTGTAAAGAAAGCACTGAAGCAGATGATGAATCCCGGTGTTGCTGCATCGCTGCTTGCCATTATTATTTTCGGAGCAGGCATTCAGATGCCTGACTTTGTGATCAGCTTCTGCGATTATATGGGAAATGCCACAGTGCCCTTATCCATGTTTTTGATCGGTGTGACGGTGGCGCAGGCAGATGTAAAGAGCATGCTCGGAGATGTGCGCACATATCTATATATTGTACTGCGTATGCTGGCACTGCCAATCCTGCTGATCGTACTGATGAAGAGACTGCCGATCGATCCGGTGGTGTTTGGGGTATTTATCATTGAGATCGGAATGCCTGTAGGAGGAATCGTCACGATCATGACGAAGGAGAGCGGGGCCGATGCGGACTGCTGTACGAGAGGAACGGTGCTCAGCACGATGGCCTCTATTTTGACCATTCCGGTCATATGTATGTTCCTGTGACAGAGGTGAAAAGTATTTATGCGATTTAAGAAGATGGGAGGCGCTCTGCAAAGGGCGCATATGGAACTGAGGAAAAAGCCGGTTGTCTCGGTTGTGTATCTGCTGCTTCGGATCACGGTGATCGCGGTTATGGTGCTGCAGTTTCTGAATCAGAACTTTGAGAATGTTTTCCTGTGTCTGTTGACGCTGCTCTTATTTCTGATGCCGACGATCCTGGAACGGCAGCTTCAGATCGATTTCCCGAACACGATGGAAATCATTATCATGTTGTTTATTTTTGCGGCGGAGATACTCGGTGAGATCCGTTCCTACTACACGATCTTTCCGTACTGGGACACGATGCTCCACACACTCAATGGCTTTCTGTGTGCCGCGATCGGATTCTGCCTGGTAGATATGCTGAACCGTCACAAGAGAGAATCGTTGTCGTTGTCTCCGGTCTATATGGCGATCGTGGCATTCTGTTTCTCCATGACGATCGGTGTGTTGTGGGAATTTTTTGAATGTGCCATGGATCAGTTCTTTTTGTTCGACATGCAGAAGGACACAGTGGTACATACAATCTCATCCGTAATGCTTGATCCGCAGGGAAGGAATAAGACGGTTATTTTGAGAAATATCACGGATACTGTGGTGATTGCCGATGGGGAGAAGGTTGCGCTCGGACTCGGTGGCTATCTCGATATCGGCGGGCTTGATACGATGAAGGATCTGTTTGTGAATTTTATCGGAGCGGTCGTCTTTTCCGTGATCGGCTTCTTTTATGTAAAAAGCCGCGGAAAAGGCCGCTTTGCCAGCCGTTTCATCCCGCAGGTGCTGCAGGATGAAGAGGAACAGAAGGCAATGGATTGACTTTGTCAGTCAAATGCCTTGCGTGACAGATTAGAATTGTGATATTCCTTATTGTATGTGACATCTTCCAGAAACCATGCCGGAGGCGTAAAGCTTTCGGCTTCTTCTTTTGTCCCAAACTCCACCTCGGCGATGATGAGCGGCGCGAAGGGGGCGTCAAAGACATCAAGTTCGATCGTGTAGTTGCCAAACGGGATCAGATAGCGCTTCTTGGAAATGACATTGCCGTCGCATTTTGGCAGCAGGTGGTCATAGCTTTCCTCGTTCAGCGGCAGGTTGTATTCCTCCCTGGCGAGCATACCGCGCCCCTTGTAGGTCATATAATAATTGTCATCCTCCTTTCGGATACGAATGACGGGATCGGTATTCATATAAGCCTGCTGCAGATCCTTCACCGGATAGCGGTCAAGATCGGCGGGCAGTTCTTTGATCGTAAATTTGCGTTCGATTTCCATGGGATGCTCCTTTCTTTCTTTTCTTATAAATTATATCCGAAATAGGAAATAACGTACAGGGGAATCTTTTCTTTGGCTTTTGCAGGTAATGAGCCGGGAGAACATGCCTGTATGTTCATTTGGCGAATGTCGCGAGAACCAGCTGACTTGAAATAGTAGTGGGGATACTTTATAATTGATATGCTTTCATTATTTTGTGGATATCATTCTGCCAAGAGGTGCATAATAAAGTGAAAAAAGAAGCCAAATAAGGAGTCTGACTATGGCAAAACGTATGCTTGACTGCAGCGCATCGGAGGTGCTTGCGTTTGACAAAAATGAATTGCTGGAATCCATTCAGAAGAGCGAAGGAAGGGTGATCGCCTGTGAGACGATCGGCACACTGCAGCCGATGCTCGGAAATGTGACAAACGCGGAGTTCGTATCCGCCATGTCTGCGGATATTCTGCTCCTGAATGTATTCGACGTGAAGAACCCTGTGATCAAAGGACTACCGGAGACGGCGCCGGAGGATATGGTTCGCAGACTGAAAGAGTTGACAGGTCGTCCCATCGGCATTAATCTGGAGCCTGTGGAAGAAGATGTAAAAGGAGAGACAGATCCCATGTGGAAGATGTCGGACGGCAGGCGTGCCACGCTTGAGAATGGCAGACGAGCATGTGACATGGGCGTCGATATGATCCTTCTGACCGGAAATCCGGGCATGGGTGTCAGCAATGATGCGATTGTCAGGACGCTCAGGGAGTATCGGGAAGCGTTCGGTGACAGGATGATCCTTGCGGCGGGCAAGATGCATGCGGCGGGCATCGTATCTGAGGCAGCACAGCAGATCATCACCAAAGAAGATATCCGTAAGTTCAGAGAGGCGGGAGCCGATATCATCCTTCTGCCTGCTCCGGGCACAGTGCCGGGCATAACGCTGGAGTATGCGCGGGAAATGATTGCGTATGCCCACAGTCTGTCGGCGCTTACCATCACGGCAATCGGCACATCGCAGGAGGGCGCGGACACGGATACGATCAAGAGGATCGCACTGATGTGCAAGATGGCGGGAACGGACATCCATCATCTGGGCGATACGGGATACGGCGGTATGGCGCTTCCGGAAAATATATTTGCCTACTCGGTGGCGATCCGCGGGATACGTCATACTTATAAGCGCATGGCAATTTCCGTAAGACGATAGAAACAGAACTCTTGTCTTGCCAAAGGTTACGTGCTATAATGTACGCGGCAGCAATGAGCAGTGCGTCTGAATACAGAGGCAAATCGGCTGCTTGCAGACGGATTTGACTATGGATTCAGACATAGGGCGAAGCCCGTGAATGAGGAAGCCGAAGGCTTCCGAATGTGCACTGCGAAGATGTTTCATACATTATTTTTAAGGAAAAAGGAGAACGAACAATGAAAGGTAATATTGTTGTTGGACAGTCCGGCGGACCGACAGCCGTGATCAACTCTTCCGTTGCCGGTGTGTATGCGGCAGCTAAGAAGCTTGGCGTAAAGAAAGTATATGGTATGGTACATGGTATCCAGGGATTCCTGGCAGATAACCTGTGCGACCTGGATGAGTACTTAAGCGATGAGACCGGAATCGAGATGTTAAAGAGAACACCTTCCGCATTCCTTGGCTCCTGCAGATTCAAGATGCCGAAGATCGAGGGACATGAGGATGTATATGAGAAGGTATTCGAGATTATGGAGAAGCATGATATTGAGTGTCTGTTCTACGCAGGCGGCAATGACTCCATGGATACCGTAAAGATGCTTTCCGATTATGCGGCAGCACATGGCAAGCCTCAGCGTTTCATGGGCGTACCGAAGACCATCGATAACGATCTGCCGATCACAGATCACTGCCCCGGATATGGTTCCGCAGCAAAATATATCGCAGCTTCCCTCAAAGAGGTAATCCGCGACAATGCTTCCTTCGGCGTTGAGAAGCCCACGATCTGTATTGTTGAGATCATGGGACGTAATGCGGGATGGTTGACAGCGGCAGCAGCATTGAGCCGTGGTGCAGACTGTGAAGGACCGGATGCAATTTACCTTCCCGAGAGAGTGTTCGATATGGATAAGTTCATGGAGAAAGTAAAACATCTGGCAGCAACAAAGCATTCCGTAGTGATCGCGGTTTCCGAGGGTATCAAGATTGCTGACGGACGTTACGTGTGTGAACTTGCAAATGAGAATGTTGCAGTGGATGCTTTCGGACACAAGCAGATGTCCGGTACGGCGGCTTACCTTGCACAGGCTGTTGCAGCAGAGACTGGTCTTAAGACACGTGCGATCGAGTTCTCCACACTTCAGAGAGCAGCAACCCATCTGGCATCTCTTACCGATATCAATGAGGCATTCCAGGTTGGTTTTGACGCAGTGAAGGCTGCAGAGGAAGGCAAGACCGGCATGATGATCACTCTGGACAGAAACGGTGATGATCCTTATCAGTGCGGTACAAGCGCATATGACATTCATGCGATCGCAAATGTTGAGAGACCTGTTCCGGATGAGTGGATCACAGAGGATGGCTGCGACCTGAACGATGGCTATGAGAAGTATGCAAGACCTCTGATCATGGGTGAGCTTCAGCCAATGTTTGTTAACGGACTTCCCAGACATCTGGTACGCAAATAATTGAACTGACAGAAAGGGGAATGATCTTACAATCATTCCCCTTTTTTGGAATATACGGAGAAATGGATAATTTATATAAGAGAGATCAAAACAACAAATATACGATTACGGAGGAAACGGTTGAGGAGATTTCCTATGAGCTCGGTACGGCAGTTAACGGGATTATCGGGCTTGCTTCCATAGCGGAGACGAAACTGGAAGAACCGGAACAGGTGAAGGGCTGTCTGCATCAGATCAATTCTCTGGCAGCGGGACTTGTGGAGACATTAAACCGGATGTTGATTGAGGTGCGGCAGGAGAATAGTATGCGTCTCGATATGAAGACGGTGCTTTCCGATGTGGATAAGGTGCTCAATCAGCTTGAGAAGCCGGAAGAAACTATCGTGGAAGGCAGTGCTTTTTGCTGTGATAAGCATTTCCTTGTTGTGGAGGATAATGAGATCAGCAGAGAGGTCGAAACACAGATGCTCGAGTTCCTCGGAGGCACAGTGCGGCAGGCGTGCAACGGCAGAGAGGCCGTGAATATTCTGCGGGAATCTGAGCAGAACGAGTATGATATGGTATTTATGGACATTCAAATGCCGGAGATGGACGGCTATACTGCGACCAGAGAGATCCGGGGACTTGACAGGGAAGACCTGAAGAGCCTGCCGGTGATCGGGTTGTCGGCAAATACCTTTGCAAAGGATGAACAGCTGGCGAAAGAGGTCGGAATGAATGCGTTTGTATCAAAGCATATGACCATGGCGCAGCTTAGGAAATTTCTGTCGGAGTGGATGTAGGATATGGTATCGATCAAAGATGTTGCGGGCAGGGCAGGGGTAGCGATTTCAACGGTATCCAAGGTGTTGAACCACTACCCCAATGTGAGCAGCGAGACAAGAAAAAAAGTAGAAGAGGCGATTCGTGAGTTAAATTTCGTACCGAATTCCGTGGCGGCGGCACTCTCTTCCAAACAGGCGGGAAGAGTGGCGCTCCTTTTGAATCTGGAAGAAAAGACACAGATTACGAGTGAGATCGGCATGCAGTATCTGGCCGGAGCAATGAGCTGTGCGATGGAGCACAATCTGGATGTTATCACGGTTTTTTCCTCTATGGTACGGGAAAAAAGTCTGGAGGAACTGATCCGCTATTTTCAGTCACAGAGTATCACGGGGATCATCATATTCGGGATGACACGGACGGACAAGGTGCTTCATCAGCTTGTGCGCTCACAGTATTTTAAGATTGTTCTGGTGGATGCGCCGATTTCTAATGAGAATACGTCCTGTGTCTGGGTGGCACAGGAGCGGGCGCAGTATGATGTGGCACAGCAGACTTTGCGGGATATCAGCGGAAAGAAGGTATTGTATATTGCGGGAAGCAAGGAAAGCTATGCTGCGGGAATGCGGCTCGAGGGCATGCGCAGACTGGCACAGGACATGAAGCTCTCCCTGCTTGTGCGCATGGGGAATTTTTCCGAGCTGGAAGCGAGAAATATTACTTTTCAGTATGCGGCCAAGCGTGATATCGTAGTCTGCGCTTCGGATATGATGGCAATCGGTGCGATGAAGGCGCTGATCGAGATGGACATTTTCCGGCCGGTATGCGGATTTGACGGGATCAGCCTGATGGGATATGCGGGAAAACAGATGCATACGGTGAAGCAGGATTTTGCAGGGATTGCAGGAGAGGCAGTGCGTGAATTGCGCCGTCTTATGAATGCACAGCCGGGAAGGATCGTGGAGATGCCGTATGAACTTGTGCGGCTTCAATATGAAGATGTGATAAAATAATAAATTTTTTTATTTTTCCTCTTGCGGAAAACGTTTTCCTGTGTTATACTACGAGCAGAATGACGGAAAACGTTTTCCGCAAGAGAACAGATTTTATCGTTTTCCGGCATATTGCCGGGGCAAAAGGAAAAAGAAGTATTACGAATGTATCAGGGGCGTTTGCGGGTACAATAGTTACCGCATATGGAAAAGAGAAGGAGGAAAAAGAAATGCCAATGGAACGTGAAATGCAGCAGGAGGTTATTCAGATGAATCTGGAGAAGACACTGGATGAGATCACAAGGAAGATGTACGGGACGGGGATCGATGACACCGATGACGCCGGACTGTATTATGCGATACAGTCCTTGTGCAAAGGAATTATGAAGGCGACACCGGAGATTTCCGGCGATAAGAAGATCTATTATATTTCGGCTGAGTTTTTGATCGGAAAACTTCTGTCAAACAATCTGATCAATCTGGGGATGTACGACAAGCTGGATGAGATTCTGAAGAAGCACGGAAAAGAACTCTGCAGGATCGAGGAGGTGGAGCCGGAACCTTCGCTCGGAAACGGCGGACTTGGCAGACTGGCAGCCTGCTTCTTAGATTCCATCGCGACACTGGGACTTCCCGGAGAGGGAATTGGCCTGAATTATCATTTCGGTCTGTTCAAGCAGGTGTTCAAGGATAAATTACAGACAGCGGAGAAGAATGACTGGATCGAGAAGCATTCCTGGCTGACAAAGACGGATACAACGTTTGATGTGTATTTCGGAGATCAGAAAGTAACGTCAAGACTGTACGATATCGATGTGATAGGATATGACAACGGTGTGAACAAGCTGCGTCTGTTTGATATCGAGTCCGTGGATGAGAGTCTGGTGAAGAAGGGGATCACCTTTGACAAAGAGGATATCGAGAAGAACCTGACCTTATTCCTGTATCCCGACGACTCCGATGAGGCGGGAAATCTGTTGAGAATTTACCAGCAGTATTTCATGGTGAGCAATGCTGCCCAGCTGATCCTGCGCGAACTGAAGGAGAAGCAATATGATCTGCGCAAGATGTATGACCATGCGGTGATCCAGATCAACGACACGCATCCGACCATGATCATTCCGGAACTGATCCGTATCCTTGTGGATGACAAGGCATTTACTATGGATGAGGCGATCGACGTTGTGAGCAAGACCTGCGCATACACGAACCATACGATCCTTGCGGAGGCTCTGGAGAAGTGGCCGCTTGCGTATCTGGAGAAAGTGGTTCCCCAGCTCGTTCCGATCATCAAGGAGTTGGATAAGCGCGTTGCGGCAAAATATGATGACGAGAAGGTACAGATCATCGATGAGGATGAGCGTGTGCATATGGCTCACATCGACATTCACTTTGGTTTCAGCGTGAACGGTGTGGCAGCGATTCATACGGATATTCTGAAACATACGGAATTGAAGTCTTTTTACGATATTTATCCGGAGAAATTCAACAACAAAACGAACGGTATCACATTCCGCCGCTGGCTGATGTCCTGCAACAAGGAACTGTCCGATTACATCACCAGTCTGATCGGAGAGGGCTGGAAGAAGGATGCTTCCAGACTTGAGAAGCTCCTTGCCTATAAGGAGGATGACGCAGTCCTGAATAAGATTGCCGAGATCAAGCAGGAGAAGAAGCATCAGCTCGCAGCATATGTGCTTGAGAAAGAGGGTGTGAAGCTGAATGAGAACGCGATCTTTGACATTCAGATCAAGCGTCTCCACGAGTACAAGAGACAGCAGATGAACGCGCTCTATATCATTCATAAATATCTGGAGATCAAGGGCGGCAAGAAGCCTGCAACTCCTTTGATCTTTGCCTTTGGTGCAAAGGCGGCTCCGGCATACGTGATCGCACAGGATATCATCCACCTGCTCCTCGTTCTGCAGGAAATTGTCAACAACGATCCTGAGGTGAACCCTTACATGCAGGTTATCATGGTGGAGAATTATAATGTAAGCTATGCGGAGAAGCTGATCCCTGCATGTGATATCTCTGAGCAGATCTCGCTTGCTTCCAAGGAGGCATCCGGAACCGGCAATATGAAGTTCATGCTCAACGGTGCCGTGACACTCGGAACGGATGACGGTGCGAATGTGGAGATCCATGAGCTCGTAGGCAACGACAATATCTTTATCTTCGGTCAGGATTCCGACACGGTAATCGCTCATTACGAGAAGGCCGATTACGTATCCAAGGACTACTATGACAAGAGCCCTGTGATCAAGGAGGCGGTTGACTTTATCGTCGGAAAGCAGGCTCTGAAGGTAGGATACAAGGAAAATCTGGAGCGTCTGTATAAGGAACTCCTGAATAAGGACTGGTTTATGACGCTTCTTGATCTGGAGGACTATATCAAGGTGAAGGATCAGGCGCTTGCAGCATATGCGGATCGTAAGAAGTGGAGACAGATGATGCTTGTCAACATTGCCAAGGCAGGATTCTTCTCCTCCGACAGAACGATCAGCGAGTACAACAGAGATATCTGGAAACTGAAATAATATTAACCTTGACGGGCTGTCGCATGATGCGGCAGCCCGTTTTGGCTTAGGAATCTAACATGGATTTTTCTTGTATATTACGTCCAAAGGCGATATACTTATACTTGCGAATAATTCAAAAGAAAATTGACTTGAGATACAGGAGGGGAAAGAGATGTTTTGTCAATATTGTGGTTCAAAACTGGAAGAGAATGTCAGATTCTGTCCGAATTGCGGACAACCTGTGGAAACTTCCGATGCAGCAACGCCGGGTTGCAGTGATCTGAATCAGTCCTATGCAGGACAGGGAACAACGGAAGGCAGCTATCAGAATCAGTCTTACGCAGGACAGGGTGGTCAGGCAGGAATTCAGCAGTCGAATCCGAAGCAGGTAAAATTGATCTTACAGATTTTTGCGGGTGTTTTTGCTGTTGTCTTTGCGATATTGTTTATCAAGAACTTTTTCGGCGCGATTGGAAGTGTTTTTGCAATTCATAATGTGATCAGATGGGGCGGAGTCCTGAGAGGAATTCTTCAGGCAGCTTCCGCCGGACTGAGATTGTTACAGGCAATGACTGCGCTGGCATCCGGCGCTGTTCTGGTATTGGCCGGCTGGGGGGATGAGGAGCAAAGTGGCAAGCCGTATTTTGTTACGTTTGCGGCGGTGAGGGTCATCGCTGTTGCGGTTGATTTCCTTCAGTTTGTTGTATTGTGTCTGTATGGTGGACTGAACATAGGGAGTGTCCTTGCAAGAAACGGCGTGTCATTCCTTGGAAGTCTGGGATTCAGTGTGATTGTGATGGCAGCTCTGTACGGTATTTTGTATATGGCAGGACAGAAGCCGCTTGACGGTGTCAGCGGTCAGAATCTCGTTCAGGCAGTGAAGGATTCCATGAACGAAGTGCTTGCGTCCGCGAAGAAGTTCGGAGAGAGATTTAAAAAGAAAGATAATGTTCAGACGATGAATCAAAATGTCGGTGGACAGCAGAACTTCTATATGCAGCAGGAACAGGTTCCGCCGTATGCAGCCCAGCCGGATCCCGCTCCTACGATGCAGCCGGGACCTGTACCTGTGCCCCAGCCCGGTCCTGCGCCCATGATGCAGCCCGGTCCGGCATCCATGATGCGCCCCTGCCCTGCACCGATACCTCAGCCCGGCCCCGGATTTGAGAGACTCAAAACTGATAGAAGCCTTCTGCTGTACATTATCTTTTCTTTTTTGACATGCGGTATTTATTCGTATTATTTCATTTACAAGATTGCCAAGGATGTCAATGTTGCTTGTCAGGGAGACGGTGACAATACGCCCGGTCTGCTGATGTTTGTTCTGTTGTCCATGGTGACATGCGGTATCTATGCTTATTACTGGTATTACAAGCTGGGGAACAGACTCGCGGAGAACGCACCAAGATACGGAATGAATTTCCAGGAGAACGGAACAACCGTCATCATGTGGATGATCTTCGGAATCTTCCTGTGCGGAATCGGCAGTTTTGTCGCATGGAATATCCTGATCAAGAATACGAACAGGATCTGCCAGGCATACAACAGAATGTGCCTTGGGGTTTAAGAGATAAGGAAAAAAGGAACTGTCACTGGGCAGTTCCTTTTTTGTTTCTGTAGATTGACAAATTTGACCAACAAAAATAATGATCGACAGGATTTTGTGACATTTCAACAAAAACCGGATCTCGTTTTTTTAGGTTTGTAACAAAGTTATAAAAAGCCTCTTGTCAGGGGCTTTTTTATATGCTATATTGCAATTACGGAAACGTTACCGATAACGATACCGAAACCGTTACCGGAACAAAACATATTAAGTTCAAGTATCAAAGTGATAGTACTCGGAAATACTATCACACAAAAAAGGAGAGAGAGGAAAAGCTATGAAAAAGAAACTTATCAGTGCGTTACTTTGTGTGGCAATGGTTTCTGCAATGCTGACAGGCTGCGGAAGTTCAGCAGACAACGGAGCAGCAGGAACAGAGGCAGCAACAGAGGAGGCAGCTCCCGCAGCAGAGGGCGGCGAGGCAGCAGCTCCCGCAGCAGAGGGTGAAGGAAGAGTATACTACTTAAACTTCAAACCTGAGGTTGACGAGCAGTGGCAGGAGATCGCAGCTGCTTATACAGAGGAGACAGGTGTACCGGTACAGGTTGTGACCGCAGCAAGCGGAACCTATGAGCAGGTACTGAAGGCAGAGGTTGCAAAGACCGACGCTGTGACACTGTTCCAGATCAACGGACCGATTGGTTATCAGAACTGGAAAGACTACTGTCTGGATCTGTCCGGTACAGATATCTACAAGGCACTGTCTGATCCCACACTTGCAGTTGGCAATTATGGTATCCCTTATACAGTAGAGACCTATGGTATCATTTACAATGACGCAATCATGCAGAAGTACTTCGCAATGGATGGCGCTAAGGCAGCAAACGTTGATGAGATCAACAGCTTTGCTAAGCTGAAAGAGGTTGTAGAGGATATGCAGGCTAAGAAAGATGCTCTTGGCATCGACGGCGTATTCGCTTCCACATCCCTTCTTCCCGGTGAGGACTGGAGATGGCAGACACACCTTGCAAACGTACCGATCTACTATGAGTACAAAGATGCAGGCGTATCTGATGAGGCAGAGATCAGCTTTAAGTATGGCGACAACATGCAGCAGATCTTCGATCTGTACATCAACAATTCCACATGCGCACCCGGACTTCTGGGAAGCAAGGCTGTAACAGATTCCATGGCTGAGTTCGCACTCGGACAGTGTGCAATGGTTCAGAACGGTAACTGGGCATGGGGCCAGATCGCAGAGGTTGAAGGCAACACAGTAGCAGAGAGCGACATCAAGTTCATGCCGATCTACATCGGTGTTGACGGCGAAGAGAACCAGGGTCTTTGTACAGGTACAGAGAACTTCTGGTGTGTAAACAGCCAGGTATCCGAGGCAGATCAGAAAGCAACGATCGACTTCATCAACTGGATGGTATCTTCCGACAAGGGTAAAGATTATATGGTAAATACACTCGGCAACTCCGCACCGTTCACAACCTTCGGCGATGACGAGAAGCCCAGCGATCCTCTTGCAAAAGAGATGTATCGTTTCATGGAGAACGGCAAGCAGAGCGTATCATGGAACTTCACAACATTCCCGAGCCAGGATTTCAAGGATGACTTCGGTGCAGCACTTCTCGAGTATGCAAACGGCAACATGACATGGGCAGAAGTAAAAGACACTGTAGTTACAAGATGGGCAGAGGAAAAAGCAGCAATCGCTGAGTAATCTGACTGAAATAACGGCGGGATTCCCGCCTGCATGATCAGGCCACCCGGAGGTGGTAATTACACACCGGGTGGCTGATTTTTTGCCAGACGGCAGGTCTGGCGGCAAAGGAGATTCACATATGGAAAAAACATTGAAAAAATATTTTGTAATCTTTACGGTACCTACGATCATAGCCTTTGCTTTCGCTTTTGTGGTACCGTTTGTGATGGGTGTGTACCTGTCTTTCTGTAAATTCAATACGGTGAAGAACGCCAAATGGGTTGGCCTTGAAAATTATATCAAAATGTTTGAGGGAAAACAGGGATTCCTGTATTCTCTGGGATTTACCACATTGTTTACGATCGTGGCAATCCTTACGATCAACGTATTTGCTTTTGGAATTGCCCTTCTCCTGACAAGGAAGATGAAGGGAACCAATCTTTTCAGAACGGTCTTCTTTATGCCGAATCTGATCGGCGGTATCGTTCTCGGTTATACATGGCAGCAGATGATCAATGCCGTGCTTTTGAAATATGAAACAACCATTGTCTCCAATGCGAAATATGGTTTCTGGGGACTGGTACTCTTGATGAATTGGCAAATGATTGGGTATATGATGATTATCTATATCGCAGGACTTCAGAATGTACCCACTGAACTGATAGAAGCAGCTAAGATAGACGGTGCAACTTCCTGGCAGACACTGTTCAAGGTGACGATCCCTATGGTAATGCCCTCTATCACGATCTGTATGTTCCTGACACTGTCAAACAGCTTTAAGCTCTTTGACCAGAACCTGGCGCTGACAGCAGGTGCGCCTATGAATAAGACGAGAATGCTTGCGCTGAATATCTACGATACCTTCTATGGAAAGACCAGCTTTGAGGGTGTAGGACAGGCGAAGGCAGTGATCTTCTTCTTGATCGTAGCGCTGATCGCGCTCGTTCAGCTGAGAGCAACAAGGAGTAAGGAGGTGCAGCAGTAATGAATAAGGCAAAGAAAGTTGGAGAGAAACCGGCACTGAATGCAGCGATTTTCGCATTCCTGCTTGTATTGGCAATCTGTTTTTTGTATCCGTTGTTCTTTATCCTGTTAAACTCCTTTAAGGGCAAGCTGTTTATCAGCAAGAATCCGTTTGCACTGCCCACCGCTGAGACTTTTTCCGGTATTTCAAACTATGTGAACGGCATTACCAAGACGGGTATGCTCAGTGCAGTCGGCTATTCGTTCTTTATCACAATCGTATCTGTAGGTCTGATTATTCTGTTTACCTCGATGACGGCTTACTACATTACGAGAGTGCACAGTAAGGTGACAAGCACACTGTATTATATGTTTGTATTTTCCATGATCGTACCTTTCCAGATGGTTATGTTCTCCATGGTGGATCTGGCGGATACCTTCCATCTGAAGAATCCTCTGGGCATGTGTGTTCTGTATCTGGGATTCGGCGCAGGGCTTTCCGTGTTCATGTTCAGCGGTTTTGTGAAATCCATTCCGCTGGAGATCGAGGAGGCTGCAATGATCGACGGAGCCAATCCGCTTGAGACTTACTTCCAGGTGGTATTCCCGATCCTGAAACCCACCGCCATCACGGTAGCGATCCTGAATGCAATGTGGATCTGGAACGACTTCCTGCTTCCCTATCTGGTAATCGGTGTGGGAACCAAATATAAGACGATCCCCGTTGTGGTGCAGATGCTCGTGGGATCAAACGGAAACAAGGATATGGGCGCGTTGATGGCAATGCTTGTGATTGCGATCATTCCGATCATTATCTTCTATCTTGCCTGCCAGAAGTATATCATCGAGGGTGTTGTGGCAGGTGCTGTGAAAGGATGACAATATTATGAGGCAGAGTGGAGTACTGCTGGCGATATCCAGCTTGCCGTCCCGTTACGGCATCGGATGTTTTTCCAAAGAGGCATATGAGTTCGTGGACTTCCTGGAGCAGGCGGGTCAGAAGCTGTGGCAGATCCTGCCGATCGGACCGACAGGCTACGGGGATTCACCGTATCAGTCCTTTTCTTCCTTTGCGGGAAACCCGTATTTCATTGATCTGGAGACATTGATCGCGGAAGGGTATCTGACGGAAGCAGACTGTGATGCGTGCGACTTTGGCAGCAATGAAGAGTACGTGGATTATGAGAAAATATATAACGCGCGTTTTAAAGTGCTGAAAAAGGCATTTCAGAACAGAAATGACCAGGATAGTCAAGAGTATAAAGACTTTGTGGAAGCAAATGCATACTGGCTGGATGACTATGCCTTATATATGGCAGTCAAGAATTCCTTTGACGGCAAGAGCTGGATCACATGGGATGAGGACATCCGGCTGAGGAAGCAGGAGGCAGTGAAAGCCTATACAGAGAAGTTCAGGGGGGAGATCGACTTCTATAAATTCCAGCAGTTTTTGTTTGCAAAGCAGTGGACTGCTTTGAAGGCTTATGCGAACCGCAAAAAGATCAAGATTGTGGGAGATATCCCGATCTATGTAGCCTTTGACAGCGCGGATACATGGTCTCATCCGGAACTTTTCCAGCTGGATGAGAACTGTACGCCGATCGGTGTGGCGGGCTGTCCACCGGATGCTTTCTCGGCTACGGGACAGCTGTGGGGAAATCCGTTGTATCGCTGGGATTATCATAAGCAGACCGGTTACCGGTGGTGGATCCAAAGAATTGCATACTGCTATCAGCTGTATGACATTGTCAGGATCGATCATTTCAGAGGCTTTGACGAGTACTACTTCATTCCCTACGGTGATCCGACCGCGGAGTTCGGACACTGGGAGCAGGGACCGGGATACGATATTTTCCGCGCATTGAAGACGGAACTTGGCAATATCAAGGTGATCGCGGAGGATCTGGGATTCCTGACTCCGTCGGTGATCAAACTGGTGAAAAAGACACGCTATCCGGGAATGAAAATTCTGCAGTTTGCGTTTGATTCCAGAGAGGAGAGTGACTATCTTCCTCATAATTATCCCACAAACTGTGTGGTTTATACGGGCACGCATGACAATGACACGACGCTCGGATGGTATCGGAGCTTAAACCGCAGAGACAAAGCCTTTGCTAAGCGTTACCTGAATATCAAGAGCGACAAGGATGTCCAGTGGGTATTTATCCGCTCTGCCCTGTCAAGTGTAGCTGACACTGCTGTCATTCCCATGCAGGATTATCTGGGATTGGGGGCGGAGGCACGCATGAATGTGCCGTCCACGCTCGGCACGAACTGGAAATGGAGAATGAAAAAAGGCGTTTGTACCGAAGAACTTGCAAAACAGATCAGAGATGTAGTAAAATTGTACGGCAGGCTTTGAGCGGTACAACATAAGAAATGAGGACATCGGGCATGGAAGAGATCACCATCAAAGATGTGGCACGGATGTGCGGGGTAGGCGTGAGTACGGTATCACGCGCGATCAACAATCATCCGGATATCAACAAAGAGACAAAAGAGATGATCATGTCGGTCATCAAGGAGTATGGCTACATTCCGAACAACAGTGCCAGAAACCTGAAGCGGACAGATGCCAAATCCATCGCGGTGCTTGTGAAGGGCATGGACAACCCGTTCTTTAACAAGATGATCACCGTTCTGGAGGAGGAGATCAAGAAGAAACGATACTCTCTGGTGTTGCATCACGTGGAATTTAATGAGGACGAAGTGGATGTGGCACTGGAACTGATCAAGGAGAAGCGGCTGCGGGGCATCATCTTCCTGGGAGGCCATTTCTCCCATTCGGAGGAGAAGCTCAAGAAGCTACAGGTTCCGTTTATCTTAAGTACGGTGGGCTGCCCGCCGGGAAATATGAGCCGCGATCTCTACTCTTCGATCTCGGTTGACGATGAGAAGGAGAGCGGCCGTATGGTGCAGTACCTGATCGATCAGGGGCATCGCGATATTGCGATCCTTGCGGCAGAGATGGAGGATACCAGTATCGGTCAGCTTCGTCTGGAAGGGTACAAGAAGACGCTTCAAAGGAACGGCATACCGGTCCGGGATGAGCTGATCTTCAATATGAGACGGGATATCTCCTATTATTCCATGGAGAACGGCTATCGGACGACGCAGGAGCTGCTGAAGCAGGGGACTCACTGCACGGCGATTTTTGCCATCTCCGATCTGCTCGCGATTGGCGCCTGTAGGGCACTGTGGGATGCCGGGAAGCGCGTGCCGGAGGATTTCTCCGTGGCGGGCTTCGACGGGATTGAACTCGGGCAGTATTACATGCCTTCCCTTACCACGATCCGTCAGCCGGCGGATGTGATGGCGAAGGAGACGGTGGCACTCCTGTTTGAGATCATTGCCGGACGGGAGAACCATCAGCATCTGGTGTATGACGCCGAACTTCTCGAGAGAGAGTCCACGGCAAAGAAAGAGTAAAATATAGGAGCCTGACGATATGCGCACATGGTGTGCCGGTCGTCGGGCTCTTTTTGCGCGAAGGCAATGAGCAGTGCGTCTGCAGAAAGAGACAAATCGACTGCTTGCAGGCAGATTTGCCTTTTCCTGCAGACATAGGGCGAAGCCCGCGAATGAGGAAACAGAAGGTTTCCGAATGTGCACTGCTTGTGATATAATGAGCGCAAGAGAAAAACAAGCGGCTGCGAAAGCAGACATTTGTTTTTCTTGCACCATTAGCGAACGAATATCCTGCGAAGCAGGATGCGAAGCGCGTTAGCGCGAATTCGTGAGCTATAAGCATATAATGATGTCAGGTGCAGATACACGTAGAAAAGAGGAACGAAATGAGAGCATTGAGCAGCAGGACGGAGACATTCACGGAATCCGTCATCCGAAAAATGACAAGGATATCAAATCAGTATGGGGCGGTAAATCTGTCACAGGGGTTTCCGGATTTTGATCCGCCGACAGAGCTGACAGACCGACTTAGTCAAGTGGCGAAAGAAGGACCGCATCAGTATGCGGTCACATGGGGAGC
>JALFTO010000157.1 GCA_022779165.1 Lachnospiraceae bacterium
CATCTTATCATACTATTTTTTTCAACAAAATTCTATGGTTTTTTGCTGATATGTGCTATGATAATAAATATTTTATTCTTTTCACCCAATCACAAGGCATGGAGGGAACCATATGCGTACCATACGTAAAAAAATAGAAAATGTGGAGCCTGCATATCCGCTGCAGAATCTTGCTCCGCTGTCGGAAATTCTGTTTGTCGATATTGAAACTACCGGCTTTACCGCCAAAAGTTCTATTCTTTATCTGATCGGCTGTGCGTACTATGAAAAGGAAAAATGGCATGTCATACAGTGGTTTGCCACATCCTATGATGATGAGCAGAAAGTGCTTGAGGCATTCTTTGACTTTGCCAAAGACTACTCGTGCCTGATCCACTTTAACGGCAATAATTTTGATCTTCCTTTTATCATACAGAAATGTGCCCAGTACGGATTGCCTTACAACTTTGATCAATTTGAAGGTGTCGATCTGTACAAGAGAACGGCTCCGCTGCGTCACTTTCTGCATCTGCCGAACTGCAAGCAGAAGACACTGGAACAGTTCCTGGGCATCAACAGAGAGGATCCGTTCGACGGCGGGCAGTTGATCGGTATGTATCATGACTTTGTCAAAAATCAGACCGACTTCGCCTACAATGCTATCATATGCCACAACACCGACGATCTTGCCGGGATGTTCCACATTCTGCCGATCCTATCCTACAGTGACATTTTCCTGCAGCCGCCGAAGGTCAAAAAAGTACAGGCAAATTATTACAAAGATTTAAACGGTGACAAGCATCAGGAATTGTATATGATGCTCTCACTTCCTTCCGCACTCCCAAAGCCCATATCCTATCTGGCAAGAGGCTGCTATTTTAAGGGTGAGGAGAAAAAAGCGTCCATCAAGGTTCCCCTCTATGAAGAGGAAATGAAATATTTCTATTCCAATTACAAAGACTACTATTATCTGCCTGCCGAAGACATCGCTATGCACAAATCCGTAGCTTCTTTTGTAGACAAGAGCCACCGGGAACAGGCAAAGGCTTCCAACTGCTATACCAGGAAACGTTCCGCTTATCTCCCGCAATGGGAACTCCTCTTCGAGCCCTTCTTCAAGCGGGATTACAAGAGCAACGATTACTTTTTTGAACTGACAGATGAATTTAAGACAGACCGGGAAGCATTTTCCGCATACGCTTCCCATATCCTGCAGATGATGATGGCCACAGTTTAACGTGAAAAAAGGGAATGTTGCAAATGCAACATTCCCTTTATATCTTATGGTTTTACATAGTAGAACGAACTCTTTCTGTCCAGTCCGATATCTTTGTAATTGATGATCTGCTCCGTGCTTCCGATAAAAAGAATCCCACCCGTCGCGAGCGACTTCTGGAACTTGCGGAAGACCTCATCCTTCGCTTCCTCTGTAAAATAAATCAGCACATTGCGGCAGACGATCATGTGGTAATTGGTCGGATAGGCATCTCTCAAGAGATTATGCTCCTTAAACTCCACTCTGGATTTGATCTCATCCGAAATCTGATAGGAAGCACCCACCTTTGTGAAATACTTCTTTTTCAGATCTGCCGGCACAGAAGCAACACTCTTCTCTCCGTACAGTCCGACTTTCGCCTTCGCGATCACCTGCTTATCCAGATCGGTTGCGTAGATCTTGATCTGGTTTAGCGGCAGATGTCTCGACAATGCCATCACAAGCGAATAGGGCTCATCCCCGGTAGAACAGGCGGCGCTCCAGATCTTTAAATTCTTCCCGTACTTTTTGATCAGTTCCGGAATGATGTCCTTGTCCATGACCTCCCACTGATCCGGATTCCGGTAAAACTCGGAAACATTGATCGTAAGGAAGTTTACAAACTCTTCAAAAATTGCTTTGTCTTCTTTCAAAGCCTGTACATACTTATCGTACCCCACAACCTTGTGTTTCGCGATCAAGGTATCGATACGGCGTTTCATCTGTTTCTCTTTGTATGCACTCAGATCAATTTTGGTCAGATCAAAAACGGCCTTCTTAAAGGACTCATAATCGTACGCCATAGGACACTCCCTATTCTTATGTTTTGTATTTTTTATTCTGCGCTCTCAGACTCTTCCTGAGCGATCACTGCATCAATATCTACAGGAACCACATCTGCGTCTGCATCCTCATCCTTCGCTTCTTCCTTCGGCTCCGGTGCAAGCAGCGCTTTGATACTGAGGCTGATCTTTCTTCCTTCCTCATTGAAGTCAACAACCTTTGCTGTGACCTCCTGGCCAATCTTCAATACATCTGCCGGCTTCTCAACATGCTCCTTGGAAATCTGGGAAACATGAAGAAGTGCATCTACGCCCGACTCAAGTTCAACAAAAGCACCGAAGTCTGTCATTCTTGCAACTTTACCGGTCACAACATTGCCTACAGCATACTTCTCAGCAGCATTCTTCCAGGGATTTGCATCCTCAAACTTCAAGCTGAGTGCAATCTTGGAGCCTGCGATCTCTTTGATCAGAACCTCAACCTCGTCGCCCACCTTGAATACCTTCTTGGGATTCTCAACTCTGCCCCATGACATCTCTGAAATGTGAAGCAGTCCGTCTACACCGCCAAGATCGATGAATGCGCCAAAGTCTGTCACATTCTTAACGGTTCCCTTAACAATATCGCCCTCTTTGATCTTCTCAAAGAGTTCCTTCTGCATCTCGGCTTTCTTTGCAACGATCAGCTGCTTTCTGTCGCCGATATATCTTCTTCTCTTGGGATTATACTCGCTGATCACGAATTCGATCTCCTGTCCCGCATACTTGGACAGATCCTTCTCGTATACATCGGATACAAGGCTTGCCGGGATAAAGATCCTGATCTCGTCCACGATCACGCTGAGACCGCCATCCAGAACCTGGGCAACCTTTGCTGTGAGCACTTCCTGACTGTTGAAAGCTTCCTCAATACGCTTGTTGCCTCTATCCGCTGCCAGACGCTTGTAGGTCAGCAGGACCTGTCCCTCTCCGTCGTTCAGTTTGAGCACCTTTACTTCCATGGTGTCTCCGACATGCAATACAGTCGTAAGGTCTACATTGGACTCATTTGTATATTCATTCTTCGTAAGAATACCATCTGACTTATATCCGATGTCAAGAACAGCTTCATCCGGCTTTACATCGATGATTTTGCCTTCCACTACCTCTCCTGAATGTATTGTTTTGAATGATTCGTCTAACATTTGTTCAAAAGTTAATTCTGACATAATTTTGAACCTCCTCAATAATATTATTCGGGGTCGAAGCCCCTGCAGTAATACCCACTCGAAGGACAGAATTAGGGAAGTCTAATTTCAAGTCATCCAGTGTCTGTATAAAATAGGTATTCTCACATTCCTTCCTGCATATCTCATACAGTTTTCTTGTATTGGAACTGTGAGCTCCTCCTATTACGATCATTGCATCCACATGCGAAGCAATCTCCTTTGCCTCGGTCTGCCTTTCTTCCGTTGCATTGCATATGGTATTGACAACAATAGTATTGTAACCTTTTTTTTCAATAATTTCAACTAATTCTTGAAATTTATTGTAGTTAAATGTCGTCTGTGAAACGAGACAGATCTCTCTGTTTTCAGGATTTGTAAATTCAAGCGCCTCTTTTTCCGATTCAATCACCACTGCAGGCGTTTCCGACCAGCCCCTGATTCCCTCCACCTCAGGGTGTCCGGGATTGCCGATGATCACGATCTGTTTTCCCTCTCTGCTGGCCTTTTCCACCACCCGGTGGATACGCTTCACAAAAGGGCAGGTAGCATCAATGCATTCAATCCCCTGCTCCTCGATCTGCCTGTTGATCTCCTTTGACACGCCGTGGGAACGGATGACAATTGTTCCGTCCTTGACTTTCCCCAGATCGTCATCGCTGTCTATCACTTTGACACCGCGCCTCTCAAGATCCGAAACCACCTGTTCATTATGGATGATCGGCCCGTACGTATAGATTTGTTTTCCTGTTTCTGTCTGCTGATAAACCGTTTCCACGGCACGTTTCACCCCGAAACAGAATCCCGCGCTCTTTGCAAGAATCACTTCCATCATTTCGCCTCCGGTTCTCTATCTCTCACACAGCCGGATTACAGCGTCCACCACATCATCGATCCCCATTTCGGAAGAATCGATGAGCACGGCATCTTCCGCCTGCCTGAGCGGGGAGATCTCTCTCGTCATATCCCTGTGATCCCTCTCAATAATATCCTGCTCAATCTTTGCGAGATCACACTGCTCGCCTTTTGCCATAAGCTCCTGATATCTTCTCTGTGCCCTGACAGCCGAACCGGCAGTCAGATATACCTTCACCTGGGCATCCGGCAGCACGCAGGTACCGATATCCCTGCCATCCATGACGACATCCGCCTTTCTGGCAAGTTCCTGCTGGAGTTTCACCAGTTTTTTTCTCACATCCCCATTGACAGAACTTGCGGAAGCCATATTTCCAACCTCCTCCGTACGAATGAGGCCGTTCACGTTCTCTCCGTTCAGTAATACCACCTGTTCTCCGTTCTCATAAGCGATCGTAATGTCGGCCTCCTCACAGGTGGCGCTGATTTTCTCCGTCTCCTCCGGTCGAATTCCCTTTCTGATCAGGAACAGCGCCATTGCCCGGTACATTGCCCCTGTATCCACATAAATAAATTGCAGCTGTTTCGCTATTTTTTTGGCAATGGTGCTTTTTCCGGCTCCCGCCGGTCCGTCAATTGCAATATTATAACTCATATCCTTTTCTCCTGCCTTTCCTTTTTCTTCCCGTTCAAATCGCACAATTTCGGTTTACATAAATATCTCTATGAAAACCGCTCATTCTCCGGCCATTGCCGCGGCATTCTCTCCCGCGAGATACCCTGTCGACCATGCGATCTGCAGATTGAATCCTCCTGTCAGCGCATCGAGATCGAGCAGCTCGCCCGCAAAGTAAAGTCCGGATACCTTCTTGGATTCCATTGTTGACGGATTCACTTCTTTTACGCTGACGCCGCCCCTTGTGATGATCGCCTCATCATACCATCGCGTATCCGTGATCTTAATCCTCCAGTTTTTGATTACGGCGGCAAAATGCTTTCTCTCCTCTTTGGTGATCTCATTCACCGGCTTTTCCGCCGGGATTCCTGATTCCCGGATCATAACGGGAATCAGCCTGTTCGGGAACAATCCTCCCAAAGCATTTTTGAACTGTTTATTCTGATTATCTGTAAAGTCACGCAGCAGACGTTTATCCAGCTGTTCCTCTGTCAGCGCCGGCTTCAGATCCAGTATCAGATAACAGCCGTCTTTTTTCTCTTTCTCTCCGTAATAACTGCTGGCGCTTAAGATCAACGGTCCGCTCACGCCAAAATGAGTGAACAGCATCTCACCGAATCCCTCATACAGAACTTTACCGTCAGCGGCAGAAACCAGCGAAGCCTGCACATTCTTTAAGGATAACCCCTGTAATTCTTTGGGGCACGTTCCGCTCACCGTGAGCGGCACAAGCGACGGAGCGGTTTTGACAATCGTATGTCCGAGTTTTTCCGCCATTCGATATCCATCTCCTGTGGAACCCGTCGTCGGATACGACAACCCACCCGTTGCCAAAATGACGGCATCGGCCGATTCTGTTTTTCCGTTTTTTAAGATCACGCCCGATATTTTATTATCCCGGCAGACAATCTCACGGACTTCCGTGCGGAGTCGGATCTGTACCCTGTTTTGGGACAGCTGTCGTTCCAGCGCCCTGATGACATCCGAAGAGTGATCCGAAACAGGAAACACTCTATTGCCCCTTTCCGTCTTGAGAGGGCATCCGCATTTCTCAAAAAATTCCATCGTCATGAAATTGGAAAAGCCGTAAAATGCACTATAAAGAAACTTTGCATTGTGCACCACGTTCGGGAACAATTCCTCCGTATCACACGCATTTGTGAGATTACAGCGCCCTTTTCCGGTGATATAGATTTTTTTTCCCGCCTTTTCGTTTTTATCAAGCAGCAGCACGCGGGCCCCGCACTCCGAAGCGCGGCAGGCTGCCATCATACCGGCTGCTCCTGCTCCGATCACAATTACGTTACGCATCTGTCTCCTTTTTTAACGAATAATCCAGAATCGGTTCCTCACCGATAAAATTGATCTCATCATTCAGATAGACCTGATAATTATTCCATACATCCTCCAGCATCTCAAGTCCCTGCTTCACTTCCTCCGGGCGTTTTAAGCACAACGCCACAACAAGCGCATTGATAACGGAAAGAGGGGCAACCAGAGAATCCACGATCGATACCATGTCACTGCGTGCGAACAGATTGCAGGACGAATACAGATTCATCGGAGAGTGCACGCTATCAGTGATCGTGATCACCTTGGCGTTGCGGTCATTGGCAAATTCCATCGCCTTGAGCGTACGCATGGAATAGCGTGGGAAACTGATGCCGACAATCGCATCTTTCTCATCAATGCGGATCATCTGCTCAAACATCTCACTGACACTCGTCGTCCTAAGGAGCTGCACATTGCCCCGGATCATGTTCAGATAAAAGCTGAGGAAATCTGCCAACGGCTCACAGCTTCTGATTCCCACAATATAAACGGTCTTTGCCTCCAGAATAATATCGACCGCCGTCTCAAACGCAGCCGAATCAAGATTTTCCATCGTATCCTGTATCTTCTCGATATCGGCCGAAAGTACAGTGCTTAGGATCTCCGACTGAGTGCTCTTCCCATACTTTGCACTCATTCTCTGCACAGTATTCAGCTTATTCTGTACCCACTCCTCCAGAGCCTTCTGGAATTCCGGGTATCCATCATATCCCAATCCCGAGGCGAACCGCACAACCGTCGACTCGCTGATGCCGAGCTTCTCTCCCAGTTTTGCCGCTGTCATAAAAACGGCCTGATCATAATGATCACTGATAAAAGCAGCAATTGCCTTATGGCTCTTACTCATGGAAGAATACTTTTCATTGATCCTGGCGATAATATCGTCTTTTTTTCCATTTGTATCCATATCCTATTTCACCACACCTGAATATGCCTGATAAGAATTTTTTAACAGCGTATGCGTCTCTTCATCGGAGAGGTCAAAATCTCCCGTCAACGACATACATGCTGCACCGTGGATAAAAATCCACATCTTCATAAACAGGTCTCCCGGTACCGCAACTCCTTCCGCCTTTGCCTTGGCAATCTCCTTTCCGACTGCCCCCGTATTCCCGTTCAGCAGCTCGTACATGCTTTTTTCTCCCCGGTGCTCGGAGAGAAATAACAGCCGGAATATATTCTTTTCCGCAGATGCAAAATGGATATATGCCATTCCCAGATGTACGAACGGCGTTTCATCCCCCTGCGGATACTCCGAATAAAACCGTTCAAAATACAAAACCGCTTTTTCATAAAGATCTCTGATCAGCTGATCCATATTTTCATACAGACGGAAGATCGGCTGTGTCGAGCAGCCTGCCTTCGCTGCCAGCTTCCTTGCTGTCACCTGCTCAAAGCCTTCTTCCCGCATCAGTGCAAATGCACTGTCAAGTATCATTGTTTTCGTAACGGTTGCTTTCCTTGCCATGATTTTCTCCTTTAACACACAATAACGGTATTATCGTGATAACACATGTTATTGTAGCTGATTCCATGCGATTCGTCAACTGCTTTCCTGTCATCTCCCCGAAATTTTGAACCCTAAGAAAAATTCCCGGGATTTTTCTCAAAATATCAATTCCTTTTATTGGTATCTTCTGTTATAATAACAAGCAATAAGGGGGATTCTATGGAAACGATCTTACACACGATTCTGAACGAAATTGTTAATTATGCGATTCTGCTGTTTGAATATGTCGGCGTGATCGTCATCATCATTGCCTGTCTGCGCGGAATCTATGACTATGTGAAGCATAATCCTGATGTCCGTCTTAATCTGGCAAAGGGTATGGCAATGGGACTCGAGTTCAAGCTTGGCAGTGAGATCCTGCGTACCGTTGCCGTCAGGGAATTCAAAGAGATCCTGATCGTTGCAAGCATCATCGCACTCCGTGCACTGCTCACCTTCCTGATCCACTGGGAAATCAAAAACGAAGAAAACGAAAAAGGAAAATCCTGATCACTATGAAATAAACCCGCGGGAAACATTTCTTCCCGCGGGTTCTTTTGTTATCTTTTCAATTAAACAGGATAAGCGCCGTTCTTGGTATCAGCCTCGGTCATATCAACCTTCTCCTGCTGCGCCTGACGATATTTGAAGAAGTCGGTCGCTACCTGAGGGAACAGTGCGTAGGACAATACATCCTCATCCTGCTGTTTCCATTCCTTCATCTCAGCTTCCAGCTTATCCATCTCGTTCTCGATCAGATCAGCGGGACGGCAGGTGATTCTCTCCTCACCGGGGATAACCTTGTCAATGACTTCCTGATTCATAGGCTTGATCGTCTGACCGTATTTTCCGCGGAGCACATCCTTGGTCTGGTCAGTAGCCATCTTGTATCTCTCTCCCATCAGCACATTGAATACCGCCTGTGTACCAACGATCTGGGAAGAAGGTGTAACCAGAGGGGGCTCGCCCAGATCCTTACGCACCTGAGGAATCTCCTTCAGCACATCATAATATTTGTCTTCTGCATTCTGCTCTTTCAGCTGGCTCACCATGTTGGAAAGCATTCCGCCGGGTACCTGATAAAGCAGAGTCTTGATATCTACACCCATAACCTTCGGATTCAGCAGACCGTTTGCAAGACATTCATCCCTGTAAGGTCTGAAGTAGTCAGCAATCTCAGCAAGCAGGTTCTGATCGTATCCTGTGTCGTACTCAGTACCCTTGAAGGTCTCAACCATAACCTCTGTTGCAGGCTGTGATGTGCCGAGTGCAAAAGGAGACATTGCACAGTCAATGATATCAACACCGGCCTCTACCGCCTTCAGATATGTCATACTAGCCACACCGGAAGTATAATGTGTATGTAACTGAATCGGAAGCTTGGTAGCCTCTTTCATCGCCTTGATCATCTCTGCAGCCTTGTAAGGAACAAGCAGACCCGCCATATCCTTGATACAGATGGAATCCGCACCCATCTCCTCAATCTTCTTTGCCATGTCTACCCAGTATTCCATGGTGTAAGCATCACCAAGGGTATAGGAAAGAGCTACCTGTGCATGACCTCTGCCCTCACGCTTCTTGATCTCATTTGTTGCGTTTACTGCCTCCTGAAGATTTCTCAAGTCATTCAGACAGTCAAAGATACGGATGATATCGATACCGTTTGCGATAGACTTCTCAACGAACGCATCAACAACGTCGTCAGCATACGGTCTGTAACCGAGGATATTCTGTCCTCTGAACAGCATCTGCAGCTTTGTGTTCTTGAAGCCGTCTCTTAACTTTCTCAGACGATCCCACGGATCTTCCTTCAGGAAACGAAGAGATGCATCAAACGTAGCACCACCCCAGCACTCTACTGCGTGGTAACCTACTTTATCCATTTTGTCAATGATGGGAAGCATCATCTCGGT